>NZ_JAYFUI010000106.1:0-14485 GCF_034961125.1 Pseudomonas machongensis | reverse complement strand
GGTGGTGCATTTTCCGCCGCCCGTGGAAAACTTCCATGGCCAGTCAATGGTCGATTGCTGGCACGCTTCGGCGACACGCGAGGCGGTGATGCGCGTGCCAAGTGGGACGGTGTGATGATCAGCGCCAGCGCCGGCACTCAGGTGCGCGCCGTACATGGCGGGCGCGTGGTGTTCGCCGACTGGTTGCGCGGCGCTGGACTTCTGGTCATTCTCGACCATGGTAATGGCTACCTGAGCCTGTACGGCCATAACCAGAGCCTGCTCAAGAGCGCCGGCGACATCGTCAAGGCCGGGGAAGCCATTTCTACCGTCGGCGACAGCGGCGGCCAGGACAGCGCAGGTTTGTACTTCGCGATTCGCCAGCAGGGCCGGCCCACCGACCCTGCGCAATGGTGCCGAGGCTAGGCACCGCAACATTTACGGTCAGGCCCGACGGTGGGCCGCACCGATGCTCCCACGGGAGCACCTACAGGATCAGGAGTTCGTTCGACATGCTGCACTCGTCTCGCCTCACCCAGCTGGCCCTGACCATAGCTCTGGTCGTCGGCGCGCCCCTGGCCAGCGCCGCAGAGCCGGTCAAGCCCGCCAAGGCGGCTGCCGTGCCGGCCACCGAGGTGACGGCCAAGGCGCCGCTGCCGCTGGACGAACTGCGCACCTTCGCCGAGGTCATGGACCGCATCAAGGCAGCCTATGTCGAGCCGGTGGACGACAAGACCCTGCTGGAAAATGCCATCAAGGGCATGCTCAGCAACCTTGACCCGCACTCGGCCTACCTCGGCCCTGAAGACTTCCAGGAGCTGCAGGAAAGCACCAGCGGCGAATTCGGCGGCCTGGGCATCGAGGTTGGCATGGAGGACGGCTTCGTCAAGGTGGTCTCGCCCATCGACGACACTCCGGCCTCACGCGCCGGCATCGAGGCGGGCGACCTGATCGTCAAGATCAACGGCGCCCCGACCCGCGGCCAGACCATGACCGAGGCCGTCGACAAGATGCGCGGCAAGATCGGCCAGAAGATAACCCTGACCCTGGTACGCGACGGCGGCACGCCCTTCGATGTGACGCTGGCCCGCGCGGTCATCCAGGTCAAGAGCGTGAAGAGCCAGTTGCTCGAGAACGACTACGGCTATATCCGTATCACCCAGTTCCAGGTCAAGACCGGCGAAGAAGTCGGCAAGGCGCTGGCCAAGCTGCGCAAGGATAACGGCAAGAAGCTGCGCGGCCTGGTGCTGGACCTGCGCAACAACCCCGGCGGCGTCCTGCAGTCGGCGGTGGAAGTGGCCGACCACTTCCTCACCAAAGGCCTGATCGTCTACACCAAGGGCCGTATCGCCAACTCCGAGCTGCGCTTCTCCGCCGACCCGGCCGACGCCAGCGAAGGCGTACCGCTGGTGGTGCTGATCAACGGCGGCAGCGCCTCGGCTTCGGAGATTGTCGCCGGTGCCCTGCAGGACCAGAAACGCGGCGTGCTGATGGGCACCGACAGCTTCGGCAAGGGCTCGGTACAGACCGTGCTGCCACTGGCCAACGACCGCGCACTGAAGCTCACCACCGCGCTGTACTTCACCCCCAACGGACGCTCGATCCAGGCACAGGGTATCGTGCCGGACATCGAAGTACGCCAGGCCAAGCTCACTGCCGAAGCCGACACGGACAACTTCAAGGAAGCCGACCTGCAGGGTCACCTGGGCAACGGCAATGGTGGCGCCGATCGTCCGACCGGCAGCAGCAAGCGTACCGAGCGCCCGCAGGACAACGACTTCCAGCTGAGCCAGGCGCTCAGCCTGCTCAAGGGCCTGAACATCACCAAGGGTGATTGATAACCACCATGCGTTTTCTGCTGTTCACGCTGTTCTGCCTGCTGGCCGGTACCGCGCATGCGGCACCGGCCAAGGCCTACATGAGCATCATCATCGACGACCTGGGCCAGAGCAGCGAGCGCGACAGTCGCACCCTCGCCCTACCCGGGCCTGTCACCATGGCGATCATGCCCGACACCCCGCACGCCACCGACTTCGCCCGCCAGGCCCACAAGGCCGGGCGCACGGTGATCCTGCACATGCCCATGGACCCGGCCACCGGGCCCTATGCCTGGCATCCGGGGCTACCCATCGAGGAGCTGGCACGACGCCTCGACGCCGCGCTGCTCAAGGTGCCCTTCGCCGCAGGCATCAACAACCACATGGGCAGCCGCATGACCGCACAGCGCGACGCCATGGCCTGGTTGATGGGTAACCTGCAGGGCCGCGAGCTGTTCTTCGTCGACAGCCGCACCAGCGCCGCCACGGTGGCGGCGGCCGAGGCCCAGGCGATCGGATTGGCGCACGTCTCGCGGGATGTGTTTCTGGATGACGTACGAACAACCGAAGCCATCGCCGGCCAATTGCGCCAAGGCATCGAGCTTGCACGCAAGCAAGGTTCAGTGGTGCTGATCGGCCATCCCTACCCGCAGACTCTCGAAGTGCTCGAACGAGAGATGCCCGGGCTCAAGCGCCAAGGCATCGAGTTGATCGAACTGCGCCAGATGATCGCCGAACGCAGCAACCAGGCCATGTCGGCGCACGGTCGCAACGGTCGCTACAGCAACCGTTGATCGCTTGGCCGTTCAGAGCGCCTACAGGCTGTTGAAGGGAATGATGTCCTTGGCCTGGGCGTAGGTCAGGTTGCCCCGGTAGATGCTCAGCACCTGCCCCTCGCTCGCAGCCCTCATCTGCTCCCTGTAGCCCATCTTGCGCTGGCTCCAGAGCTTCAGATGGCCTTTGCCGAATGCTGTGGGCGCCGCCTGTGAGTCGGCGAAGTGGAAGTGCGCGGCCCACAGGGGTCGGCCTTTGCTGTCGCCGGACGACTTGAGCAGGTTGATGCGGTATTCATCCAGATAGCCATCTGAAACCTGCTTGCGCGGCCCCACGTACTCAACCGTGATCAAGCCTTGCTGATGGAGGAAGCTCAGACCCCGGGCACCGGGATAGCGCGTCTTGGTATAAAGCTCGACCAGGCATTCGCGCTTCTGCTCGCGCAACCGGATCACCGCGTCATCCAGGCGCCCCAACAGGCTGTCGGTGCTATCCGCGTCCGCCAGCTGTTCGCGCAACTTCAGCACTTCAGCGATCTGCGCATCAAGCATCGAGATCAACCCGCTGTCCTGCGCGTCATTGCTTACCAATGCCTTGGCCTGCTCGATGACGCTCTCGTTTTGCGCCAATATGCCTTCGGCCAGTTCACGGCTTTTCTTCTCGAATTCCGGCGTCGAGGTCCGCGACTGCGACTCAGGTTCCGTGCTCGCGACCTCTTCCAACCAAGCCCCGCCTACCTTTTGAAACCGGTGCTGAATCTTGGAGCTGAACGCGCCCTTGACCTGCAACTGAGCCCGCCCATCAACCATCACCTCTGTACCTAGCACTGTCTGCCCTGCAAGGGTACGCGCCACTTGCAGCGCCCACAGTGGATAAACCATACGGCGCGAGGCCTGGGCTTGTCCGGAAGCCTGCTCACGCATGGCCTCGACCAGCGCGTCGCCTGCCATCTTCTTCAGACCCACCATCTGCTCTCTGTAGGCGGCAAGGCGCTGGGTATCGACCAGCCCGCTGCCTAGCTTGCTGATGCGGTCGCAGTTGAGAATCGCCGCCAGATATTCATCCCAGGCACCTTGCAGCACCTCGATACGCTCAAGGATCGGCAGTTCGCAGAACATCGACAGATGGTGGGCGTTTGCGGCTACACGCAAACGGTAGCTGGCAATCGCGTCGCGGAAGATCGTGTAATGCTGGCTGGCGGCACCCTCTTCGAAGCGCAGTGCGAGTTCCACCAGGCTCATCGCCTGGAAGAAGCGAATCATGACCGTAGAAGTCTTGCGCGCGGCGATGACCTGGGCAACGCTGACCAAGCCGGTGCTCGATTGGATTTCCATGTCAATATCGCTGACCGCCAGCACATGATCCATTTGGCTTGAGACCTCCATGATCCTTGGTTGGTCCAGGACCATGCCCTCGAGCAGCTCTCGACACTTGGCGTAGAGAACCGCGCGGTTTTCTGGCGTAGCTCCGCTCAGGCTGCGGACGATCTGGTCATACTCGCGGAAACTACCCACAGCCACCGCTTCATTCAGAAGGAATACGCCATAGCCAATCAAGTCGTGACGTGCATTCGAAAGGGCTTGTCGCAGGTCCCTGCCATGGGCGGTTGTGCGCGTATAGTTGGGGTTATCCAGCAGCTCGACAATGCTCCGCTGCGCGCTGGCTTGGTGCTCGAACATCGAGTAGACCAGCTCGACACGCTGCCGGCGCAGGTCACGCATCGCGCGCATTAGCTCATCGCGCTTTGCTGTGTACAGTTCGGTCAACGTCTTGAACCGGGAGAGGTCATCCGGGTTCGTGGGAGGAGGTTGGTTCAGTGTTTCCTCCAGCTTCACGATCTTGGTCCGCAGCTCCTCGATCTGGCTGTTCTGTCTCAGGTACTCAGGAATCGGCTTGTTTGCCTCAAGCAAATGATGCTCCACCTCTTCCAGCGACTTTTGGATCGTAGCGGCAATCTTCTGGCGCAGCCGTTCCTGCGCAGCGCTGCGCCCACTGCCCCCCCGGAATAGTGTATCGATGCGCCAGGTGCCATTATCGTTATATAGACAAGGCCCTAAAGTTAGATCAGTGCCCACAATTCTCATCACCCCTTCATGGAGAATGACCTGATAGACATCTTGCGCCAGCTTGACATAGTACTTGCCGTCGACCGCCGTTAAGCCTGCCATTGCGCCTTGTTTGTCGGGCACATGCCCAGCCAGCGATACCTCGACCGCCAATTCACGCACGCGACTGCGTTGAGAAGCCGAAAGACCGTTGAGGCCACCAGCCCCACGCCACGAAAAATCCAGGTGTGTCTGCGTGGTGCCGTACAAGTCACGCACCAGCCCCGCAGGTTTGCGTTCAGGCTCCGGCAGCGCGTGAAGCGCTACGTCCTGCGCCACAGGCAGTTCTACGAGCGACGTAAAATCGCGCTGCGGTGCCAACACCGTGTTTCTGGGGGTCTGCAGATGAATCAACGCCATCAAGGTATTGTTCAAAAGGTCGATCACGGCCTGGATTCGTTCCCCCGCGCTGTCACTGCCGAGCCCCTGTACATCACTGGCCAGGCTGCGGATGCCCATGTACAGCCAAGCGATCGAAACCACCGGCCCTGACAGCACTGGCAACACCGCATTGAGCAGCTCCCAGCCAAATGCAATCACTACCCCCCACCGCAACTCGCTGTTGCTCACCGCCGAACGGTCGGCCAGCTCGACCAACACCTGATGCCGCGCCTCGAACATCCGTGCGTCGATGTCCTGCTCCCAGAATTCCAGCGCCAGTTGAGCAGGATCAGGCTTATCCAATGGGCCGAAGGGGTCGAACACCCAGTGCGGCAGGTGAGGTTCATTGAATCCACCATTGTCGTAGACAGGACGCTCGTTCTGATCCATCCACATCAGCGCGAGGTTCTGTAGCTTGCCAGGCTTGCGGATGGCCCCCATCAAGGTATCGACGTCCTTGAAGACATGGACCGCGCCGTCTGTGTACATCGGGCAATACAGCACGCACTGGCCGGACTCGACGATTTCAATGACATAGAACCCATGCACCCGATCAACTTTCTTCGAGGTCGGCGAACGCCTGAAAGCCAAGGGCGCAATCCTGACCCCAGCCGCTTGCGCGTCCCCATCGCGACAGAAGCGGGCCACTGCACCATAGGCAAAGGTATCCAGGCGATTGACCACCACCGCCCGAGCGGCATCGAACATCAAAGTGATACGCCATTGGCGACCGAAACGGGCGATACGTTCGGCGTTGTCGGTGCCATCGGCGAGCAGGTCGTTGACGTAGGTCGGGTAGGTACCGCCGATATCGACGCGTGCGACCAGTTCACGGATGTAATCGATATTCATCCAGTCCATGATCAACTGTTCATTACGGTGAGCGATGTGTGTCACCACGCCACCCTGCGAAGCAGCCAGCCGACTGATGGCCAGCTCGGTCAGGGTCACGGTACGGCTGTCGATCTTTTGCCCAAAACCCAGGCCATGACCGTCGCTGACAAAGGTGTCGATGGTCAGGAGCAGATCATCGGCAAAGTAGTTGGCATCGACTGGATGATCGGCAAGCATTTCCTCGCGAAGACGACGGGCTGCATAGGTATGCAGATCATCCACGCCGTCCAGGGCGCGCTCACCACCGTCACTCCCCTGCAACAGCGTCAGATCGAGCATGGCCTGCAAATAGGTGGCCTGCCCCTCAGCCCCGGCCCTCCGAATCCCAGCAGGTAGCGACAGGGCAACCGGCTTGGCAGGCACATTGCTGCGCTGAGCAAAAAACTGCGAGGGGTCAAAGGCACCATCGACCCGGCGCTCCAGCTCGGCGATGCTATCAGGCGCCCCCCAGCGCACACGCGACTGCCGCTCAAGGAGGATCTCCAGCAGCAACCCGCTTTGCAGGGCGAACGCATCGCCCTCCGACGTGAAACCACTCCAGCTCATACGATCGAACTCGCAACGCCGCGCCATCTGCAGCTGCAGCCCTCGGCCAAAGGCACTCAGTGACTCGAAGCTACGCACCTCCCCATCCGGTTGGCACCACAAGACCAACGGACGCGGCGTGTCGAGGGTCGTCACCAGTAAGCCGGGCAACAGTTCACTGCTTTGTCGGTCGCCCAAGTGCATCTGCACGCGAACGGCCTGCACCTCGACGTTACGAGTGTTCCCCAACAGCAGTTGGCGCAGGCAGGCGCGCTCGGCCTCCTCGAGGTCAGCCTCGTCCAGGCCTTGCAGCAGGCTGGCACGCAGCACCTGCTGCAACCAGAGATCCCGGTCACCCTGGCCGTCGCCATTCCAGTAGTCGATCTGCGCCTGCTGCAGGTAGTCGGGCAACAGAGGCAGCATCTTCTCGAAGGGTTCGACCAGCTTCTCAGGCTTGATCAGGTCCCCATCACTGGTTTCGAAAGGCGACTTGATGGCGAAGAGGCGGTGGTACGGATTCAGGCTCAGCGCATAAGCGCCCATGCTGGCGAAATCCACGCGCTTGCCATCGAGCACCAACTGCAGCAGATGGTCGATCAGCAACTCAGTGCGGTAGGTGTCATCTGCGGTGGAGCAAAGCAGCGAGAGTGGCTGTGCAGAAGTCATCTCGGGGCGATGAATCGCGATCAGCGGATACTGCTCGACGATTATCTTCATGACCTGCTGGTCGAGCACTTCGCGCAAGGTCGGTCGATTAGCGAACTGCGCAGCGACTGCGCTGTACAGGTCGTAGGGTGGGTGACTCACGGAGGTAGTAGACATGCTCAAGGCTCGTTGTGAAATGAAGCCAAAGCCTCCGCGCCAGTCGATATCACTGGGGGGTACATAATGCTTTTGCGCACCGGTTGACCAAGAGCAACGGCAGTCGGCGGTCCGCCCCAACGTGATCGCCCACTGAAGAAAAAAGGGCCCTGTCATTCGACAGAGCCCTTTTCACAACGATACGCCGCCTACGCGATCAGCTGTAGACACGCCCCAGCAACTGGCGGTGGCTTTCGAACTGATCGAGCACATCGCGCACGATCTGCTCAGGCAGGAAGCCCATCAGGTCGTACTCCTGGCTGCCGTTGTGCAGGTACACCTCGGCGCGGTAGAAGCGCTGGCGCACTTCTGGCTCACCCCCGGCAGACGCCTCGCTCGGTGCCGCCAGGTAGCCGTCCAGGCTGACTTCATAAACGAACGGGTTGCCCTCTTCCATCATCACCCGCACGCCCATCATGTTGCGCGACTGACCGACACGGGTCTCCACCTCGAAGCCCAGGGCGCGCAGTTGTTCCGCCGCCTCCTTGAGGGCCGGGCTGACCTGTTTGTCCATGAAGCGCTGCACCACCGCCTGGGTCGGCTCAAGCTCCAGTTGCGTGAGGCGCTCGCTGAAGCCGCGACGGCCACGGGCAGCCAGCTCCGCGCGCTCCTGCTCGACCGCGACATCCTGCTTCATCGCCTTGTACAGGCCGAACATGAACAGCACCAGCACCACCGAGAACGGCAGGCCGGCCAACACCACCATGGTCTGCATGGCTTCGAAGTTGCCGGCGAACAGCAGGCCGATGGTTACCAGGGTGATGATCACCGACCAGAACACCACCATCCAGTGCGGCGCATCCTCGTCGACCTGGCCACCTTTGCACGAAAGGTTGGCCATCATCACCGCGCCCGAGTCGGCCGGGGTGAGGAACAGCACGAAGCCGACGAACACCGCCACACCGATCACGATCTTGGCCGCCGGGAAGTACTCCAGCAACTGGTAGATCGACATCGAGGGCTGCTCCAGCGCTGTCTTGCCCAGCTCAACGGCGCCCTGGTTGATCACCAGGTCCAGCGCGGTGTTGCCGAAGATCGACAGCCACGCCAGGGTGAAGCCCAGCGGGATCAGCAGCACGCCGCTGACCAGCTGGCGCACGGTACGGCCCTTGGAGATACGGGCGATGAACATGCCCACGAACGGACCCCAGGAGATCCACCAGGCCCAGTAGAACACGGTCCACAGGCCCAGCCAGCGCTCGGACTTGCCGGCCTCGCCTTCATAGACATACAGGTCGAAGGTCTTGAGTACGATGCCGTTGAGGTAGTCGCCGACGTTCTGCACGAAGCCGTTGAGCAGGTGCAGGGTATTGCCGCCGAGCAGGACGAAGATCAACAGCCCGCTGAACAGCATGATGTTGAGGTTGGACAGGCGGCGAATGCCGTTTTCCACACCCGAGACCGCGGCTACGGTGGCCACACCGGCCATCACCAGAATGACCACCAGCAGGTTGGTCTTGCTGTGGTCCATGCCGAACAGGTACTCCAGGCCCGAGGAGACCTGCATCGAGCCGATACCGAGGTTGGTCACCAGGCCCAGCAGGGTGACGAACATGCCGAAGATGTCCACGGCATTACCGGCCGCGCCCTTGACCCAGCGCTCACCGACCAGCGGGTACAGCGCCGAACGCAGCGCCAGCGGCTGGTTGTGGCGGTAGGCGAAGTAGCCCACGGCCAGACCCACCAAGGCGTAGATCGCCCAGCCGTGCAGGCCCCAGTGCAGGAAGGTCAGTTGCAGGCCCTGGCGCGCAGCCTCGAGGCTGGCAGGGGTGCCTTCCGGCGGATTGAAGTAGTGGTCCAGCGGTTCGGATGCGCCGAAATACAGCAGCGAAATGCCAATACCGGAGGAGAACAGCATGCCGGCCCAGGCGCCGTAGCTGAAGTCTGGCTGGTCGTCCTTGCCGCCCAGCTTGAGCTTGCCGTAGTCGGAGAAGGCCAGGTAGACGACGAACACGAGGTAACCGCAGATCACCAGCATGTAGTACCAGCCGAAGGTGCGCGTCAGCCACTTCTGGGCTACGCCCAGCACCTGGCCGGCAGTTTCGGGTACAGCGATAAGCAAGGCAGTCAACGCGAGGACCAGCAGCGCGGAGGTGAGGAACACCACGCGGTTGACCCGAACCCTCTCGGCGGGGGGCTTTGTCAGGGAGGCAGAACTCATTGCACGAATGCTCCGGGCAGTACGGCTGTGGAGGCTAATCAGTCATTTCCCGCGCAATTGGTGCAATAGCTCCACTGCGTCAGGTGTTATAAAAGCACCTTGGAAACCGTGATCCCGAATCGAAACGCTGCAAAAAAACAGACCGGCGGACTGCACCTGAGCGCCTTCATCCTCACTGGATGCGCGCATTGGTCACAGCTCGCCTGACCCGCTCCAAGGGTCGTCCGCGCGGTCATCGACCACTCGGCAGAATCTGTTCATGCACCGTTCTTGCCCGTCAACGCCTTGTATTCCGGGGGTTACACGTTTTCCTGGGGTGTCAATCCGTGCCTTCTCGACTGCCTGAAAGACTGTCAATGGCACAAATTGTCGCAGAGCTTATTCTTTATTGATTGAACGTTCAATCAAAACAAAATAGACTGGCCCTCGCCGAGTCGGATGCGTGTTGTCCGCTCGCAGGCCTGAGGAGATAGCAAGATGCCCAAGGTCGGTATGCAACCCATCCGCCGCCAGCAGTTGATCGACGCCACATTGCAGGCTGTCGACCAGGTCGGTCTGGGAGATGCCAGCATTGCGCTGATTGCCCGTTTGGCCGGTGTGTCGAACGGCATCATCAGTCACTACTTTCAGGACAAGAACGGCCTGATCGCAGCGACCATGCGCTACCTCATGAATGCGTTGAGCGAAGGCACCGTCGCCCGCCGACAAGCCCTCACCGACGACAGCCCGCGGGCGCACCTGAGAGTGATCGTCGAAGGCAACTTCGACGCAAGCCAGGTCAGCGGCCCGGCAATGAAAACCTGGTTGGCCTTCTGGGCCGCCAGCATGCACCAGCCGTCCTTGCACAGGTTGCAGCGGATCAACGATCACCGCCTTTACTCCAACCTGTGCTGCCAGTTCCGTCGTGTCTTGCCGCTCTACCATGCACGCAAGGCTGCTCGCGGGCTGGCGGCCCTGATCGACGGCCTGTGGCTGCGTGGTGCGCTCTCGGGCGACGCGTTCGACACCGAGCAGGCAATACGGATCGCCTACGAATACATGGATCTACAACTGGCTAAGCAGCACGACCTGGCTACCAACCCCCAGGCGGCTGAACGATCGCACGCAGCGACTGCCCAACCGGCAGGAGCACGACGCGGCTAGCCAATCACACACTGCACTTGCGAGGACTCTATGGCCCGTTTCGGAACGCAAAAACTCTACATCGATGGTGGTTATGTCGACGCTGGCAGCGATGCCACCTTCGAAGCCATCAACCCGGCCACCGGCGAAGTCCTTGCCCACGTCCAGCGTGCGACCGAGGCTGACGTCGAGCGCGCCGTCGAGAGCGCCGAACGTGGCCAGAAAGTCTGGGCCGCGATGACCGCCATGCAGCGTTCGCGCATCCTGCGCCGCGCCGTCGACATCCTGCGCGAGCGCAACGACGAGCTGGCCATGCTGGAAACCCTGGATACCGGCAAGTCGTACTCCGAAACCCGCTACGTCGACATCGTCACCGGTGCCGATGTGCTGGAGTACTACGCAGGCCTGATCCCGGCCATCGAAGGCGAGCAGATCCCGCTGCGCGAATCGTCCTTCGTCTACACCCGCCGCGAGCCACTGGGCGTGACTGCCGGTATCGGCGCGTGGAACTACCCGATCCAGATCGCCCTGTGGAAGTCTGCGCCAGCCCTGGCCGCCGGCAACGCGATGATCTTCAAGCCGTCGGAAGTCACCTCGCTGACCACCCTGAAGCTGGCCGAGATCTTCACCGAAGCCGGTCTGCCGGATGGCGTATTCAACGTCCTGACCGGCAGCGGCCGTGAAGTCGGCACCCTGCTGACCGAGCACCCGCGCATCGAGAAAGTCTCCTTCACCGGCGGCACCACCACCGGCAAGAAAGTCATGGCCAGCGCTTCGAGCTCCTCGCTCAAGGAAGTGACCATGGAACTGGGTGGCAAGTCGCCGCTGATCATCTGCGACGACGCCGACCTGGACAAGGCCGCCGACATCGCCATGATGGCCAACTTCTACAGCTCCGGTCAGGTCTGCACCAACGGCACCCGCGTGTTCGTTCCGGCAGCGATGAAAGCCGCCTTCGAAGCCAAGATCGCCGAACGCGTCGCCCGCATCCGCATCGGCAACCCGGAAGACGAGAACACCAACTTCGGTCCGCTGGTCAGCTTCGCGCACATGGAAAGCGTCCTGGGCTACATCGCCAAGGGCAAGGAAGAAGGCGCCCGCGTGCTGTGCGGCGGTGAGCGTCTGACCGAAGGCGCGTTCGCCAAGGGCGCCTTCGTCGCCCCGACCGTGTTCACCGACTGCCGCGACGACATGACCATCGTCAAGGAAGAGATCTTCGGCCCGGTGATGAGCATCCTCACCTACGAAACCGAAGAAGAAGTCATCCGCCGCGCCAACGACACCGAGTACGGCCTGGCTGCGGGCGTATGCACCAACGACATCACCCGCGCACACCGCATCATCCACAAGCTCGAAGCCGGTATCTGCTGGATCAACGCCTGGGGTGAATCGCCAGCCGAGATGCCGGTTGGCGGCTACAAGCAGTCGGGCGTCGGCCGTGAAAACGGCGTCAGCTCGCTGGCTCAATACACTCGCATCAAGTCGGTGCAGGTCGAGCTGGGCGGCTACAACTCGGTCTTCTAAGACCGGTCTGGCCACGCCCGTGACATTGCGCACGGGCGCTCCCGCTCCCTGAACACTGCCAACGAGGGTACTTTGCATGTCCCAAGAATTCGATTACATCATCGTCGGTGCCGGTTCGGCCGGTAACACCCTGGCCACCCGCCTGACCGAAGACGCCAACGTCTCGGTGCTGCTGCTGGAAGCCGGCGGCCCCGACTACCGCTTCGATTTCCGCACCCAGATGCCGGCGGCCCTGGCCTTCCCACTGCAAGGCCGCCGCTACAACTGGGCCTACGAGACCGACCCTGAGCCACACATGGATGGCCGCCGCATGGAATGTGGCCGCGGCAAGGGCCTGGGTGGCTCCTCGCTGATCAACGGCATGTGCTACATCCGTGGTAACGCCATGGACTTCGACGGCTGGGCTAAACTGCCAGGCCTGGAAGACTGGACCTACCTCGACTGCCTTCCGTACTTCCGCAAGGCCGAAACCCGCGACATCGGCCCGAACGACTACCACGGTGGCGACGGCCCGGTCAGCGTTGCCACGCCAAAAGCTGGCAACAACCCACTGTTCCATGCCATGGTCGAAGCCGGTGTACAGGCCGGTTACCCACGCACCGAAGACCTCAACGGCTACCAGCAGGAAGGCTTCGGTCCGATGGACCGTTCGGTGACCAAGAATGGTCGTCGCTCCAGCACCGCCCGTGGCTACCTGGACCAGGCCAAGAAGCGCCCTAACCTGACCATCGTCACCCACGCCCTGAGCGATCGCGTACTCTTCGAAGGCAAGCGCGCCGTGGGTGTGACCTATCTGGTCGGTGACAGCGAAGAGCGCGTCGAAGCTCGTGCCCGCAAGGAAGTCATCGTCAGCTCCGGCGCCATCGCTTCGCCGCAGTTGCTGCAGCGCTCCGGTGTCGGCCCGCGCGCCCTGCTGGAGAGCCTCGACATTCCGGTGGTCCACGACCTGCCGGGCGTCGGCGAGAACCTGCAGGACCACCTGGAACTGTATCTGCAGTACGCCTGCACCCAGCCGGTGTCGCTGTACCCATCGCTGCTGTGGTGGAACCAGCCGGCCATCGGTGCCGAGTGGCTGTTCAACGGCACCGGCATCGGCGCCAGCAACCAGTTCGAGGCCGGTGGCTTCATCCGCACCCGTCCTGAGTTCGAATGGCCGAACATCCAGTACCACTTCCTGCCGGTGGCGATCAATTACAACGGCTCCAACGGCGTGAAGGAACACGGCTTCCAGGCGCACATGGGTTCGATGCGTTCGCCAAGCCGTGGCCGCATCCAGGCCAAGTCCAAGGATCCGCGCCAGCACCCGAGCATCCTGTTCAACTACATGGCCACCGAACAGGACTGGCAGGAATTCCGCGACGGCATCCGCCTGACCCGCGAGATCATGGCCCAGCCGGCGCTGGACCCGTATCGCGGTCGCGAAATCAGCCCGGGCGCGCACGTGCAGACCGATGAAGAGCTGGACAAATTCATCCGCGAGCACGCCGAAACCGCGTTCCACCCGTCCTGCTCGTGCAAGATGGGCACCGACGACATGGCGGTGGTCGATGGCGAAGGCCGCGTGCATGGCATGCAAGGCCTGCGCGTGGTCGATGCGTCGATCATGCCGATCATCATCACCGGCAACCTCAACGCCACCACGATCATGATCGCCGAGAAAATCTCCGACAAGATCCGTGGACGCAAGCCACTGCCACGCAGCACGGCCAAGTACTACAAGGCCAACGGTGCGCCGGTGAAGGGCAAGCCGATGCGTGAGGTGAAGCAGGCGTAATCCTGCACCGGCCTCTTCGCGGGCAAGCCCGCTCCCACAGGTACTGCACAAGTCTTCATGCCTGTGGTGAATCTGTGGGAGCGGGCTTGCCCGCGATAGGGCCCGCATAGTCAGCACAACAAAAGGCACCCACCGCGGTGCCTTTTGCACATCTGCAGAAACGCTTTACATGCTGGCAATTCATCAGGTTAGAATCGATTGGCACGCGACTTGCCAGTCAAGTCATCTTTCTGCGATATCCCGGAGTACCTGCCTTTGGATGCCAGCACCATCAACAGCCTGTTCCTGATCGGCGCACTGCTGGTGGGCGCAAGTATCCTGGTCAGCTCTCTGTCGTCGCGTCTGGGCATCCCTATCCTGGTCATCATCCTCGCGGTCGGCATGGTCGCCGGTGTCGATGGTGGCGGCATCATTTTCAACAACTACCCGACCGCCTACCTGGTGGGCAACCTCGCGCTGGCCGTGATCCTGCTCGACGGCGGCCTGCGCACGCGGGTAGCGAGTTTCCGCGTGGCCCTGTGGCCAGCCTTGTCGCTGGCCACGGTGGGTGTGCTCATCACCACCGGCC
>NZ_JAYFUI010000105.1:0-17195 GCF_034961125.1 Pseudomonas machongensis | reverse complement strand
GGTCGTGTGAACCCACGCAACCCTGGCTGCGTGCGCGCTAGGTGGGCGGCCAGTTGGCTGACCACGGCGTCGCCCCATTCGGCATTCTCGATCTTGCGACTGATGTAGGCACCGACCTGCCAATACAGCTCGATGAGCTGCGTATTCACGGCTTGCATGCAACGTTGTCGTGCCGAGTGGATGAGGGTCACGACCTCATCGAAGCGCTCCTCCCTGGCGGGAGTGGCGGTGGTTGCGTCGTCATGTTGCTGTGGGTCTTTCATCGAAGGGCTCCTGGCATGATTCGAAGCCAGGAAGCCTATCCAGGGGTGCATCCTAAAGATGTCGGACCGCTCCGAGGTCGCTGTGGTAAACGACAGAGGGGCGCCTGGTAAAAGCGCCCCTCGTCATAAACTGTTACACGCGCCCTGCCTAGCCCATCGAGCGCACCGCTACCTTGCGGTCATGCCCGCGCGTGGTGACGATGCCGAGGAACGAGATGAGGATTGCCAGGCTCAGCGTGGCGCTGACTTCCGCGCGGTGCTCCTCGGTATACATCATCACTGCCAGCGCGCAGCTGATGAACACGATCACTCCCCAGGTCAGCCAGGGGAACAGCCACATGCGGAACTTCAGTTCCGTGCTCTCGCGCTCCAGGCGCCGGCGCATGCGCAGTTGCGAGATGGCGATCACCAGGTACACCAATAGGGCGATAGCGCCAGAACTGGCGAGCAGGAACTCGAACACGCCCTTGGGGGCAAAGTAGTTGAGGATGGCGATGGCCGCCCCGATCAGCGTGCTGCCGAACACCGCCGCACGCGGCACGCCAACCTTCGAGGTGCGCTTGAGCATGGCCGGGGCGTCGCCGCGCTTGGCCAGCGAAAACATCATGCGCGAGGCGATGTAGATCGACGAGTTCATGCAACTGGTCACGGCGATCAGCACCACCAGGTCGACCATGAACGATGCGTTGGGGATGTTCATGATCTCCAACGCCCGCTGGTACGAGCCCACCACCGCAAGCTGCGGATCGTTCCACGGCACCACAGAGATGATCACGAAGATCGACAGGATGTAGAAGGTGCTGATCCTCCAGATCACCGAGCGGGTGGCCTTGGCGATGTTGCGCGCAGGGTCGTTGGATTCGGAGGCGGCGATGGTCACCGCTTCCGTACCGATGAAGCTGAACATCACGGTGATGAAGGCGCCGATCACCGCCGACCAGCCCTTGGGCGCGAAGCCGCCGTGCTCGCTCATCAGGGTGCTCAGGCCACTGACTTCACGGTTGGGCAACCACCCCACCAGCGCGGCGAAACCCAGGCCGATGAAGCCCAGGATCGCCGTGACTTTGAGGATCGCGAACCAGAACTCGAACTCGCCGTACTTGGCCACGCTGAACAGGTTGGTGCAGGCCAGCAGCAATACCGATGCGAGGGCAAAGATCCAGCTATCGACCTGCGGGAACCAGGCGTTGAGCACATGGCCTGCGGCCAACGCTTCGATGGGAATGACCAGCACCCAGAACCACCAGTACAACCAGCCGATGGTGTAGCCGGCCCAACGGCCGATGGCCTGGTCGGCGTAGGTGGAAAACGATCCGGTGTCGGGATGGGCGACGGCCATTTCGCCGAGCATGCGCATGACCAGCACGACCAGCGTGCCGGCGACGAAATAGGAGAGGATGGTGGCGGGCCCGGCAGCCGCGATGGCGTGTCCGGAGCCGACGAAAAGTCCTGCACCGATGATGCCGGCGATGGACAACATCGTTACATGACGTGGCTTGAAACCTTGTGCAAGGTTGCCATCAGTTCCCACGGTGTTCATTGATCTTGTTCTCTTTTTGCTGACACAAGGAAGGACGGGCAGGCGTAGGCGAAAACTATCTCCTTTCTGGACAATGAGTTGCACGCGGCTCAAGTGATTTTATTGACGTTGTTCACGGGTTGGGCGAGCGGCGGCGTCGAGATCGGCTTCATTCAAACAGCGCGGGTGCAGGGCAAATTGTTCCAGCGCGCCATGAAGCTGTTCGATCACGACACCGGGACTTGCGAAGGCGGGTCAAATCGATGCGATGCACCGCGAGTGCCTTTTCGCGGGCAAACCCGCTCCTGGACAGGAGCGGGTCAATCGCCTCAACGCACCAGGCAAGGCCGTTTGTTGTCGAAGGTCCACCCCGGCACCAGGAACTGCATCGCCACGCTGTCATCCCGGGCGCCCAGGCCCATGTTGCGGTAGCACTCATGGGCCTTCATCAGTTGGTCTTCATCCAGTTCGACGCCCAACCCCGGCCGCGTCGGCACCCGTACATGGCCGTCGACGATACGCAGCGGCTCGCGGGTCAGACGCTGGCCGTCCTGCCAGATCCAGTGGGTGTCGATGGCGGTGATCTCGCCCGGCGCGGCAGCCGCCGCCTGGGTGAACATGGCCAGCGAAATATCGAAGTGGTTGTTGGAGTGCGACCCCCAGGTCAGGCCCCAGTCATGGCACATCTGCGCCACCCGCACCGAGCCCTGCAAGGTCCAGAAATGCGGGTCGGCCAACGGGATGTCCACCGACTGCGACTGGATAGCGTGGCCCATCTGCCGCCAGTCGGTGGCGATCATGTTGGTGGCGGTGGGCAGGCCGGTGGCGCGGCGGAACTCAGCCATCACTTCGCGGCCGGAATAACCATTCTCCGCGCCGCACGGATCCTCGGCGTAGGCCAGCACATCGTGCTTGTCGCGGCACAGGGCAATGGCCTCCTTCAACGACCAGGCACCGTTGGGGTCGAGGGTGATGCGCGCTTCGGGGAAACGCTCGGCCAGCGCAGTGACAGCCTCCATCTCCTCCTCGCCACGCAGCACGCCACCCTTGAGCTTGAAGTCGTTGAAACCGTAACGGGCCTTGGCGGCCTCGGCCAGGCGCACCACCGCCTCGGGCGTCAGGGCTTGCTCGTGGCGCAAGCGCAGCCAAGCGTCGTCGGCCTCGGCTTCGTTGCGGTAGGCCAGGTCGGTGCGGGTGCGATCGCCGATGTAGAACAGGTAGCCGAGCATCTTCACCGACTCGCGCTGCTGGCCTTCACCTAGCAGCGCTGCCATCGGCACATTCAGGTGCTGGCCGAGCAGGTCGAGCAGGGCCGACTCGATGGCGGTCACTGCATGCACGGTGATACGCAGGTCGAAGGTCTGCAGCCCGCGCCCGCCAGCATCGCGGTTGGCGAAGGTCTGGCGCATGGCATTGAGCACGCGCTGGTAATGGCCGATCGGCTGGCCGACCACCAGGCTGCGGCTGTCTTCGAGGGTCTGGCGGATGTTCTCGCCGCCAGGCACTTCGCCCAGGCCCGTGTTGCCGGCGCTGTCGCGCAGTACCACGATGTTGCGGGTGAAAAACGGGCCGTGGGCGCCGCTCAGGTTGAGCAGCATGCTGTCGTGGCCGGCCACCGGGATCACGCGCAGGTCGGTGACGACCGGGGTCGAGGAGTGAGGTGTCGTCTGCATGGTCATTGTCCTTGTCTGGCAGGCGTTCAATGGGATTGGCCCAAGGCCGATGGAGCCTTGAGGTCAGGGATAGGGGCACCCTTGGCACGGGTGCGGACGAAGAACACGGCGATGGCGGCCAGCACCGAGGTCACCGCCAGGCCATACAGCCCGCCCTGGATCGAGCCAGTCTGCTGCTCGAGCAGGCCGAAGGTAGTGGGCGCAACGAAGCCGCCAAGGTTGCCCACCGAGTTGATCAGTGCGATCACCGCCGCAGCGATGCGCGCATCCAGGTACCCCTGCGGAATCGGCCAGAACAGCGACGAGGCGGCCTTGAAGCCGATGGCGGCGAAGCACACCGAAACGAAGGCGAACACCGGCCCGCCCGTGGTCGACATGAACATGCCGATGGCGGCCACCACCAGCGCGGCGGCGACCCAGGCCTGCTGGAATCTCCATCGTGCGGCCCCGGCGGCGAACGCGTACATCGCCAGGATCGAGATCAGCCAGGGGATCGAGTTGAAGAAGCCGACCTGCAAGTCGTTCAGCTCGCCCATGCGCTTGATGATGCTCGGCAGCCAAAAGGTCGCGGCGTAGATGGTCAACTGGATGCAGAAGTAGATCAGGCAGAACAGCAGGATCTGGCGGTCCTTGAGCAGGCGCCAGGCCGAGGTCTTGATCACCCCGCCCGCCTCTCGCTCGCGCTGCTCGCGGTCGATGGCTTCGACCAGCGCATGCTGCTCGGCCTGGCTCAGCCACTTGGCATCCTGCGGGCGGGAGTCGAGCCAGAAGAACACGAAGAAGCACAGGATCACCGAGGCCATGCCCTCGATGAACAGCATCCATTGCCAGCCGTGCAGGCCCATGCCCTGGATCTGCATCAGCGCGCCGGCCAGTGGCCCGGAGATCAGCGAGGCCAGGGCCGAGCCGCTGAGAAAGATGGCGATCGCCTTGCCACGTTCAGCGGCGGGCAGCCAGCGGGTGAAGTAGTAGATCACTCCGGGGAAGAAGCCGGCTTCGGCGACCCCGAGCAGAAAACGCAGCACGTAGAACTGGGTTTCGTTCTGCACGAAGGCCATGGCGGTGGCGACCAGGCCCCAGGTGAACATGATGCGGGTCAGCCATAGACGGGCCCCAACCCGTTGCAGCAGCATGTTCGACGGCACCTCGAACAACGCATAGCCGATGAAGAACAGACCGGCACCGAAACCATAGGCGGCGGCGCTGATGCCCAGGTCGCTTTCAAGGTGTGGGCGGACGAAGCCGATATTGACGCGGTCCAGGTAGTTGACCACGAACATGATGACGAACAGCGGCAGGACATGGCGCTTGACCTTGGCCACGGCGCTGGCCAGCGCATCGCCGCCGGGCAAGGCAGACGCAGGGGGGGTGTCGTTCACGGGATATCTCCCAGTCATTGTTTTTATTGAGGGTGCTGGTGGTAGACGAGGCAGTTGTCTGACATCCAGGTGGAAATGAGCATATTCCCGACGGAGTTGTACGACAAGTTGAAAATTGAGCGAAAAAAGCAAAATACAAGCGTTTAAACGGGTAAAAATCGGCTAAATGCTTTTATCAGGTCGATTACCCAAGGCAATGGGAGGGTGAATTTCAGGATGAAAAAAATCTTTGTGGATAACTTGTCATACAAGTAATGTGAGGGCGTTCAGCCGAGTCCTTTCGCTGAACACGTCGCAGCGGCGAGCCGCCGCTCCCACAGGTACTACCTTCGAGCCCATCCCATGCCCCGCTCCCACAGCCGCGCCCACGACCTGGTCTCGAGCCTCACCCAGCAATTGCTGCTGGGCACTTTCAAGCCGGGCGACAAGCTGCCCTCAGAAAACACCTTGGTGCGCGAGTATGGCGTCAGTCGCACCGTGGTCCGCGAGGCGCTGTCGAAGCTGCAGGCTGCGGGCCTGGTGCAGGCACGTCACGGGATCGGTACGTTCGTCATCGAACGCCAGGCCCGTTCCGGCCTGCGCGTAGGCCCCGAGAACGCGGCCAGCGTGCGCGACCTGCTGGAGCTGCGCATCGGCCTGGAGGGCCAGGCCGCCGCGCTGGCAGCCCTGCGCCGCAACGACCGGCAACTGGCGCAGATGCGCCAGGCCCTGGACGACTACCAGGACCTGGCCGCCGCCGGTGACAGCTGCATCGAAGCCGACCGGCGCTTCCACCTGCTGATCGCCGAGGCCACCGGCAACCTGTATTTCAGCGAGATGATGGCGCAACTGGGTGATGGCCTGATCCCGCGCAAGCGCATGGCCCAGGCCGAGCGCGCCGGGGCCAACCTGGCGGGGCATGCCTATCTGGCCAACCTGGAGCACGAGGCGATTCTCAACGCCATCCGCCGACAGGACCCGGAAGCGGCCAGAGCGGCGATCTGCCTGCACTTGTCCAACAGCCGCGATCGCCTGCTACCCGACTGAGCCGCGTGCAGCGGGCAAAAAAAATCGCGGAACCGGCGCCCTCCCCCTGGTGCGCAGTTACAGGGGAAAGGCCATCCAGCCCGCGATCAAGCCCACTCGCGTATCAATCCTTCTTGCGATACCCCTCGACGATCGCCGAGAAATCCTTGCCGCCCTCGCCTCGCAAGCTCATGGCCTGGTACAGCTGCTGCGCCACAGCGCCGAGGATCACCGGCTGGTGCGCCTGGCGCGCGGCCTCGGTCGCCAGGCCCAGGTCCTTGAGCATCAGTTCCGCACCGAAACCACCGGTGTAACCGCGCGATGCCGGGGCGGTCTCGATCACGCCCGGCCAGGGGTTGTAGGTATCCGAACTCCAGCAACGGCCCGTCGAGCTGTTGATGATGCCGGCCAGCACCTGGGTGTCGATCCCCAGCGCGTTGCCCAGGGCCATCGCCTCGGACACGCCGATCATCGAGATGCCCAGCAGCAGGTTGTTGCAGATCTTGGCGATCTGCCCAGTGCCAACCTCACCGCAGTGCACGATGTTGCGCCCCATCTGTTCGAGCACCGGCTTGAGCGTGGCGAACAGTTCGGGGCTGGCGCCGACCATGAAGGTCAGGGTGCCGGCCGCCGCGCCGCCGGTGCCACCGGACACCGGCGCATCACCCAGGTCGATGCCCTTGGCCGCCGCGGCCTTGGACACGTCCCGGGCGGTCTGCGGGTCGATGGTGCTACAGTCCACCGCCGGCGTGCCGGGGCGGATGCCGGCGAGCACGCCGTCCTCGTTCAGGTACACGCCGCGCACATGGGCCGCGGCCGGCAGCATGGTGATCACCAGCTCGCTGTTGGCGGCGGCATCCTTGGGCGAGGTGCTGATCTGCCCGCCCAGTTCGGCGAGCTCGGCCAGCACGGTCTTGTTCAGGTCGAACAGATTGAGCTGATGCCCGGCCTTGATCAGGTTGCGGGCCATGGGCGCGCCCATGTTGCCCAGACCGATGAATGCAATGCGCATGGCAGTCTCCTTAGCGCAGGCTGATGGTGGTGTTCACACCGTCATTGACGCTGTCGTCGTCGAACCAGCGGGCGGTGACGGTCTTGGTCTGAGTGTAGAACTGCACCACCTGCTTGCCGTACGGGCCGAGGTCGCCGAGCTTGGAGCCGCGCGAACCGGTGAAGCTGAAGAACGGCACCGGCACCGGAATCGGGATGTTGATGCCGACCTGGCCGATGTCGATCTCGCTCTGGAACTTGCGCGCTGCCGCGCCGCTCTGGGTGAACAGGCCGGTGCCATTGCCGAACGGGTTGGCGTTGACCAGGGCGATGGCCTCGTCGAGGGTATCGACCTCGAGGGTGACCAGCACCGGGCCGAAAATTTCCTGGGTGTAGATCTGCATGTCGGTCTTCACCCCGGAGAACAGGGTCGGGCCGACGAAGTTGCCCTGCTCGTACCCCGGCACCTTCACGTCGCGGCCATCCAGCTCGAGCTTGGCGCCTTCCTTGATGCCGCTTTCGATCAGCCCCAGCACACGCTCCTTGGCGCGCTTGGAAACCACCGGACCGACATCGGTGCCCGGCTCGCTGCCGGCATTGACCTTGAGCTTGCTTGCCGCCGCCTTGATATCCGGCAGCCATTCACGCGCCTTGCCCACCAGCACCGCCACCGACGTGGCCATGCAACGCTGGCCTGCCGCACCGAAGGCCGCGCCGACCAACGCGTTGATGGTCTGGGTGCGGTTGGCGTCAGGCAGCACCACGGCGTGGTTCTTGGCGCCCATCATCGACTGCACGCGCTTGCCGTGCTGGCTGCCCAGGTTGTAGACATGGGTGCCCACCTCGGTGGAGCCGACAAAGGAGATCGCCTTGATGTCCGGGTGGGTGCAGATCGCATCGACCACCTGCTTGCCGCCGTGCACCACGTTGAGCACACCGGCCGGCACGCCGGCTTCGAGCGCCAGCTCGACCAGCATCATGGTCGACAGCGGGTCCTGCTCGGAGGGCTTGAGCACGAAGGTGTTGCCACAGACGATGGCCATCGGGAACATCCACAGCGGGATCATCGCCGGGAAGTTGAACGGGGTGATGCCGGCGCACACGCCGATGGGCTGGCGCAGGGTGTAGGTGTCGACGCCCCCGGCGACGTTCTCGGCGAACTCGCCCATCTGCAGGGTGCCGATGGACGCGGCATGCTCGACCACTTCCAGGCCACGGAAGATATCGCCCTCGGCATCGGCCAGGGTCTTGCCTTGCTCGGCGCTCAGGGTCGCGGCGATGCGCTTGCTGTGCTCGCGGATCAACCCCTGCAACTTGAGCATGATGCGCATGCGCGCGCCGATCGGCGTGTCACGCCAGGTCTTGAAGGCTCGTTCGCCAGCAGCGACAGCCGCGGCGACTTCCTCGGTGGTGGCGAAAGGAACGCGCGCCAGTACCTGCTGGGTGGCCGGGTTGACGATGTCGCGCCATTCGGTGGTCTTGGACTCGACCCATTGGCCGTCGATCAGCAGCTTGACCTGCTCGACCTGGGTGTGGGGCGTGTGGGGTGCGTTCATCTGCGCTCTCCTTGGAATTATTGTCGGAACGAAGACGCCTACGCCGCAGCGAACGGGGTGGCGTGCAGGGGCTGAGTTCGAGTATAGATGTGCAAACATCCAACAAGAATGCACAAAAAAACCGGATCAACATGCAAAAAGACCTGACCTCCCTCAGCGCGCTGAACTGGGACGACCTCAAGTTCTTTCTTGAGGTAGCGCGCACCCGCAAGGCCAGCAGTGCAGCCAAACGCCTGGCCGTGGACTACACCACGGTGTCGCGGCGCATCAGCTCGCTGGAAGGGGCGATGGGTACCTTGCTGTTCGAGAAATCGCGAACCAACGGTTTCGTGCTCACCGCCGAAGGCCAGCGCCTGCTGGGCTATGCCGAGTCGATCGAAAGCACCCTGCACATGGCCTGCGAGCAGGTGTCGGGCTCGGGCGTTGCGCTGTCGGGGCACATACGCATGGGGTGCACCGAGGGCTTCGGCAGCTTCTTCGTCACCCCACAGTTGAGCCGCTTCGTCGACACCTGGCCGGCGATCTCGGTGGACATTCTGCCGCTGCCGCACTTCATCAGCCTGTCCAAGCGCGAAGCTGACATCGTCATCGCCCTGGAGCGCCCCGAGCATGGGCCCTACGTGTGCTGCAAGCTGTGCGACTACCGCCTGCGCCTCTATGCGACCCGTGAGTACCTCGACCACCACGAACCGATCCGCCAGGTCGCCGACCTGGTGCGCCATCCGTTCATCAGCTACGTGGACGACCTGGCATTCAGTTCCGAGCTGCTGTACCTGGCCAACCTCATCCCCAACGCCAGCGCCCACCTGCGCAGCACCAGCGTGATCGCGCAGTACACCGCTGCCCTGCAGGGGCGCGGGCTGGCGATCCTGCCCTGCTTCCTGGCGGCCCAGGACGAACGGCTGGTGACGGTGCTACCGCAAGAGGTGGAGGTGACGCGGCAGTTCTGGATGTACTGCCGGGAGGACCTGCGCAAGTTGAAGCGGATCACCCTGCTGTGGGATTACATCCGCGATGTGACCGAGGCGAATGCGCCGCTGTTGATGGGGCAGACGCGGGACATGGTGTTTGCGCAGGATTGAGGCGGATGGCACCGCTGCCCTTCCCCCATTCCTCAGTTCGACGCCACCACGATCGACACCCGCCGGTTCTCGGTGCGCCCGGCACTGGTGCGGTTGTCCGCCACCGGCTGACTGCTGCCCAGCCCGCGCGTCTCGATGTTGCGCGGCGGCATGCCGACGTTGATCAACGCCTTGGCCACACTCTGGGCCCGGCGCTCGGAGAGCTGCTGGTTATAGGCCGCCTTGCCCGAGGCATCGGCATGGCCGTCGACGCGCACACGCTCGATGCCCACCGACAGCAACGCCTTGCCGATCCGCTCGACAATCGCCTGACTCTGGCCGTTGAGCCCGTCCAGGTCACTGCCGAACAGCACCTTGCCCGACAGGTCGAACGCCCAGCCCTCGTCGCTTGGGGTAAACCCTTCGCGTTTGAGCACGGCAATCTGTTCAGGGGTCAGCCCGCTGGGCGGTACGGTCTGGCAACCGGTCAAGGCCAATACCGCCAGCAACATGGCCAGCATGGAAAAACGCAGTAGGGAAACGGGGTGTTTCACGGTTCAGCTCCTGTTGTTCATATCCTTGGCTCAGCGTTCCGTCTGGGCCACTTGCCAATGGCCGCGCCGATTGCGCTTGGCCTGGTACATCGCCGCATCGGCGGCATTGAGCAGACTGGCCGAATCCTGGCCATCGTCTGGGTAATAGGCGATACCGACACTCAGCGAGGTGCTGACGCGCTGGCCATCGTCCAGCAGGATCGGCAGCCTCATGCTGGCGACGATCTTCTCGGCGATGCGCTGGGCATCCTCGCGCGAATGAAGGGGGGTCAGCAGTACCGCGAATTCGTCACCGCCAAGGCGCGCCACCAGGTCGTGCTCGCGCAACTGCGCACGCACGCGGCTGGCGATATTGATCAGCACCTCGTCGCCAACGGCATGGCCAAGGTTGTCGTTGATTTGCTTGAAGTGGTCACTGTCGAGGAACAGCAGCGCCAGATGGTCCTGCTGCCGGGCGGCGTTGCGCAGGCAACGGTTGAGGCGCCCTTCGAAGAAGGCGCGATTGGGCAGGCCGGTGAGGCTGTCATGGCTGGCCTGGTGCGCGAGGGTCTCATTCTCGCTCTGCAAGTGGCTCTGCCAGACCTCCAGCTCGTCGAGCAGGGCGTTGAAGTCGTTGCCCAGCTCATTGAGCTCGGCAATCCGAGCCTCGGGCACGCGCCGGTCGAAGCTGCGCTCGCGCCGCGCCGCATGAGCGACGCTGGCCAGGCCCCGCAGAGGACGGACGATATCGCCGAACAGCCGGCGCGACAGGTGGATGGCGACTGCGGCGCTGAGCAAGCTGCAAAAGAGGATGCCCGCCAGGCCGCTGAGCAGGAAACGCAGCAGGCTGCCGCCCTGGCCCAGCAGCTCGATGTGCCCGACCGTGCGCTGCTGACGGACGATCGGCAGGTGGATGGCCTCGCCCAACAAGGCCTTGGCCACCTGGCGCTGCAGTGGTGCCAGCAAGCCCGTGTCATCGCGTTGCCAGTGCGCCAGCAGCTCCCCCTGGCTGTCGAAGACCTTGGCATCTGCCACCTCTTCGGTGGCGGCAATCACCGCCAGGGCTTCACTGGCCGCCCCGCTGTCGTCGAACACCACCGCCGCCTCCACGGTATAACTGATCGAGCGAGCGATCAGGTGCAGGTTGTGATTGGCATAGACGCGCAATGCCGCTACCCCGAGCACGGTCAGGGACACGCCCACGAGTCCGACGGCGATCAGCGCGACACCCAGGTGCCCTCGCCCCAGCACCGACCGCAAGGTCGGCCGCTTCCTGCGCTTGCCGGTGAGTTTCATGGTTGCGCCGCCCTGCGCCGCGACAATTGCAGCACGCTGGGGTGGATGCGCACGCCACTGCGCGCCACCGAGTCGAGGTTCACATCGAAGCTGACCTGTTCGTCATCGACGTGCAGGCAGAACAGGCTGCCGACGGTGCACGAGTCATCGGCCTCGCTGATGCTCAGGACCGGATGCCCGACCAGGGCCTGAAACAGGCGGTCACGCTGGCCGGCGTCGAGCTTGCCGATGTACACCGCGTCGCAGGCGCCGGAAACGCCCGAATCGTCGGCCAGCAGGCGACGCACCTGCAGGGGCTGGCCGGCATTCTGCACATTGCCCTTGATCAGGTCGTCGGCATATTCGGTGGGGCCGACCAGGCACAGGCGCAGCGGCGAAGGATCAGCAGGCCAGCGGGCATAGCTGAAGATACCCAGCACGACCTGGGTCACCGCTTTGGCGCGTTGCTGCACCTGGGCTGCAGTGGCAGGGAGGTCCGCCCAGGCAGGTGAGGCGAACAGCGACAGGGCGGCAATCACTAGCGAAAGCACACAGCCCGTCACTCGCCCCCTGGGCGAGACAACCACTGTCATGTGGGAAATCTCTCAAATTAGATTCAGATAAGCCGCACGATAGCACAATGCCGCAGTGCCAAGGTATTGACGAATATCACCCTTGGTCGAGCATTAGGCCAGAAATCCGACGCACCTTGCGCTCGACAGCCTCCTCAAAGACGCCCGCCCGTGGTTCCACCAGGCTGAAGCAGTGCTTGGCACGGGTGATGCCGGTGTACACCAGCTCCTTGGTCAGCACGGGATTGAGCGCATCGGGCAACACCAGCGCGGTATGGCTGAACTCCGAGCCCTGGGACTTGTGTACGGTCATGGCGAACACCGTTTCCACTTCATTGAGCCGACTGGGCAACACGAAGCGCACCCCGCCCGAGCCGTCGTTGCGCGGGAAGGCGACCCTCAGCAATGGCTCGCCATTCTCGTCGGGCAGGCGCAGGGCGATGCCGATATCACCGTTCATCAGGCCGAGGCCGTAGTCATTGCGGGTGACCAGCACCGGACGGCCCTCGTACCAGGGCTGGCGGGTGTCGATCAGCCCAGCGTTGTGCAGCACCCGCGCCACACGCTCGTTCAGCCCTTCCACCCCCCAGGGCCCTTTGCGCACCGCGCACAGCAGCTGGAAGCTTTCGAAGCTGTTGAGCACCAGGGCAGCCCATTGCTCCCACGCCGGGGCATCGGCGGGGGTGCCTGGCGCCGGCCGATGGCGACCGATACTGCGCAGATAGTGGCGATACCCCTGCGGGCCGTCTTCACCGCGACCCAGGCCATCCAGCAGCAAGCGATCGAAGGCGCGGTCATGCTCGCCGCGCAGGGACAGGCCGAACACATCCTCAGGCGGCATGCTCAGCAGATCCCGCGCCTGGCGGGCCTGCTGCAGGTTGACCAGGCGCGCCAACTGGCCAATGCCACTGCCTTCGCCGAAACGCCGGGAGTAACGCAACATCACCACCTGCTGGGCCAGCGCATGCTGCTGCGCATCACCTGGCTGCAGACCGCTGCCCTGCAGCGATTGGCCGCCGACCTGCTCGAGCCAGGCCTGGGTGGCGGGCGTGTAACGCCCCTCTTCGGCATACCGACACAGGTCGCCGAGCACCGCGCCGGCCTCCACCGAGGCCAATTGGTCCTTGTCGCCCAGCAGCACCAGGCGAGCCTGCGCTGGCAAGGCATCAAGCAGGTTGGCCATCATTTCCAGATCGATCATCGACGCTTCATCGACCACCAGCACGTCCAGCGGCAGTGGGTTACCGGCGTGATGCCGAAAATGCCGCGAACCGGGGCGACTGCCCAGCAGGCGGTGTACCGTGCTCACTTCGGTAGGAATCTGCGCCCGCACCTCGGCGCTGACCCGCAAACGCTCGACCTGTTGGCCGATGGATTCGGTCAGGCGCGCAGCAGCCTTGCCGGTGGGTGCCGCCAGGCGTATTCGCAAGGGCCTGCCCTGCTCCACCGCCGGCCCTTGGAGCAAGGCCAGCAAGCGTACGACCGTGGTGGTCTTGCCGGTACCCGGGCCACCGGTGATGATGCTGAACGCGGCACGCGTCGCCAAGGCACAGGCGAGCTTCTGCCAGTCCACCTGACCTGCCGGGGCGCCGTCCTCGAACAACTGCTCCAGGCGCGCGGGCAGGTCGGCGGGAATCGACTCATCTGCCACGATGCGTTGCTGCAGCGACCGGTCGATACGCCGTTCATAGCTCCAGTAACGGCGCAGGTACAGCCGCTGGCCGCTGAGTACCAGGGGCCGCGCGTCCTGGCCCTCGGCATCGCCCAACGCCACCAGCCGACTGGCCGCGATGCGCTGGCGCCAGGTGCTCGGTTCGAGCGTGGCAAGCAACTGCGACGGCAGCAGCAACGGCCCCGCCAGCGCATCGCCCTCTGGCGGCAGCGACAAGGCGAAATCGGGCTCGGCCAGGGTCTGCTCGAGGTCGAGGCAGACATGCCCATGCCCCAACTGGTGACTGGCCAGCGCCGCAGCCAGCAACAGCAAGGGATCGCTGCCCGCCTCACGCTCCTCGAGGAAGCTGACGAATGCCCGGTCCAGCGCACGCAACCAACCGCGTTCGACCCAACGGTCGAGCAGGGCCAGCAGGTCCTGGCTGTGTTTCAACGGCGCAAGGGCCGCCAGGTGCTCGGCCTGCAACGGTGTCGGCAACAGGTCATCGAGGGTGCGGCTCATGGTGCGGCTCCGGCAAACAGGTCCTGCTGCTCGGGCGCACAGGCGCCCCGAAACAACGCATCGAGCTGCTCGATCAGCTCACGTGGCGGCCGGGCGAAATACAGGCCATGGCCGGCGCTGCCGATACCGCGCAGGAAGATGAACAGGGCACCGCCCACATGGCGGTCGTAATCGTAGTCGGGCAGCCGTGCGCGCAACTGGCGATGCAGGGCCAGCAGGTAGAGCACGTACTGCAAGTCGTAGCGGTGGTCGAGGATCGCCTGTTCCATGGCCAGGGCACTGTAGGCGCTGCCATCGGGGCCGAGCCAGTTGGACTTGTAGTCGGCCACGTAGTAGCGCCCGTCCAGCTCGAACGCCAGGTCGATGAAGCCCTTGAACATGCCATTGAGCTGGGTCGCCAGCGCTGCCGGTCGCGCGGCGCCACCGTGGGTGTGGCGGACGACGAGCTGATCGAGGCGCAGCACGTCGACCTGATGGCTGGCGAACCAGAACTCCATCTCGATCTGGTACTGCTGAAGCTGCGCCAGGGTCAGGACCGGGCCATCCGGCGACAGCGGCATGGCCTGGGTCAGCAACTGCTGCAGCCAGGGCACCAGGGTCGGGATCCAGCCGGTCCAGTCGCGGCGCTTGCAGCGTTGGCCGACAGTGCGTTCGATCAACGCAGGCTGGCTGACCACGTCGGCAAACCCTTCACGCCCGGCCCACTCGAGCAGGCCGTGAAGGAAGGTGCCGGGGTTCGGCCCGCGAGGGAAGCGGTGGATATCGCCGTTTTCCGCCGGGACTTCACGCAGCCGCTGTGCATCGACGTTCTCGTCGTCGAGCAATTGCTGGGCCTGGGAGCTGTCGGCGCCGAGACTCTGGTCGCCAACACGCAAGGCGCTGTAGGAGGCGATCCACCACTGCTCTGCCGCGGCGCGGCGCGGCTTGCGTGCAGGCAGGCGTTCGGCGCCGTCCTGCGGCGCGCGATAGCATTGTTCGTCAGCCTCGGGCAGCGGTGCGCAGGCAATGGGCGCGCCCTCGGCGCACAGTGCCTGCAGCCAGTCGGCCAATTGCCCGGAATCCGCCAGCGGGGCGCCCCCACCCAGCAGGTAACCCAGGCCCGAGCGGTGCAGTTGCGAGGTTTTCTGGCTGCCGCGCTTGAGGTCGGCAACACCCAGCCAGCAGGCATGTTGGGCGCGGGTCAGGGCCACGTAGAGCAGGCGCAAGTCTTCGGCCAGACGCTCATCGTCGGCCAGGGCGATCTGCTCGTCGGTGGGGGTGAGCGTCAGCAGCACCTGGCCATCCTCGTCGTGCCAGGCCAATGGCAGGCGCTGGCCATCCACCGGTTTGCTGGTGCAGATGAACGGCAGATAGACCAGCGGGTACTCCAGGCCCTTGGATTTGTGGATGGTCACGACCTTGACCAGTTGCTCGTCGCTCTCCAGGCGCAGGATCTGCTCTTCACCGGCCTGCCCGGCGTTGGCCAGGTGCTCGGCCAGGTGACGGATCAGGGCCTGCTCGCCATCCAGCTCGCCGGCCGCCTGTTGCAGCAGTTCGGCCAGGTGCAGCAGGTTGGTCAGCACACGTTCACCGTCGGTGCGAGCGATCAACGTGCGTGGCAGCTGGAAGTCATGCAGCAGGCGGCGCAGCATGGGCAGCACGCCCTGGCGCTGCCAGGTGTCGCGGTACAGACGAAAACGCATCACCCAGTCTTCCCAGACCCGCTCGTCCTGGTTAAGCCGCTCCAGTTCGAGCAACGGCAAGTCCAGCGTCAGGCTGGCCAGAGCGGCCTTGAGCAGGCGCTCGGCATCAGGCTCGGCGCAGGCCTTGAGCCAGGCCAGCAGGTCGTGGGCTTCCTGGGCAGCAAAGACCGAATCCTTGTCCGACAGATAGACACTGCGTACCCCACGGGCAGCCAGCTCGGCACGGACCAACTGCGCCTCGCGACCGTCGCGCACCAGGATGGCGATGTCCGAAGGCAGGCAGCCGCGCACTTCGCCCTGAGCGTTGGCAAACCCCGTCACACCTCGTTGGCCACCGTTGAGCAGGGCAACGATGTGGCTGGCGCAGCTGGCGGCCAGTTGCTGACGATACAGTGTGTTGGCAACCGGCTCGTCACTGTGCAACTGCCAGCAATGCAGGGCGGCGCAGGGCTGGCCGTCGATCAGCAGACGCTCGCTGCGGCCCTTGGCATGAACTTCGATGAACGGCAGCGGGTTGTCGTTGGCCTCGCGGAACAGGAACGCCCCCTTGCCTTCGGGGCGTTGCTCGGCCAGCAGGAACACGCGGTTGACCGCCTCGACCATGGCCTGGCTGGAGCGGTAGTTGGTGTCCAGGCTGTGCAGGCGCCCAGCCGTGGCACGGCGGGCGCCGAGGTAGGTGAAGATATCGGCGCCGCGGAAGGCGTAGATCGCCTGCTTGGGATCGCCGATCATGAACAGGCCGGTTTCCGGGCGGTTTTCGGCGATCCGGTAGATGCGCTCGAAGATGCCGTACTGCACCGGGTCGGTGTCCTGGAACTCGTCGATCAAGGCCACCGGGAACTGCTCGCGGATCAGCCCGGCCAGGCGTTCGCCGGCCTCGCTACGCAGCGCTTGCTCGAGGCGCAACAGCATATCGTCGAAGCCCATTTCGGCGCGCCGGCGCTTCTCCACTTCGAAACGTGCCGCCACCCACGCGGCAGCATGTTCCAGCACCGCCGAATCGGGGCCGGGCAGCCCCTGCAACGCTTCGCGCAGTGCCTCCATGGCGTGCAATGCAGGGTGGTCCGGCGGCTCGCCCGATTTCCAGGCCTCGGCCATGCCTGCAGGTGTGAGGCGAGTGAAACCGGTGCCCAGGTCGAGTTCCATGGCCTGCTCGTCACCCGCCCAGGCGCGCAGCTTGTCAAACCAGGGGTCGAAAAAACGTGCCTGCAACTTGCGGCCATCGGCCTGCTTGGCGGCCACCGCCGCGCGGCAGATTTCGTGCAACTCGTCGGCCCACTGGGCCCAGGGAGCCTTGAGCGCGCCCAGTTGCGCCTGGCGTCGCTGCAGGGCGGATTCGATCAGCGCCTGTGGATCGGCGCCGTCGTCTTCCCTGCTGACACGGCCGAACAGCGGACGGATGCGCGGCAGCAACGCGTCCGGGCTCACCCAATGGCTGCGCACCCAGGCCAGCGCTTCGCCCTGCATGCCGTAGCAGAAGCGCCGCCAGTAATCGCGCATGACCTGGCCGAGCA
>NZ_JAYFUI010000104.1:0-16166 GCF_034961125.1 Pseudomonas machongensis | reverse complement strand
TCAGCCAGACACGCTGGCCATCGTCGACCAGGCGCAACTGGAAGATTGTTCCCAGCAGTGCCGGATAACGCAGCGCCAGGCGCAGGGCGTCACCCAAAGTGGCACTCGAGAGCAAGGCGTAACCGAGCATGCCGTAGCACGACACATGCATCCGCCGCCCCAGCTCCAGGCCGATCTCCTCGCGTCGGGCGACTGCATTGGCACACACCTGCAGCTCTTGCTGGGTGGTGATGCGCGCATCGGGATGGCCCAGGTCTGCCGGGCCTATGCCGCTGCCGGCGAGCAGTTGCGAGGCGGTACAGCCCTCTTCCTGGAAGACGTTGAGAATCAACGAAACCGCGTTGAGGGTGGTGAGGTGGCTGTGCAGCATGCTCGGCATCCCGTGGGGGTGAGGGGCATTATCGAGCAAGGAGTGTGCCGGGAACCGTTTGCCGGTGCTGGGCATAAAAAAAGGGCCCGGAGCGTGCGCTCGGGCCCTTGAAAGGTTGAGAGGTGTCTAGTCCCTCGACCTGGTGAGACAGGTTGCAGCGGTCGGGTTACGCCTTCAGCGGAACCAGACGTGGAGCGATCATGTTTTCCGGACGCAGGATGTCGTTGAGCATCGCTTCGTCCAGCAGCTTCTCTTCGCGCACCAGTTCCAGCACGCCGCGGCCGGTTTCCAGGGCGACGCGGGCGATACGGGTGGCGTTTTCGTAGCCGATGTATGGGTTCAAGGCGGTGACCAGGCCGATCGAGTGCTCGACCAGTTCACGGCAGCGCTGTTCGTTGGCAGTGATACCGACGATGCAGTGCTCGCGCAGCATGTCCATGGCGCGCTGCAGCAGGCGGATCGAGTCGAAGATCTTGTAGGCGATCAGCGGTTCCATCACGTTCAGCTGCAGCTGGCCACCTTCGGCGGCGACGGTCAGGGCCAGGTCGTTGCCCATGATGGCGAAGGCGACTTGGTTGACCGCTTCCGGGATCACCGGGTTGACCTTGCCTGGCATGATCGAGCTGCCTGGCTGGCGCGCCGGCAGGTTGATCTCGTTGATGCCGGTGCGCGGGCCGCTGGACAGCAGGCGCAGGTCGTTGCAGATCTTCGACAGCTTGACCGCGGTGCGCTTGAGCATGCCGGAGAACAGCACGAAGGCGCCCATGTCGGAGGTGGCTTCGATCAGGTCGGCCGCCGGAACCAGCGGCTGGCCGCTGATGGCTGCCAGGCGTTGTACCGCCAGGGCCTGGTAGCCCGGGTCGGCGTTGATGCCGGTGCCGATGGCGGTGCCGCCCAGGTTGATTTCGGTGAGCAGTTCCGGCGCCAGCGAACGCAGACGGTTGAGGTCTTCGGTCATGGTGGTGGCGAAGGCACGGAATTCCTGGCCCAGGGTCATCGGCACGGCGTCCTGCAGCTGGGTACGGCCCATCTTCAGTACGTGGCTGAACTCTTCACCTTTGGCAGCGAAAGCCTGGATCAGGCTGTCGAGGCTGGCCAGCAGGGCGTCGTGGCCCAGCAGCAGGCCGAGGCGGATGGCGGTCGGGTAGGCGTCGTTGGTCGACTGCGCCATGTTCACATCGTTGTTCGGGTGCAGGTACTGGTACTCACCCTTCTGGTGACCCATGGCCTCCAGTGCGATGTTGGCGATGACCTCGTTGGCGTTCATGTTGGTAGAAGTACCAGCACCGCCCTGGATCATGTCCACCACGAACTGCTCGTGGAAGTCGCCACGGATCAGGCGGGCACAGGCCTCGCTGATGGCGGCGTGCTTGGCATCGCTCAGGTGCCCCAGCTCACGGTTGGCGTCAGCAGCGGCCTGCTTGACCATCGCCAGGCCGACTACCAGTTTCGGGTAGTGCGACAGCGGAACGCCGGAGAGGTGGAAGTTGTTGGCAGCGCGCAGAGTCTGGATGCCGTAGTAGGCATCGGCAGGGACTTCAAGGGTACCAAGCAGGTCTTTTTCGACGCGGAACGATGCAGCGGAGGACATGACGGATATCATCTCGATTTAAACCCGGCACCTGCCGGAATGCCGCCAATCCTAGGCCTCGGCAGATTTTGCGGCCAATGCTGTTAGACGCTAACCTATGCACAAACGGCATACGGTTTGATGTGACGCCGATTGACAATCGAGCGTGTTCCATTTTGGTGCACGCCTGCGGAGCTTCTCGATGAACCTTGAAAGCAAGTGGCTGGAAGACTTCAGTGCTCTGGCCTCCACACGCAGTTTTTCCCAGGCGGCGGAGCGCCGTTTCGTGACGCAGCCGGCCTTCAGCCGACGCATCCGCAGCTTGGAAGCCGCATTAGGGCTGACCTTGGTGAATCGTTCCCGCACGCCCATCGAGCTGACAGAGGCAGGCCAGCTTTTTCTGGTCACAGCACGGACCGTTGTCGACCAGTTGAGCGAAGTTCTCCGCCATTTACATCATCTGGAAGGTGGTCAGGGCGAGGTGGTCCAGGTCGCGGCGGCGCACTCGCTGGCGTCCGGCTTCTTCCCGCGCTGGGTGGCCCAATTGCGCAACGACGGCATGAACATCGCCACCCGTCTGGTGGCCACCAACGTGGGCGATGCAGTGCATGCCTTGAGGGAAGGTGGCTGTGACCTGATGCTGGCCTTTTACGACCCTGATGCCGCCTTGCAAATGGATGCCGAGATCTTCCCGTCGTTGCACATGGGCACCACCGAAATGCTGCCAGTCTGTGCCGTCGGGGCCGATGGCAAGCCGCTGTTCGACCTGGAAGGCGAGGGCAGCGTGCCGCTCCTGGCCTACAGCGCCGGGGCATTCCTCGGGCGATCCGTCAGCCTGCTGCTGCGCCAGCGCAACCTGCGCTACACCACGGTGTACGAAACGGCGATGGCCGACAGTCTCAAGAGCATGGCGCTCGAAGGCATGGGTATCGCCTGGGTGCCGCGCCTGTCGATGCGCGGCGAGCTGGAGCGTGGCGAGCTGGCGATCTGCGGCTCCAGCCAGTGGCACGTGCCGCTGGAGATTCGCCTCTACCGCTGCGCCCTGGTGCGCAAGGCGAACGTGCGCCTGCTGTGGCGCAAGCTGGAAGGCGGAGCGCTGGCGGGCGCAGTTGACTCGAAAGTCAGTCAAAGCCCCGAAAAATAAGGCCGACAGTTGGTCGCCAGGGGTGCCTCGAATGCCTAACGTTACGGTATACTGCGCGGCCCCTCGACTGGATCGATCCGGTCATGATCAGCAAACAAGCCACGCCGGTCGTCCCGCGTGGCTTGTTGTTTTTTGACGGCGCCCAAGGGCGCACAAGCGAAGAGGCTCGACGATGAGTGCACTGGTTGGCGTGATCATGGGCTCCAAGTCCGATTGGTCCACCCTTAGCCACACCGCCGATATGCTGGAAAAACTCGGCATTCCCTACGAGGTGAAGGTGGTGTCCGCCCACCGCACCCCGGACCTGCTGTTCCAGTACGCCGAAGAGGCCGAAGGCCGCGGCATCGAGGTGATCATCGCCGGCGCCGGCGGCGCTGCGCACCTGCCGGGCATGTGCGCCGCCAAGACGCACCTGCCGGTGCTGGGCGTACCTGTGCAGTCCTCGATGCTGTCGGGTGTCGATTCACTGCTGTCGATCGTGCAGATGCCAGCCGGCATCCCGGTTGCCACCCTGGCCATCGGCAAGGCTGGCGCGATCAACGCCGCGCTGCTGTCGGCAAGCATCCTGGGCGCCAAGCACCCGCAGTACCACGCGGCGCTCAAGCAGTTCCGCGCGGAGCAGACCGAAACCGTCCTGGACAACCCGGACCCCCGCCAGGCTTGAGGCTGACGACATGAAGATCGGTGTAATCGGTGGCGGCCAACTGGGTCGCATGCTGGCCTTGGCGGGCACTCCGCTGGGCATGAACTTCGCCTTCCTCGACCCGGCACCGGACGCCTGCGCCGCTCCTCTGGGCGAGCACCTGCGTGCCGACTATGGCGACCAGGACCACCTGCGCCAACTGGCCGACGAAGTCGACCTGGTGACCTTCGAGTTCGAGAGCGTCCCCGCGGAAACCGTGGCCTTCCTGTCGCAGTTCGTGCCGGTCTACCCAAGCGCCGAAGCCCTGCGCATCGCGCGCGATCGCCTGTTCGAGAAGAGCATGTTCCGCGACCTGGGCATTCCAACCCCGGCCTTCGCCGACATCCTTTCGCAGGACGACCTCGACGCGGCAGTGGCCAGCATCGGCCTGCCGGCCGTGCTCAAGACCCGCACCCTGGGTTATGACGGCAAGGGCCAGAAGGTCCTGCGCAAGCCAGAGGACGTGGTCGGCACCTTCGCCGAGCTGGGCAGCGTCCCTTGCCTGCTGGAAGGCTTCGTGCCGTTCACCGGCGAAGTCTCGCTGGTTGCCGTGCGAGCCCGCGATGGCGAGACGCGCTTCTATCCGCTGGTGCACAACACCCATGACAGCGGCATCCTGCGCCTGTCGGTGGCAAGCGATGCGCATCCACTGCAGGCGCTGGCTGAGGATTACGTCGGCCGTGTGCTGCACAAGCTCGACTATGTTGGCGTAATGGCGTTCGAGTTCTTCGAGGTCGACGGTGGCCTCAAGGCCAACGAGATCGCCCCCCGCGTGCACAACTCCGGGCACTGGACCATCGAGGGCGCCGAGTGCAGCCAGTTCGAGAACCACCTGCGGGCCGTCGCCGGTCTGCCGCTGGGCTCGACGGCCAAGGTCGGCGAGAGCGCCATGCTCAACTTCATCGGCGAAGTGCCTGCGGTCGACAAGGTCGTGGCCATCGACGACTGCCACCTGCATCACTATGGCAAGGCGTTCAAGGTGGGGCGCAAGGTCGGTCACGCCACCCTGCGCTGCAAGGACATGGTCACGCTCAAGGCCAAGATCGCCGAAGTAGAGGCGTTGATCGTCGGCTGATCGAACTTCTGCCTGCTGCAGGCCCTCTGAGATGGCAACACGCCAAAGCGCTGTCTAGGCTTTGGCGTGTTCCATCTTCACTGCAGAGGGATTGCCATGGGCATCATCGGAACCATCTTCATCGGCCTGATCGTCGGCTTGCTGGCGCGTTTCCTGAAACCCGGGGACGACAGCATGGGCTGGATCATGACCATTCTGCTCGGCATCGCCGGCTCCCTGGTGGCCACCTATGGTGGGCAGGCCCTGGGTATCTACCAGGCCGGACAGGCGGCGGGCTTCTTCGGTGCCCTGGTTGGCGCCATCGTGCTGCTGGTGATCTACGGATTCATCAAGAAGCGCTGAACACAGGCTAGAATGCGCGGCAATTCACTTGAGTTGCCGAGCATTGCCATGCGTGCGTTATTCCTTCTTCCCTTGTTGCTGGCCAGCACCCTGGCCCATGCCGAGCTGCCCGAAACCGACTGGCTGGAGTTGATGCCCAAGTCGGACCAGAAGGCTCTCGAACAGATGCCCGAGATCGATCACAACTCCCCCGAAGCCATGGGCACCTTCACCGCCAAGGGCGGCCTGAAGCAAAGCCAGGGCCTGCCGGCGGTGATGTATTCGACCAAGACCGTGGCGGCCATGAACGGCAAGCAGATCCGCCTGGGTGGCTATCCTGTGCCGCTGGAGAGCGATGCCAAGGGCAACAGCACCTTGTTCTTCCTCGTGCCTTATCCTGGGGCCTGCATCCACGTGCCGCCGCCTCCGCCGAACCAGCTGGTGCTGGTGCGCTACCCGAAAGGGCTGAAGATCGCCGATATCTACACGCCGCTGTGGGTGACCGGTACGCTGAAGATCGAGAAGGTCAGCAATGACCTGGCCGATGCGGCCTATGCGCTGGACGCGGGGAAGGTGAGGGTGGTCGAGGACGCCGATCTTTGAGCCCGACCCGCTCCTACGGACAGCGCGGTGTCCTGTCGAATCAGAGCGCTTCGCGGCCAATCACCACCCGCAGCACATGGCTGGCTCCAGGCTTGAGCTCCACCACGTCATCCCACACATTCGCCGTCTCCACGCACAGCATCCGCTGCCAGCCGTCGTCGGCCATGTCGGGCAGCTCGCGGGCGCGGTCGGTCCAGGGGTTCCAGATCACTGCACTGCGTGAGCCGGTGGCGTGCAAGGTGATGCGCCGCTTCCATTGTGGGTCGACGATCGCCAGGCGCTCGGGAGCGTTCAAGTAGATGCGGTCGGTCTCGCTGGCAAAGCCCAGCTTGCCTTGCTGGGTGCGCTGCTCCCAGCCCTCCAGGGTCTCGATGTAGGGCAGCCCCTCGACGCCTTCCACGTGCACCTGGCGTACATCGCTGACGGCAAAGTAGCTGTGCAGTGCCTGGCTGAGCGTGACGCTGGCATCGCCCAGGTTGCGGCTGCAAAGCGAAACGTGCAGTTGTTCGCCGAGCTCTATCAGCAGGCGCAGCTCGACCTTGTGTGGCCAGTCTGGCAGTTGGCCCTGAGCCTCGGGCAGGTCGAACTCGATACGCAGGTTTTCACCGACTTCCTCGACGCCAAGCAACTGCCAGTCGCGTCCGCGCGCCAGGCCGTGGGCCGGTGCCTCGCTGCCGTGGTACATGGCCTTGACCGAATCGGGATTGCGCTGGAAGTTGCTGAACCATGGCCAGCATACCGGCACACCGGCGCGTACCGACTTGCCCTGGCGGAAGATCGCCTGGTCACTGAGCCACAGCAGGGGTTCGTCACCGATGGGCTGGTAGCTGAGAATCTGCGCGCCCTGCTGGGCGATGAGGAGTTCGGCATGCCGGCTGGTGATGCGCCAGCAGTTGAGTTCGCCGTGTTGCTCGGTGTCGACCTTGAAGGTTGCCATGCGCTCGTCTCGTTGATTGCAGGTGAGGCCGTTGGACCTCGAAGCCTGCAACGAGTTTACCGCGCGCCGGGCTCAGCGACGAGGTACGGAGCGGGTGCGGCCACTGCCGTCGATGGCCACGAAAACGAACACCGCCTCGGTGACTTTGCGCCATTCGCTGGACAGCGGGTCGTCGCTCCAGACCTCGACCATCATCTGGATCGAGCTGCGGCCGATCTCCAGGGTCTGCGTATAGAAGGACAGTTGCGCGCCCACGGCCACCGGCACCAGGAATGCCATGCGATCGATCGCCACGGTGGCCACACGGCCGCCAGCCACGCGGCTGGCCATGGCAGTACCGGCCAGGTCCATCTGGGCGACCAGCCAGCCGCCGAAGATATCGCCGAAGCCATTGGTTTCGCGCGGTAGCGCGGTAATCTGAAGGGCCAGGTCGCCCTGCGGGATAGGATCTTCTTGTTCGAGCTCAATCATGCCGTGGGGCCTCTGACCCGTGACGCTTCGTTGGTTGGCGCGGTGACGGACGCCCTGAAAAACGATTCAGCCAGAAACATACTACGCTGATTTCGCTCCGGTTGGCGGCCAAAGGGAAACTCTGCGAAACCGCCTGCACATAATGACCGGCGTTTTCGCACAACATCCCACATCGTAAACAACCTTTTCCTACGAAGAGCGCAGTATATAGACGGTATCGGCCAGCGACGACCGCACATTGGTGAATATCTGTAGAGTTTTTGTACCTCTATGAGCCATGCGCGGCAATTTGTTATCTTGCCCACTCCCGCGCCACAAGCCGCAGCACAAGCGGCCTGCCTTATAAGAGAACATCCATGACCTCCGTGCCGAGCAGTATCGAGCAGCCCTCGCGGCCGCTGACCCGCAGTGACTACAAGACCCTCTCACTGTCCGCCCTGGGCGGAGCTCTGGAGTTCTACGACTTCATCATCTTCGTGTTCTTCGCCACCGTGGTGGGCAAGCTGTTCGTCCCCGCCGACATGCCCGAATGGCTGCGCCTGATGCAGACCTTCGGCATCTTTGCCGCAGGTTATCTGGCGCGCCCGCTGGGTGGCATCATCATGGCGCACTTTGGTGACCTGCTCGGGCGCAAGAAGATGTTCACCCTGAGCATCTTCATGATGGCCTTGCCCACCCTGATCATGGGCCTGCTGCCGACTTATGCACAGGTCGGCCTGTGGGCGCCGATCCTGCTGCTGTTGATGCGGGTGGTGCAGGGCGCTGCCATCGGTGGCGAGGTGCCGGGCGCCTGGGTGTTCGTCTCCGAGCACGTACCGGAGCGCAATACCGGCTATGCCTGCGGCACCCTGACTGCTGGCCTGACTGCCGGCATCCTGCTGGGGTCGCTGGTGGCAACCCTGATCAACACCGTCTACAGCCCTGAAGAGGTGGCCGACTACGCCTGGCGGATCCCCTTCCTGCTCGGCGGTGTGTTCGGCCTGTTCGCCGTGTACCTGCGTCGTTGGCTGCACGAGACACCGGTGTTCGCCGAGATGCAGCAGCGCAAGGCGCTGGCCGAAGAGCTGCCGCTGCGTGCGGTACTGCGCGACCACCGTGGCGCGATCATCCTGTCGATGCTGCTGACCTGGTTGCTGTCGGCGGGCATCGTGGTGGTGATCCTGATGACCCCGGCGCTGCTGCAGAGCCTCTATCACGTCAGCCCCACCGATTCGCTCAAGGCCAACAGCCTGGCCATCGTCCTGCTCAGCCTGGGGTGCATCGGCGCCGGCAGCCTGGCTGACCGCTTCGGTGCAGGGCGGGTGTTCGTGATTGGCAGCCTGGCGCTGCTGGCTTCGTCCTGGGCGTTCTACCACAGCCTGCCGACCCGGCCTGACCTGCTGTTCCCGCTGTATGCCCTTACCGGGCTGTTCGTCGGTCTGGTCGGCGCGGTGCCTTATGTGATGGTCAAGGCCTTCCCGGCGGTGGTGCGCTTCAGCGGGCTGTCGTTCTCCTACAACGTCGCCTACGCCATTTTCGGAGGCCTGACCCCGATGGTGGTAACCGCCCTGCTCAAATTCAGCCCGATGGCACCGGCCTACTATGTGGCTGGCCTGTGCGCTGTAGGGCTGCTGGTTGGGGTGTACCTGCTGATCAACAAGCGCTGAGTCGGTTTCCTGCGGCACCCGAAAGGCCATCCTCGGCAGCGATGATGGCCTTTCATCCATTTGTCACAATTAGGTCATATCGTGTTCATGCGGCCTGCCGATACTGGGCCCCGTTCCATCCAACACACCCAATATTCCTGCTAGGAGCAAGGCATGAAACTGAAGCGTTTGATGGCGGCCCTGACCTTTGCCGCCGCTGGCGTCGCTGCCGCCAACGCGGTCGCCGCTGTCGACCCTGCTATCCCGACCTACACCAAGACCACTGGCGTATCGGGCAACCTCTCCAGCGTCGGTTCCGACACTCTCGCGAACCTGATGACTCTGTGGGCCGAGGCCTACAAGAAGGAATATCCGAACGTAAACATCCAGATCCAGGCTGCCGGCTCGTCCACCGCGCCGCCCGCGCTGACCGAAGGCACCGCCAACCTGGGCCCGATGAGCCGCAAGATGAAGGACGTCGAGCTGCAGGCCTTCGAGCAGAAGTACGGCTACAAGCCGACCGCTATCCCGGTCGCTGTCGACGCCCTGGCCGTGTTCGTGCACAAGGACAACCCGATCAAGGGCCTGACCATGGCTCAGGTCGACGCCATCTTCTCCTCCACCCGCCTGTGCGGTGGCAAAGCCGAGATCAAGACCTGGGGTGACGTCGGCGTGACCGGCGACCTGGCCAACAAGCCAATCCAGCTGTTTGGCCGCAACTCGGTATCGGGCACCTACGGCTACTTCAAGGAAGAAGCCCTGTGCAAAGGCGACTTCAAGCCTAACGTCAACGAACAACCTGGCTCGGCTTCGGTCGTGCAGTCGATCAGCTCCTCGCTGAACGGCATCGGCTACTCGGGTATCGGTTACAAGACCGCCAGCGTCAAGACCGTAGCCCTGGCCAAGAAGGAAGGCGGCGAGTTCATCGAAGATAACGAAGCCAACGCCCTGAACGGTACCTACCCGCTGTCGCGCTTCCTGTACGTGTACGTCAACAAGGCACCGAACAAGCCTCTGGCACCGCTGGAAGCCGAGTTCGTGAAGCTGGTCCTGTCGCAGGCAGGCCAGCAGGTCGTGGTGAAGGATGGCTACATCCCGCTGCCGGCCAAAGTGGTCGAGAAGACCCTGGGTGACCTGGGTCTGTCCCACAAGTAAGACGTGTTGCCCGGAAGGGGGCGGCCAGTCGGTCGGCCCCTTCCACGACTTTCTCCAGTCCGAAGCCAGGTCTCCTGAGCGGCGGGCTTTTTTGCGTCACTACACTGTCATGTTTCTGTCATACGGGACCGCTAGGGTGTGCGCATGAATGATCTGGCCAATTCCACAATGACCCCAAATTCCCCTCCCGTGCGCATTGATTTCAATACGCCCGAGCTGCAACGCAAGCGCCGCATGCGCGCGTTGAAGGACCGCCTGACCCGCTGGTATGTCCTGGTGGGCGGGCTTGCCGTATTGGCAGCCATTACCTTGATCTTCTTCTATCTGGCCTACGTGGTGCTGCCGCTGTTCCAGGGCGCCGAGCTGACCAGCAAGAAAGCCCTTGAGCCGACCTGGTTGCAGCAGGATGCCGGCAAGCCGCTGATGATCGCCCTCGAGGAGCAGAACCTCGTGGGCATGCGCGTTTCCGACAAGGGCCAGGCGCTGTTCTTCGATACCAAGACCGGTGCCGAGATCAAGCGCGTCGACCTGCCGCTGCCGGCGGGCACCACGGTCAGTTCGATCGGCACCGACCAGCCGGGCAGTCCGCTGGTGGTGCTGGGGTTGTCCAATGGCCAGGCGCTGGTGTTCCACCACACCTACAAGATCACCTATCCGGACAACAAGAAGACCATCAATGCGGGTATCGACTACCCCTATGGTCAGGATCCTTTCGCCCTCGACGAACAGGGTCGTGCGCTGGAGCACGTGAGCGTCAACCTCAATGGCGACACCCTGCTGTTGGCCGGCTCCACCGGCGCGCAACTGCAGGTGATCGAGCTGTCGCGCACTGAAAACATGATGACTGGCGACGTCACCACCGAACAGAACCGCATCGCGCTGCCGCAGATGACCCAGACGGTGAAGAACATCTTCATCGACCCGCGCCAGCAGTGGTTGTACGTGGTCAACGGTCGCGCCACCGCCGATGTCTTCAGCCTGCGGGACAAGAGCCTCAACGGTCGCTACAAGCTGCTCGAAGATGGCAACGCCGAAATCACCGCCAGTGGCCAGTTGGTCGGTGGTATCTCGCTGATCTTCGGCGACTCCAAGGGTGGCCTGAGCCAGTGGTTCATGGCCCGCGACCCGGATGGCGAGTCGCGCTTCAAGCTGATCCGCAGCTTCCAGTTGGGCAAGGCACCGATCGCCCAGATCGATGCCGAGGAGCGTCGCAAGGGCTTCATCGCCCTGGACAACGACGGCAAGCTTGGTGTGTTCCACAGCACCGCGCACCGTACCCTGCTGGTCGAGCCGGTCGCCGACGGCGCCGGTGTGCTGGCCCTGTCGCCGCGCGCCAACCGCATCATGATCGAAGAAGGCGGCAAGCTGCTGCCACTGAGCCTGCGCAACCCGCACCCTGAAGTGTCCTTCAGCGCGCTGTGGGGCAAGGTCTGGTACGAGAACTACGACGAACCGAAGTACGTCTGGCAGTCGACCGCCTCCAACACCGATTTCGAACCCAAGCTGAGCCTGTCGCCGCTGACCTTCGGTACGCTCAAGGCCGCGTTCTACGCGATGATCCTGGCCGCACCCCTGGCCATTGCCGCGGCCATCTACACCGCCTATTTCATGGCCCCTGGCATGCGTCGCAAGGTCAAGCCGGTTATCGAGCTGATGGAAGCGATGCCGACGGTGATCCTCGGCTTTTTCGCCGGCCTGTTCCTGGCGCCGTATCTCGAAGGCCACCTGCCGGGCGTGTTCAGCCTGTTGCTGATCTTGCCGATCGGCATCCTGGTGGCGGGCTTCTCCTGGAGCCGCCTGCCAGAGTCGATCCGTCAGCGCGTCCCGGATGGCTGGGAGGCGGCGATCCTGATCCCGGTGATCCTGGCGATCGGCTGGTTCGCGCTGTCCATGAGCCCGTTCCTGGAGAGCTGGTTCTTCGGCGGCGACATGCGCCTGTGGATCAGCCACGACATGGGCATTACCTACGACCAGCGCAACGCCCTGGTGGTCGGTATCGCCATGGGCTTCGCAGTGATTCCGAACATCTACTCGATCGCCGAAGACGCCGTGTTCAGTGTGCCGCGCAGCCTCACCCTCGGCTCGCTGGCGCTGGGCGCGACGCCTTGGCAGACCCTGACCCGCGTGGTCATCCTCACCGCAAGCCCGGGCATCTTCTCGGCGCTGATGATCGGCATGGGCCGGGCGGTGGGCGAGACCATGATCGTGCTCATGGCCACCGGCAACACCCCGGTGATGGAACTGAACCTGTTCGAGGGCATGCGCACCCTGGCCGCCAACGTGGCCGTGGAAATGCCCGAATCGGAAGTCGGCGGCAGCCACTATCGTGTGCTGTTCCTCGCCGCGCTCGTGCTGCTGATGTTCACCTTCATCATGAACACCTTGGCCGAGCTGATTCGCCAGCGTCTGCGCAAGAAATACTCGTCGCTTTGATAGAAAGGTAGAGATCCGTGAAAAAGGATTCCCTCAAAGGCTGGTTCAAGAGCGGTGCGCCGGGCGTGTGGATCAGCGGTGGCGCGGTCGCCATGGCGGTGATCATGACCGTCGGCCTGCTCGCCGTGATCGCTGTGCGCGGCCTGGGCCACTTCTGGCCGGCCGACCTGATCCAGGCCACCTACAAGGTGCCTGGCCAGGCCGATCATGTGATCGTCGGCGAAGTGGTGCAGAAAGAAGAAGTCCCCCGCGAGCGCCTCAAGAGCGCCGGTCTGCCGGTACCTGACCAGGGGCCGGAGTTCATGACACGCGAGTTGGTCAAGGTCGGTAACCGCGACCTCAACGGCAGTGACTTCACCTGGCTGGTCGGCGAATGGCTGGTGGACCAGAGCAAGCCTGCCGACCTGATTGCCTTGGAGCGCCGCGAGTGGGGCAACTTCTATGGTTACCTGGTCAGCGTCAAGGAAGAAGGCCGTGTGGTCGCCGAAGGCCCGAGCGCCTGGAACGAACTGCAGAGCCGCCTCAAGCGCGCCAGCGACCTGAACGACCAACTGGTGTCGCTCGAGAAGAAAGACATCGGCTCCATCAACCACGGCCTCGAACGCCTGCGCCTGCACAGCCGCAAGCTGGAACTGCAGGGCAAGCTGGATGCGGCCGCCCAGGCCGATATCGAGTCTGAACGCGCAGAGCTGAACAGCCGCTACAAGACCATCGAGGAGCGCCTGACCGGCCTGCACCAGGCCTTCGCCCGCGACAGCCTAGTGGCCCGCGACGCCAACGGCCGCCAGGTGGAGATCAACCTGAGCAAGGTGGTGCATGCCATCCAGCCGAACGGCATGTCGGCGATGACCAAGATGGGCGCCTACTTCAGCAAGGTCTGGGAGTTCCTCAGCGACGACCCGCGTGAAGCGAACACCGAAGGCGGCATCTTCCCGGCCATCTTCGGCACGGTGATGATGACCCTGATCATGGCCGTGATCGTCACTCCCTTTGGCGTGCTGGCGGCGGTCTACCTGCGCGAATACGCCAGGCAAGGCCCGGTTACGCGGCTGATCCGCATCGCGGTGAACAACCTGGCCGGCGTGCCGGCGATCGTCTATGGCGTATTCGGTCTGGGCTTCTTCGTGTACGTGCTGGGTGGCTCGATCGACCGGCTGTTCTTCCCCGAATCGCTACCGGCGCCTACGCTGGGCACGCCAGGCTTGTTGTGGGCCTCGCTGACCCTGGCGCTGCTGGCGGTTCCTGTGGTGATCGTCGCCACTGAAGAAGGCCTGGCGCGGATTCCGCGTACCGTGCGCGAGGGCTCGCTGGCCCTGGGTGCGACCAAGGCCGAGACGCTGTGGAAAATCGTACTGCCGATGGCCAGCCCGGCCATGATGACCGGCATGATCCTCGCCGTGGCCCGCGCTGCCGGTGAAGTGGCGCCGCTGATGCTGGTGGGTGTGGTGAAACTGGCGCCATCGCTGCCGGTGGACGGCAACTACCCTTACCTGCACCTCGACCAGAAGATCATGCACCTGGGCTTCCACATCTACGACGTCGGCTTCCAGAGCCCCAACGTCGAGGCCGCGCGACCGCTGGTCTACGCCACGGCGCTGCTGCTGGTACTGGTGATCGCGACCCTCAACCTCTCGGCGGTGTGGATCCGTAACCACCTGCGCGAGAAGTACAAGGCGCTCGACAGCTGATCCTGATTGCAAGTGAGCCGCCCACGGTATGGGCGGCCCTTTGAAACGAATTGATAGCGTATGGAGTTGACCATGCAGCAAGAATCCCACTCCCACGGCATCGACATGTCGGCCCTGGGCCGCGACAAGCAGAGCCTGCGCCTGGCCGAAGAGACCGTGGCCATCGAAGTCCCGGGCCTGTCGCTGTTCTACGGCGACAAGCAGGCGCTGTTCGATGTACAGATGAACATCCCCAAACAGCGCGTGACCGCCTTCATTGGCCCGTCCGGCTGCGGCAAGTCCACGCTGCTGCGCACCTTCAACCGCATGAACGACCTGGTCGATGGTTGCCGCGTGGAAGGCGCCATCAACCTGTACGGCAACAACATCTACCGCAAGGGCGAAGATGTGGCCGAGTTGCGTCGCCGTGTCGGCATGGTGTTCCAGAAGCCCAACCCGTTCCCCAAGACCATCTACGAGAACGTGGTCTACGGCCTGCGTATCCAGGGTATCAACAAGAAGCGCGTGCTCGACGAAGCGGTCGAGTGGGCGCTCAAGGGCGCGGCGCTGTGGGATGAGGTCAAGGACCGCCTGCACGACTCGGCGCTGGGACTGTCCGGTGGTCAGCAGCAGCGTCTGGTGATCGCCCGTACCATCGCCGTAGAGCCCGAGGTCCTGCTGCTCGACGAGCCTTGCTCGGCACTGGACCCGATTTCCACGCTGAAGGTCGAAGAGCTGATCTACGAGCTGAAATCCAAGTACACCATCGTCATCGTGACCCACAACATGCAGCAGGCGGCGCGCGTCTCCGACTACACCGCTTTCATGTACATGGGCAAGCTGATCGAATTCGGTGATACCGACACGCTCTTCACCAATCCGGCGAAGAAGCAGACCGAAGACTACATTACCGGGCGTTACGGCTAGCAGCGTGGCAATTCGGCGCCCCGACAAGCCCGCTCCTACAGGATTCAGGGACTAGAGAACGATGATCAACAAAGAAAGCCTTACCCATCACATCTCCCAGCAGTTCAACGCCGAGCTCGAGGAAGTGCGCAGCCACCTGCTGGCGATGGGGGGCCTGGTCGAGAAGCAGGTCAACGATGCCGTGACTGCGCTGATCGAAGCCGATTCGGGCCTGGCCCAGCAGGTGCGTGAGGTCGATGAACAGATCAACCAGATGGAGCGCAACATCGACGAGGAATGCGTACGCATCCTCGCCCGTCGCCAGCCTGCGGCGTCCGACCTGCGTCTGATCATCAGCATCTCCAAGTCGGTGATCGACCTGGAGCGCATCGGTGACGAGTCGACCAAGATCGCCCGCCGCGCCATTCAGCTGTGCGAGGAAGGCGAGTCGCCCCGTGGCTACGTCGAAGTGCGTCACATCGGCGACCAGGTGCGCAACATGGTCCGCGATGCGCTGGACGCCTTCGCCCGTTTCGACGCCGAGCTGGCACTGTCGGTGGCCCAGTACGACAAGACCATCGACCGCGAATACAAGACCGCGCTGCGCGAGCTGGTCACCTACATGATGGAAGACCCCCGATCGATCTCGCGGGTATTGAGCGTCATCTGGGCCCTGCGCTCGCTGGAGCGTATCGGCGACCACGCCCGCAATATCTCGGAGCTGGTGATCTACTTGGTGCGTGGCACCGATGTACGCCACATGGGTCTCAAGCGCATGAAGGCCGAGGTCGAGGGCGACACTTCCGGCGCTACCGAAAAGGCTAATGTTCCGGGCGAATCGGACGATAAGTAATATTGCTCCCGAGCATCAACGCCCGGCCTCGTCCGGGCGTTTTCGTTTGTGGCAGATACAGCAGGCACCCGCGAACAGTCTTGAAACGTCCCGGCGTGACCAGTGGTTTGGCAAATTGCCATCAGTCGGCGGTATGCTAGTCGGGATTCAAGAGGAGTATCGATGAGTAAAGTCAATGTGCTGGTCGTGGACGATGCGCCGTTCATCCGCGACCTGGTGAGGAAGTGCCTGCGAAATGCCTTCCCGGGCATGGTCATCGAAGACGCGGTCAATGGCCGCAAGGCCATGGCCATGCTGAGCAAGGAACGTTTCGACCTGGTCCTGTGCGACTGGGAGATGCCGGAGATGTCCGGC
>NZ_JAYFUI010000103.1:0-17717 GCF_034961125.1 Pseudomonas machongensis | reverse complement strand
TTCTCCCGTAGGACGTATGCGGTATTAGCGCTCCTTTCGAAACGTTGTCCCCCACTACCAGGCAGATTCCTAGGCATTACTCACCCGTCCGCCGCTGAATCAAGGAGCAAGCTCCCGTCATCCGCTCGACTTGCATGTGTTAGGCCTGCCGCCAGCGTTCAATCTGAGCCATGATCAAACTCTTCAGTTCAATACTGCTTGGGTTTTTAAGAAACCCTAAACTTGGCTCAGCAATCTCAAATGACTATGTGATTTCTCGCATGGCCACTTGTGATGCTGATAATCTTGGCGACTATCAGTCCGCACTCACAAGCACCCACACGAATTGCTTGATTCGATTTGTTAAAGAGCGTTTGGTTAAGAGCCTTTCGTCTCAACCGAGGCGCGCATTCTACGCTTTCCTCATTTGCTGTCAAGCGTTTATTTTGAAGTTTTTTCAAACCGCTTTCTTTCAAAAGCCTTCAACGTCAACGACTTACCGACTGCCTCGCTGCGTTCATCGCTGCGAGGAGGCGAATAATACGTGGTTTGAAATCAGAGTCAACACTTTGATCCAAAAAAACTTTTATCCGCCTCCATGAGCTCACCGGCAACTAAATCGAGCGCAATCGATCTGTAGAGAAACATCCCAGGAGCGCGACACGATGAGCCAAGCGCAGAACGAGAAAACCCCAGGCCTGTCGGCAGATGAAGAGCAGGAAGTCAGCCATAACCAGCCACCCCGCGCAGCAGTACTGCACGAGATCATCCGCGCCCAGGGCGATCAGGAACTGGAACGCACCCTGGCAGCCCTGTGGTGGTCGGCACTGGCCGCCGGCCTGACCATGGGCCTGTCGCTGATGGCGATGGGACTGTTCTATGCACGCCTGCCAGACAACGACAGCAGCCAGGTGATTGCCAGCCTCGGCTACGCTGCCGGTTTTCTTGCCGTGATCCTCGCTCGCCAACAGTTGTTCACCGAAAACACCCTGACTGCCGTGCTGCCGGTAATGACCGCCCCTACCCTCGCCAACCTCGGCCGCTTGATACGCCTGTGGACAGTGGTGCTGATGGGCAATCTCGCCGGCACCTTGCTGGTGGCCTGGGTGATGCTCGAGCTGCCGATCTTCGACAGCAAGACCGATGTGGCCTTCCTCGAAATCGGGCGCAAGGTGATGCACAACGATCCGAGCCAGATGTTTGCCAAGGGCATCATCTCGGGCTGGATGATCGCGACCATGGTCTGGATGATCCCATCCATGGAGAACGCCAAGATCTGGATCATCCTGATGATCACCTACCTGATGGCCCTGGGCGACTTCACCCATATCGTCGTCGGCTCGGTAGAAGTGTCTTATCTGGTCTGGGCCGGAGAGCAGACCTGGCCCAGCTTCTGGCTGGAGTTCGCCCTGCCGACCCTGGCCGGCAACATCATCGGTGGCAGCTTCATCTTCGCCCTCATCAGCCACGCCCAGGTACGCAGCGACAGCGGCAAGCCGCCGTCGAAGCTGCTGGATGATGAACAGGAGTCGCCAATAAAGAAGGGCCGTGAAAGCTGATACTCAGCGCACCGCCACTGCACGCTCGGTGCTGTCGCCTCGCTGACGCGAAGGCCTGGGCTGCCACCAGTTCTGCCCTGCATGGGGCGAATCCAGACTGACGCGCTCGCCCATCTGTGGCGTGCTCAACGGTACCTCGGCCTGCGCCGCGAGCGCGAAGATGCGCTCAAAAGGCTCCTGCCAGCTGTGCAGGGAGAGATCGAACGTTCCGTTGTGGATCGGCAGCATCCAGCGTCCGCGCAGATCCAGGTGCGCTTGCAGGCTCTGCTCAGGCTGCATATGCACATTGGGCCAGGCCAGGTTGTAGGCACCGGTCTCCATCAATGTCAGATCGAAGGGTCCGAAGCGCTCGCCGATTTCGCGAAAGCCTTCGAAATATCCGGTATCACCACTGAAGAACAGGCGCAGCCCCTCATCGATCACCACCCACGACGCCCACAAGGTGCTGTTACTGTCGAACAGGCCGCGCCCAGAAAAGTGCTGCGCCGGTGTGGCGACGAAACGCACGCCTGCGACTTCGGTTTCCTGCCACCAGTCCAGTTGACGCACCTTGTCGCTCCGCACACCCCACTCGACCAAACGATCGCCCACGCCCAGCGGTGCAAGAAACTGGCCGGTGCTTGGCGCCAGCTGGCGTATGGCCGACTCATCGAGATGATCGAAATGGTCGTGGGACAGAATCACCGCTGCCAGCGGCGGAAGCTGGTCGATTGCCAGCGGCGAAGCGTGGAAGCGCAGCGGGCCGGCCCATTGCACGGGCGAGGCGCGTTCGGCAAATACCGGGTCTGTAATGAAGAAGTGCCCACGCAGTTTCAGCAGTACCGTGGAATGGCCCAGACGCCAGAGGCTGTGGTCCGGGGCATCGAGTACCTGCTGGCGGGTCATCGGCTGCAGGCTCGGGGGAGTGGCAGGACGTGTCTCGGGAGGTTTGCGCAGCAGCAGATACTTGAGGCCGATGCGCAACTTCTTGAGCACGCCATCCTTGGGCAGCTCGGCCTGGTTGTGAAAACGCCCATCCCTGTAAGGTGCCGGCTCGCCGGCGGGGGAAGCCATGGGGGCCATGAGCAGGAGCACTCCGAGGAGAAACAAAGGCTTCATGCTACCTCACAATGATCGGATCAACCGTGAATTGGCTTGTAAGGTCATTTTTCCGCCATGAATCATTGTTCAACAATATTCATGCAACTTATGCGATAAACGGCTTCTGCAGAAAAAGAACGATAGACATGATCGACAACAGAAGCGGCAAGGGGCTCTCCTTCGTCAGGCGCATCTATCTGCCGCGGACCATCGGCATGGGCATCGGCCTGTTCAGCGTCATGGCGGCACTTGCCCCGCTGCAACCACCCACCTGGGTGTGGCTGCTGATGCTATTCAACGGCCTGGCCTGGCCGCACCTGGCTTATCAATGGGCGATCCGCTCCCCTGCCCCCTACCGCGCCGAACAGCGCAACCTGTTGCTCGATTCGCTGAGCGGCGGTTTCTGGGCCGCGGCCATTCATTTCAATCCGTTGCCGACCGTGACCATCCTGTCGATGATGACCATGAACAACGTCGCTGCAGGCGGCAAGCGCATGGTACTGCGCGGGTTGCTCGCGCAGCTGACAGGCATGCTGCTGGCCATGGCGCTGTTCGGCCCCGGGCTGCAATTGCAAGCCACGGCATTGCAGGTCTATGCCTGCCTGCCAATGTTGACGCTCTACCCGCTGGCGCTCGGTTGGGTCTGCTATCAATTGGCGATCAAACTGGCCGACCACAAGCGTCGACTGAGCGCCCTGAGCCGCACCGACAGCCTCACCGGGCTGCTCAACCATGGCTCATGGAAAGACTTGCTGCTGCTGAGGTTCCAGATCTGCCACCAGCAGCAGGCCCCGGCCGTGATCGCCCTGATCGACATCGACCATTTCAAGACCATCAATGACACCTTCGGCCACGTGGTCGGCGATTGCGTGCTGCGCCAGCTGAGCCACGAGCTCAAGCGCGTCCTGCGCGACGATGACCTGGCCGGGCGCTACGGCGGTGACGAGTTCTGTCTGATCCTGCCTGCCACCGATCAAGACCAGGCCGGCGTTGCGATGGAGCGCCTGCGTGAGCAGGTCAGCGCCTATCGCAACCCGCAACTGCCGGAATTGCGCATCAGCCTCAGCATAGGCCTCTCGGCTTATCACCCCGGACTGAAAACGCCCGAGCAGTGGCTTGAAGACGCCGACAAGGCCCTCTACACCGCCAAGCATCAAGGCCGCAACCAGGTCAACGTCGCCCGCAACGAGGCTGGTCCTCTCAAGCTGGCCTACCCCGACTGAACCTGCTCGCTCAGCGCAGGCTACGCTCGGCGACGATCTCCGGCAGGTCGGTGCGGCGCAAATAGACCCGCAGCGGCTCGCCAATGTTCAGGCGATCGTCCACATGCTGTCGCAGCAACAGTGCCAGACGCTCACGGCAGAGCGCCATGCGCCGCCCCGACTCGGGACGCCAGACGAACTCGCTGCAGGGCGTGATGCTCGCATCCGCGACATCCATACCGAATGCGTCCTCGGAAAAGCGCACGATATGCGTGCCACGCTTGCCGTGAAAACCGACGAAGCCGTTGAGCTGCTCGGCAGCTGTGCAGATATCCTGGGATGTAATGGCCATGACGTTACCTCGCAAAGAAATCGGAAGGAACGCACGCCAGGCGGGAACGGTTGCCTCTGTCGGGCAACGCGCAGATCGTTTGTTGCGCAGCCTAACGCAACCTGCGCCGCCTTCGCCAAGGTTTTTCAGCGAGCGCCGGATAACGCCGGATCGAGCTGATCGGCCAACGCCTTCGCGGCCAGCAATACTGCCCTGGGCCGCGCCGGCCTGCCCGACGATATCGGCGCAGCCATCGCCCTGCTGCTTGAGGAGGGTAATGGCTGGATTACCGGGCAGCGTCTGGAAGTCTCCGGCGGCATGTTCCTCTAACCCAGGCTGCTGCCGCTCAGCGCCTGCTGCAAGCTCGCCAGGGCAGGAATGTCCAGCGCCTGGGCGGCGTAGCACAACCCGACCCGACGCCTCAGCGCCGGGCCGGGCCCTGGTTGCCAGTAGACCCCTGGGTGGCGCTCGGCCAGCGACTGCGGCAACCAGGCCGCGCCCAGTCCGGCGGCGACCAGCGCCAACGCCAGTTGCAATGATCCGGCCTGTGCCACCTGCTCACCCTCGCCATACAGCCCCATCAGGCGCTGGTGCGAAGGATGCTGCGGGCAGGTGACCCAGCGACCGTCGGCCTGGCTGCCGGTGGCCATGACCAGGACAAACGACTCTTCCCACAGCGCCAGGAAGAGCTCATCCTCACAGCGCTCGGCTTCATCGGCCAACCGCGCATCGCCCTCGCAACCGTCCAGCAACGTCAATTGCAGCCCAGGCACAGCCTGAGCCGCAAGACGCACGCATGCTTCGACCTGGGCCGGGGCGATATCGGCCTCGATACCCAACGCGAGCGGGACACGCTCCTGCTCCTGGCGAAAGCGCAGGCGCAGCGCCTCGGCTTCGGCAACCATGCGGCACGCCTGCGGATACAGCGCCCGCGCCTGCTCGCTGACGTCCACACCGCGGGCCTGGCGCAGGAACAGGCTGACGCCGAGGTCCTCCTCGAGTTGCCGGATGGTCACTGACAATGTCGGCTGAGCCACGCACAAGCGCTGCGCGGCCAAAGTGATGTTGCGCTCTTCGAACACGACGATGAACGCCTTGAGATGACGAATATCCATAGATAAAACCGATGCCAGCCAGAGGAATAAGCCGTTTTTCATGGCCTGGATCGATGCTTACAATCCTGGCCATCGAAAACGATTATGCCTTGGAGGCGCTCATGTACAAACCTCTGATCATTATCACCGGCGCCAGCTCCGGTATCGGGGCCGCCACGGCCCAGCAATTCTCGGCCGCAGGTCACCCGCTGCTGCTGATCGCTCGTCGCCTGGAACGTCTCGAAGCATTGGCCCTGCCCAACTGCCTGTGTCGCGCCGTGGACATTCGCGACCGTGCCGCACTGGTGGCGGCGGTGAACGAAGCCGAAGCCGTGTACGGCCCGGCCGATGCGCTGGTGAACAATGCCGGCGTGATGCTTCTGGGCCAGGTGCACGAGCAGGATCCAGAGCAGTGGGACCGGATGATCGACATCAACGTCAAAGGCCTGCTCAACGGTGTGCATGCACTGGCCAGCGGCATGGTCGCACGCCGCGCCGGCACCCTGATCAACGTCAGCTCCGTCGCCGGGCGCAAGACCTTCCCCAATCATGTCGCCTACGTCGGCACCAAATTCGCCGTGCATGGCCTGTCGGAAAACCTGCGCGAAGAGCTGGCGCCACACAACGTGCGTGTCGTCACCATCGCGCCGGGCGCGGTCGAGACCGAGCTGCTCGGCCACACCAGCGACGAGGGCATCAAGCGCGACTACGAGTCGTGGAAAGCCAATGACATGGGCGGCGTAGTGCTCAAGGCCGAGGATGTGGCCGGGGCGATCGTCTGGGCGTACCAGCAGCCGCAACATGTGTGCATCCGCGAGATCGTCCTGGCAGCCACTGCCCAGCAACCCTGATGGCAAGCGCTCCCACGGGCACGCTAGGTGCCTGTGGGGGCGCTTGCTCAGCGCTGTACTTCATCCTCCCGAACCTGCACGCTTGCGGTCATCCCTGCGCTGAGATTCACCCCTGCGGGGATCTCGTCCAGCCTGATCCTCACCGGTATCCGCTGCGCCAACCTGACCCAGTTGAAGGTCGGCTCCACCTCCGGCAACAACTGTCCGTCCGGGGTCGAGTTGCGGTCAGTGATGCCCCGGCTGATGCTCTCCACATGCCCATGCATGGCCTCCCCCGCCCCCATCAGCCAGACCTTCACCGGATCCCCGACACGAATGCGCGGCAGCTTGGTTTCCTCGAAATAGGCCTGGATATAGAAGGTCGAGTCGTCCACCAGCGCCATCATCGATTGCCCGGTATTGACGTAGTTGCCTTGGGCCAGTCGCAGGTTGGTGATGTGACCGTCGCGCGGTGCGCGCACTTCGCTACGGGCCAGGTTGATCTTGGCCACCTGCAGTTGCGCTTGCGCCTCGTGCAGTTCACCACGGGCGATGGCAGCGTTGATCTGGGCGTTCTCGCGCAGCTCGGCGCTGATCGCCTCCGGCCCAAGGGCCGTGCGCCGAGCCGCTTCGCGCTCACGCAGGCGCAACTGCTGGGTGCGGGTTTCAGCCACGGCACTGGCCTGGTCGAAAGCCGCCTGGAAGCGCTCGTGATCGATGATCATCAAGACATCGCCGGCCTTCACCGGCTGGTTGTCGTGTACCCGCAGTTCGCGCACCCAGCCGGACACGTCCGGGGCGATCACCACCACATCGGCCCGCACCCGCGCATCGCGCGTCCAGGGGGTAAGCATGTAGTACTGCCAGAGGTGATATCCGGCAAACACGGCAATGGCCACCACGCACAGGGTGACCAGGGTACGTACAGCTGTACGCATGGACTGACTCCTTACAAAGGTCCCAACAGATGTACCACCAACGACAGCACACAGACGAACAACGCCGCATCGAACAGCGCTTCATGCCAGATCCAGCGACCGAGTGGCGTCGCCTGCACCACCCAGCGCAACAGCCCAGTAAGCACCAACGCCATCAACACGTAGATCAGAAACGGGCTGAGCAATACGCCGCCCAGCGCCCACTCACGCAACCCCATGGACTTCCTCCTGCCAACGGCACCACTTGCCCCAGCTCTTCTGCAATTGCAGGACCGCGCCGATAGCCAGGCGCAGCGGGTCGCTCGACGGCTGGCGGCGCAGGGCCTCGATGAACTGCTCGCTGGCGGCATCCAGACGCTGGCCGCGCCCAGGCGCAGGGCCACTGGCCAGAACCGCCTCCAGTTGCTGCAGGTACTGGCGCTCGGCACCGGCCAACGGTACCTGGGCCACCGCCAGGCACATGCGCAGGTGCACCAGTTCGTCACCGATGTCCAAGCCATGCAGGCCATCGTCCCAACGCTTGCGCTCGGCCTCGGGCAACTCGCTGGCATGACGGGCCAACTGCATCAGGCGATCGGCCATGCGTCCACCAAACCAACTGTCGGCGCCCCGCAGGTCGCGATGGGTCAGGCGAACCAGGTCGCTCTGGGTGGCGGCCCTCAGGCGCCGACCCAGCCACTTCGGATGACGCAGCACGACCAACCGAAACGCCAGTACCGCCGCCCCCACACCGATGAGCATGGCCTGGGCGCTGTTGAGCATGCTGGCCACGTCGAAGTGCATGGCGTTCAGAGGCGCCACCAGCACGATGAAATGCAGGCAGTACGAAGTCGCCGTCGGCCCCGTGCGCGGATGGGCCATGCCCAGCGCACCGAAGAACAGCGGTACGCCCATGCCAAGACACAGCAAGGCGAAACTGCTCCATTGTGGCAACAGGATCTGCCCAACGAAAAACGCCACCGGAATCGCCAGCAAGATGCCACGCAGAAAGCTCAAGCCGATCTGCGCGCCGTTCTCGCGGCTGGCGAACAGGCTGCAGACCACGCAGGTCAGCACCAGGCCTCCGGGGGCCGAGGGCCAGGCCGTGGCCAGCCAGAAACTGCTCATGACCAGAAACGCCAACGCACTGCGCGAACCGAACAGCAGCGCCAGCGGCAGGTCGCGATGCGCCGCCAGGCCCAGCGATACGTCCTTGGGCGTTCGCCCTTCCTCCACATCGAGCAGCGCCTGGGTGGCGGCCATGGCGAAGTCCAGCAGCAGGGCCAGGCGCGCCAGGCAGAAATGCTCGGCGGGGCTGATCTGTTCGTCGTGGGCTGCGTCCCAGATACGTTGGCGCAATAACAGAAGGCTGGGCTGATCGGGATTGGCCAACTGGGTCCGGACCTCCTCCAGCCAGGGCGCCAGGTGCGCCGCTTGCTGTTCGTCGAGCTGACGCCACTGACGACGCACCGAACGCGAAATGCGCAGCAGCACCATCAGCTTCTGGCTCAGGCCACGGATTGCGCGGGCCCGCTGGCGGCCACGACTGCCTTCGAACCAGGCATGTTCACGCTGAACGTCGATGGCGACGATACGCCCAAGGATGTCCAGCAGCCCCTGGCGCGCCTCGTCTTCACCGCCGAGCATGGCGCTGGCGGTCTGCATGCCGTTCTGCCAGGCCTGCCGCGCCTGGCCGCCGAGTTGCTGCTCGACGCGCATCGGCCAGATCAGCGCGCTGGTGGCTGTGGCGCAGACGATGCCCAGGCAGATTTCGGTGCAGCGCGCCACCGCCTGGTCGAACACCTGTAAAGGGTGGTCGATCGCTGGCAATGCGATGATCGCTGCGGTATAGCCAGCCAGCACAAAGGCGTACGCCCAGGCACTGCGCAACTGGGTTGAAGCAGCGGTACAGAGCGCCAGCCACAAGGCAAGGGTCAGCAGGAACAACCACGGGGTCTGGGCGAACAGGCCGATGAACACCACCGACATGAACGTACCGACCAGGGTGCCGGCCAGTCGCGCCAGCCCCTTCTGCACCACCATGCCCGACAGCGGCTGGGCCACGATGAACGCCGTCATCAAGGCCCAGGCGGGTTGTTCCAACCCCCAGCGCAGCGCCAGCCACAGCGCCAGTCCACCGCCCAGCAGGGTCTTGATGGCGAACTTCAGAGCGGGGCTGGTGGGTGCGAACAGGGCCTGGAGGGTGATGGGCACGAAGCGGACCTTGCGGGGGGATATTAATAGAACGATAGACAACGAAAGGAAGAATAAAATGCAATCAACTAATTAGCTAGCTAATCATCTTTTAAAACGGCAAAAAAATAGGCGACCGAAGTCGCCCTAAATGCCTTGCGTGCTCGTATACCCGGAAGGATCAGCGCGATTTGCGCTTGTTCGCATCCTTCCAGATGAAAAGTCCCAGACCGGCAAAGAACGTCAACATCAACCCGACTGTCACCACACCGGCGATCACCACGTTGTCGAAGAACATGTCGGCCTCCCGATTCGTTGCCGTTGTCCGATGTGTGCAAGGTAACGAATGTGCGGGGAGGAGAAATTGACCAGGGTCAATAGGGCCCGGGACCGGGCACAAGAGGGGGCGCAGGTTTGACCTGCATCAGTTTTCAGCGCTTCTTGGGCTTGCTTTTGCCTTTCTTCTTCTTGCTTTTGCTCAACGGCATGGCCTGTTCGAAGGCCTGGCGCATTTCATCCAGGCGCTTGTCCTTGATGTCGTGGATGCGTTTGGCGCGCTCGGCGCCGAAGTCGATCAGGTTGTCTTGGCTCATGGGCGGGCTCGACTGACAGCGGATGCGCCCATGATGAAGCCTGATGGCGACGCTGAACAGCCCCGTCTCAGACTTCGATATCCACCAGCAACCCCTGACGCGGGCGCTCACCGAGCGGCGCCACCGGCACGGTATTGTCGGCATTGAGTTCATCGCCGGGCATGGCGCTGTAGAGTTCTTCCTGCTCGTCCTGGCGGCGTTGCTGACGGCGCTGCTGCTGGCGGCGTTGTTCCTCACGCAGCCGATAGGCTTCATCCTGCGGATCGCGCTGCTGCTTGAGGTCGATGGTGCCATCGCTGGAGGCAGGCTGGGCCGGAACCACCGGAGGAATATTGGGGCTCTGCTTGACGGGGTCTTGTTGCGAGGTCACGGGCACGGCACTGAGCGGAATAATCGGCGGCAGCATGAGTCGGTTCTCCTGTAGCCACTGTGTCGGCCAGCCGCGGTGCGCCTTGAGCACATGGGCAAGGGTTTGTGCGGCCGGTCACAATACCGCTTGCAAAGTATAGACCGCGATCATTCGCCTTCGTCGTCGGGATCGTCGTCAGCGGGCTGGCTGGCTTCGCTCCAGGGCCGCTTGTAGACCTGCTGCCAGACCGCGTCCATGTGTTCGCGCAACACCTGCGGCGCGTTCTTCAATGACGCACTGTCCTCGCGCTCGCCGCCGATGGGCTCCTCGCCCGCCGGGCTGATCTGCGACTGACCACTGATGCTGTAGATCGCCTCGCCTTCGCGCAGTTCGATGCTGATGTCATGCGGGTCGATGCCGCCGCCACAGAAGGCGTGGCTGGCCACGGTGACTTCGGCGACACCATCCTTGTTCAGGTCGGTGACGTCGCTGACATCGGTATAGAAGTCGACATCCAGGTCCAGCCCCGGGCACGTTGTCTCCTGATCGATCTGCCAGCGTGGCTTGAACGCCTCGCTTTCGCTCGCACGCCCATAGAGCGTGGCCTTGAGCACGACCTTGTCGACTTCCTGTTCGCTGTCGGCATCGGTCGCCTGGCCGTCCACACGGCTGAGCACCAGCAGGCCTTCGCCTTCGCGGTCGTGGAAATGCACGCTCTTGAGCGGCGTCTGAACGCCCAGTACTTCCAGTTGCTCGACCGGAATCGGCGCGAGGATCTCGAACTTCTTCTGGTCACAGGCTGCGAGCAGCGCCAGGCTGCCCACGGCCAGGGAGAAGTTCAACCAGCGGTGCGTGACAGGCATGTTGGCGCGAGGCCCTCGTTGACTGAAGGGTATTCGTCGATGAAGTGGCTGAACGCTTTGGTCCGCCGGGCCTATCCGTTAAGATAGTGCGCTTTTTCATCGCGGGAGTTCAGGCAGTATGGCGCAGCAGTATCAACCGGGGCAACGCTGGATCAGCGACAGCGAAGCCGAGCTCGGCCTGGGAACCATCCTGGCGCAGGATGGCCGCCTGCTGACCGTGCTCTATCCGGCCACTGGCGATACCCGCCAGTACTCGCTACGCAACGCGCCGCTGACCCGCGTGCGCTTCTCGCCGGGTGACCAGATCACTCACTTCGATGGCTGGAAGCTGACCGTGCGCGAGGTCGAGGATGTCGATGGCCTGCTGGTCTACCATGGCCTGGACGGGCAGAACCAGGCGCGTACCCTGCCTGAGACGCAACTGTCGAACTTCATCCAGTTCCGCCTGGCCAGCGACCGTCTGTTCGCCGGACAGATCGACCCGCTGTCGTGGTTCTCGCTGCGCTACAACACCCTGCAGCACAGCAGCAAGCAGATGCTCTCCTCGCTCTGGGGCCTGGGCGGCTGCCGCGCCCAGCCGATCGCCCACCAGTTGCACATTGCCCGTGAAGTCGCCGACCGTATCGCCCCGCGGGTATTGCTGGCCGACGAAGTAGGCTTGGGCAAGACCATCGAGGCGGGCCTGGTCATCCACCGCCAATTGCTGACGGGCCGTGCCAGCCGCGTGCTGATCCTGGTTCCGGAAAACCTTCAGCACCAGTGGCTGGTCGAAATGCGCCGGCGCTTCAACCTGCAGGTGGCACTGTTCGACGCCGAGCGTTTCATCGAGAGCGATGCCAGCAACCCGTTCGAAGATGCCCAACTGGCGCTGGTGGCGCTGGAGTGGCTGGTCGACGATGAAAAGGCCCAGGACGCCCTGTTCGCCGCCGGCTGGGACCTGATGGTGGTCGACGAAGCCCACCACCTGGTATGGCACGAGGAGCAGGCCAGTGCCGAATACGCGCTGGTCGAGCAGTTGGCCCAGGTCATTGCTGGCGTGCTGCTGCTCACTGCAACCCCCGAACAGCTTGGCCAGGACAGTCATTTCGCCCGCCTGCGCCTGCTGGACCCCAACCGTTTCCACGACCTGGCCGCCTTCCGCGCCGAGAGCGAGCACTATCGCCCAGTAGCCGAAGCCGTCCAGGAGTTGCTCGACGAAGGCCGCCTGTCGCCCAAGGCCCACGCCACCATTCACAATTTCCTCGGCGCCGAGGGCGAAGCCCTGCTGGCCGCAGTCAGCGATGGTGACAGCCAGGCCAGCGCACGCCTGATTCGCGAATTGCTCGACCGCCATGGCACCGGCCGCGTGCTGTTCCGCAACACCCGCGCCGCGATCCAGGGCTTCCCCGAGCGTCAACTGCACCCCTACCCGCTCGCCAACCCCGAACCGTACAGCGCGCTGCCCGCCGGTGAGCGTGCCGAGCTGTACCCGGAAGTGGCCTTCCAGGCCCAGGGCGAAACCAGCGACGAAGAACGCTGGTGGCGCTTCGACCCACGGGTCGATTGGCTGATCGACACCCTGAAGATGCTCAAGCGCACCAAGGTGCTGGTGATCTGCGCCCACGCCGAAACCGCCATGGACCTGGAAGACGCCCTGCGTGTGCGCTCCGGCATCCCCGCGACGGTATTCCATGAAGGCATGAGCATCCTTGAGCGTGACCGCGCCGCCGCGTACTTTGCCGACGAAGAATTTGGCGCGCAGGTGCTGATCTGCTCGGAAATTGGCAGTGAAGGCCGCAACTTCCAGTTCGCCCACCACCTGGTGATGTTCGACCTGCCGGCGCACCCGGACCTGCTCGAGCAACGCATCGGTCGTCTCGACCGAATCGGTCAGAAACACACCATCCAGCTGCACATCCCGTACCTGCAGGACAGCCCGCAAGAGCGCCTGTTCCAGTGGTACCACGAAGGCCTGAATGCCTTCCTCAACACCTGCCCGACCGGCAGCGCCCTGCAGCACCAGTTCGGCACGCGCCTGCTGGCGCAACTGGTCGGCGGCGACAATGCCGCCTGGAGCGCCTTGGTCGCTGAAGCCCGCGGCGAGCGCGAGCGCCTGGAGGCCGAACTGCACAGCGGCCGCGACCGCCTGCTGGAGCTCAATTCCGGCGGCGCTGGCGAAGGCGAGGCACTGGTCGAGGCGATTCTCGAGCAAGATGACCAGTTCGCCCTGCCTATCTATATGGAAACCCTGTTCGACGCCTTCGGCATCGACAGCGAAGACCATTCGGAAAATGCGCTGGTGCTCAAACCCAGCGAGAAGATGCTCGACGCGAGCTTCCCGCTGGGCGACGACGAAGGCGTGACCATCACCTACGACCGTGGCCAGGCCCTGTCGCGCGAGGACATGCAGTTCCTGACCTGGGAACACCCGATGGTGCAGGGCGGCATGGACCTGGTGCTGTCCGGCTCGATGGGCAACACCGCCGTGGCGCTGATCAAGAACAAGGCGCTCAAGCCTGGCACCGTGCTGCTCGAACTGCTCTATGTCAGCGAGGTGGTGGCACCACGTAGCCTGCAACTGGGTCGCTACCTGCCCTCGGCCGCCTTGCGCTGCCTGCTCGATACCAATGGCAACGACCTGGCGCCGCGGGTTGCCTTCGAAACCCTCAACGACCAGCTCGAAAGCGTACCCAAGGCCAGCGCCAACAAGTTCATCCAGGCCCAGCGCGATGTCTTGGCCAAGCGCATCGCCGCTGGCGAGGCGAAGGTACTGCCGGTGCATGACGAGCGTGTCGCCGAGGCGCAGCGTCGCCTGGCCGCTGAAGCCGACGAGGAGCTGGCTCGCCTGACGGCGCTCAAGGCAGTCAACCCGAGCGTGCGTGACAGCGAGATCGATGCCCTGCGCAAGCAGCGCGAACAGGGCCTGGCGATGCTCGAAAAGGCCGCGCTGCGCCTGGAAGCGATTCGCGTGCTGGTGGCCGGCTGACAAAACGGCGAGCCCGCTCCCGCAGCGTTGTATATGCAGGAGCGGGCTTGCCCGCGAAGCACGCGCCGCCTCATCTGTTTTTATAACCTTCCGCTATTGACCTCATGTCCAAATGGTAGAGATCAAACTGCCATTAATCAGGAAGGCCTAGCTCCCCTTTCCTATACTCCGGTTTCAACGGTCTCCACCACGCTGTTTGGGGACGAGTGCAAACTCGACGAAGAGACAGGCAATGGAGTGGCTGGGACTTCAATTGTTCGCCGAGCTTCCGGCGAGCGGACAAATCATCCTCGACTGCCGTCATAACCCTTTCCTGGTCATGCTCGCCTACCTGGTGGCCTGCGCTGCATGCTTCGCCACCCTGGACATGGCCGAGCGGCAAAGTCACAGCGAGGGGCTCAACGCCCGCCGCCAATGGCGGATTCTGGGTGCCTGCTGCCTGGCCAGCGGTATCTGGGCCATGCACTTCATCAGCCTGCTGGCGTTCCAGGCGCCGCTTGAAGTGCATTACGACATGCCGCTGACCGCCCTCTCGCTGATCATCGCCCTGCTCGCCGCGTGGCTGGCAATGAACAGCCTCGATCGCACTGTGATGCAGTGGCGTCATTACCTGCAGGCTGCGCTGGCGATCGGCCTCGGCATCACCGTGATGCATTACGTCGGCATGGCCGCCCTGCAGACCAGCGCCCTGCAGTACTACCAGACCCCACTGCTGGTCGCCTCGCTGGGCATCGCCGTAGTCACCAGCCTGGTGGCGCTGCTGATGGCCCGACACTTTCGCAGTGGCAGCGGCACCCTGCATCTGGTGATGAAGTACGGCGCCAGCCTGATGATGGCGGCAGGCATCGTCCTCACCCACTTCACGGGCATGGCGGCACTGTCGCTGGTCATTCCAGACAACCTGCCCCTGCAACTGCCCTCGGCCAACAACAGCCTGCAGTTGGGGCTGACCATCGCGTTCATCACCCTGCTGATCAGTGGCAGCAGCATCAGCGCTGCACTGGCCGACAAGAAGCTGCAAAGCAAGGAACATGACCTGCGGCGGGTCAATGTGCTGCTCAGCCAGCTCGACCAGGCCCGTGCCTCGCTGCAACAGGCCGCCCACTACGATGCCTTGACCAACCTGATCAATCGCCGCGGCTTCAACCAGGTCTTTGCCGAACGCCTGGCCGAGCAGACCGCAAGCGAAGGCATGCTGGCCGTGATGTTCCTCGACATCGACCACTTCAAGCGCATCAACGACAGCCTCGGGCACGCCGCTGGCGACGAACTGCTCAAGGTGATCGCCGGACACATCAAGGCGGCGACCCGCTCCCAGGACGTGGTGGCGCGTTTTGGCGGCGATGAGTTCTGCATCGTCACCAGCCTGCACAACCGCGACGAGGCCCGCCACCTGGCACAACGCATCATGCAACGCATGAAGGAGCCCATCGACCTCGGCGGGCGACGCATGGTCATGACCACCAGTATCGGCATCAGTATCTTCCCCGACGATGGACGCAGCGCCGAGGAGCTGCTGAAGAATGCCGACCTGGCGCTTTACCAGTCCAAGGGGGGCGGACGCAACAACCTGAACTTCTTCAACAGCAGCCTGAAGACCCGCGCCACGCTCGAGTTGCAACTGGAAGAGGAACTGCGCGTGGCACTGCTCGAAGAGCGCGGATTGTGCGTGCATTACCAGCCGATCTTCGACCTGCACAGCGCACGGGTCGCCAAGCTGGAAGCCCTGGTACGCTGGCAGCACCCGCAGCATGGCCTGCTCGGCCCCGACCGCTTCATCGGTATTGCCGAAGCCAATGGCCTGATCGCCGAACTCGACCTCTGGGTACTGCGCCGCGCCTGCGAAGACGTGGCAGAACTCAACCGCCTGGGCTACGGACACCTCAAGGTCACGGTCAATTGCTCCGCCGTGACACTGGGGCGCGAGGAACTGGCCAGCGAAGTGGAGATGGCCTTGTTCCAGGCCGGTGTGGCTGCTCGCCAACTGGAACTGGAAGTCACCGAAAACGCCCTGATGGGCGATATCCATCGCACCATCAACCTGCTCAAACGCATCCGCGCCCAGGGCGTGGCCCTGTCGATCGACGACTTCGGCACCGGCTATTCATCGCTGGCCTACCTCAAGCGCCTTCCCCTGGACGTGCTGAAGATCGACCGCTCGTTCATCCAGGATGTGCCAGGCAGCCAGCAAGACCGAGAGATCGTCCAGGCCATCATCATCATGGCCCACACCCTGCACCTGCAGGTCGTCACCGAGGGGGTGGAAACCGACGAGCAACACGCATTTCTCGCCGCCCAGGGCTGCGACTTCCTTCAAGGCTACCTGCTCAGCCGTCCGGTACCGTTGACCGACCTGCCGCCGGTGCTGGAGCGGCTCGACAATCTGGACAGCGACTTCAGTCCCGAGCGCGGAACAGCTCTACCAGGGTCGCCGGATCGTTTTGCAGATGCCCCTGGCTGCCGTGCAGGCGCATCAGTTGCGCGGCGAGGCCACTGATGGGTGTTGCCGAACCTTGCTCGCGGGAAAACTTCACTGCAGTGTCGAGGTCCTTGAGCAAGGTGCGCACATGCCATTTGACCGGGGTGTAGCGACTTTGCGCCATCTGTGGCGCGAGGATCTGCAGCGGCCGGGAGTCGGCGAATCCGCCGCAAAGCGCTTCGGCGATCAGGCTGGCATCCACCCCTGAACGTTCGGCCAGGGCCACCACCTCGGCAATCACCAGGGCATTGCAGGCAACGATCATCTGGTTGCAGGCCTTGGTCACCTGGCCGGCACCAACCGCCCCCATGTGCGTCACGCGCTGGCCGAGGGTCAGCAACACCGGGCGCACGCGCGCCAGGTCCGCAGCGTCACCGCCCACCATGATCGCCAGGGTACCCGCCTCGGCGCCTGGCGTACCGCCGGACACTGGCGCATCCAGCCAGGCCATGCCGCACAGCGCCGCAAGCTCCGCGGCCATGTCGCGGGTGGCGGTTGGCTCGAGGCTGGAGAAATCCACCAGCAACTGGCCACTGCGCCCGCCCTGGGCGATGCCTTGCTCGCCGAACACCACCTCGCGGACCACGCCCGTGTCGGCCAGGCACAGCAGCACGATGTCAGTGTCACGGCACAACGCCGCCGGGCTCTCGGCCAGGCGTGCGCCAGCGGCGACCAGCTCGGCGCACTTCTGCGGGCTGCGGTTCCACACGGTCAGCGGGTAGCCGGCGGCCAGCAGACGACGGCACATCGGCAGGCCCATCAGGCCGATCCCGGCGAATCCCAGGGAAGGCAATGCAGTACTCATGAACGACTCCAGGCAAGGATTAAAGAAGCGCGACCTTCGGACGATGCAGTGCAGATGCCAGCGCAAACCCCTAACGACCATAGGGTAAACCCCTATCGCATAGGCAAAAGGCGCACTGCTACAGTCGCCGGATTTACGTAATGGCCAGATGACATATCTTCCGACCGTCCACCACTCCAGGCAAATGGCGCACTATGACCTCCAATAATACTTCTGCCAATGCAGTGCCCGAGCCCTCCACCAGCAGCACCTCGTTGACCCTCGGTGGCGGCCAGGCCACCCGCAACGTCCCCGCGCAATACCTGTACTTCACCGAGAGCGATATCCAGCGCATCCTCGACAACCTCGACGGCCTGCGTGACCTGGTATTCCCGCAGGGCCTGCACGCGGAAGACGAAAGCCAATTGCGTCTGGACCAGCAGTTCCCCTCGGTATGCCTGATCGGCCTGGGGCGCTGTGGTTCGAACATTGCCCTGGA
>NZ_JAYFUI010000102.1:0-20276 GCF_034961125.1 Pseudomonas machongensis | reverse complement strand
GATTTCAGCGGCTTTTTTGCTGCTGAAGGCCAACAGGTTGAGCGCTTCGCCCACCTTCTTCCCGCGGATCTGGTCGGCGACCAAGCGGGCTTTCTGGGCGGAGATTCGAGCGCCCGACAACTTAGCGGCTACTTCCATTTCCTTACCCCTTAACGCTTGGCTTTCTTGTCAGCCACGTGCCCGCGATAGGTGCGGGTACCGGCGAACTCGCCCAGTTTGTGGCCGACCATGTCTTCGTTCACGAGAACTGGGACGTGTTGGCGACCGTTGTGTACCGCGATGGTCAGACCGACCATTTGTGGCAGGATCATCGAACGGCGCGACCAGGTTTTCACTGGCTTGCGATCGTTCTTCTCCACCGCCACTTCGATCTTCTTCAGCAGGTGAAGATCGATAAAAGGACCTTTTTTCAGAGAACGTGGCACTGTCGTATCCCTCTAGTTACTTGCGACGACGGACGATCATGTTGTCGGTACGCTTATTACCACGGGTTTTCGCACCCTTGGTTGGGAAGCCCCATGGCGATACCGGATGACGACCACCGGAGGTACGACCTTCACCACCACCATGTGGGTGGTCAACCGGGTTCATGGCAACACCACGAACGGTTGGGCGAACGCCGCGCCAGCGTTTGGCACCAGCTTTACCCAGCGAACGCAGGCTGTGCTCGGAGTTCGAGACTTCACCCAGGGTCGCACGGCATTCAGCCAGTACTTTGCGCATCTCACCGGAGCGCAGACGCAGAGTCACGTAGGCACCTTCACGAGCGATCAGCTGAGCCGAAGCACCAGCGGAACGAGCGATCTGTGCACCTTTACCCGGCTTCAGTTCGATGCCGTGAATGGTGCTACCTACCGGGATGTTGCGCAGTTGCAGGGAGTTACCGGCCTTGATTGGGGCCAGGGCACCTGCGATCAGCTGGTCGCCAGCGCTCACGCCTTTAGGGGCGATGATGTAGCGACGCTCGCCGTCTGCGTAGCACAGCAGGGCGATGTGAGCAGTACGGTTTGGATCGTATTCCACGCGCTCGACAGTGGCTGGAATGCCATCTTTGTCGTTGCGACGGAAGTCGACCAGACGGTAATGCTGCTTGTGACCACCACCAACGTGACGAGTGGTAATGCGGCCATTGTTGTTACGACCACCAGACTTCGATTTCTTCTCGAGCAGCGGTGCGTGAGGAGCGCCTTTGTGCAGCTCCTTGTTGACCACCTTGACCACGAAACGGCGGCCAGGGGAAGTCGGTTTGCATTTAACGATTGCCATGATGCACCCCTTCCTTACTCAGCACTGCTGCTGAAATCGAGATCTTGGCCTGGCTGAAGGGAGACGATCGCCTTCTTCCAGTCATTACGCTTGCCCAGACCACGTGCGGTACGCTTGGTTTTACCCAGGACGTTGACAGTCGACACGTTTTCAACTTTTACGTTGAACAGGCCTTCGACAGCTTTCTTGATTTCCAGCTTGGTTGCATCGGTAGCAACCTTGAATACGAACTGGCCTTTTTTCTCAGCCAGAACGGTAGCCTTCTCGGAAACGTGCGGGCCAAGGAGGACTTTGAATACGCGTTCCTGGTTCATCCCAGCAGCTCCTCGAATTTCTTCACGGCGGAGACAGTGATCAACACTTTCTCGTAGGCGATCAGGCTGACCGGGTCGGAACCCTGGACGTCACGTACGTCGACGTGCGGCAGGTTACGAGCAGCCAGGTACAGATTCTGATCAACTGCGTCCGAAACGATCAGTACGTCGTTCAGGCCCATGCCGTTCAGCTTGTTCAGCAGGTCTTTGGTTTTCGGCGCTTCGACAGCGAAGTCCTGAACCACGACCAGACGATCGCTACGCACCAGCTCGGAGAGGATGGAGCGCAGTGCTGCGCGGTACATCTTCTTGTTGAGCTTCTGCGAGTGATCCTGAGGGCGAGCTGCGAAGGTGACACCACCGCCACGCCAGATCGGACCACGAGTGGTACCGGCACGAGCACGGCCAGTACCCTTCTGACGCCATGGGCGCTTACCGCCACCGGCTACGTCAGAGCGGGTCTTCTGCTGCTTGGTGCCCTGACGGCCGCCGGCCATGTAGGCCACGACTGCTTGGTGTACCAGCGTCTCGTTGAATTCGCCACCGAAAGTCAGTTCGGAAACTTCGATCGCCTGAGCGTCATTTACATTGAGTTGCATGTCAGTTTCCCCTTAACCGCGAGCCTTGACAGCCGGACGCACAACCACGTCGCCGCCAGTAGCGCCTGGAACGGCACCCTTGATCAGCAGCAGGTTGCGTTCAGCGTCTACGCGTACTACTTCCAGGGACTGTACAGTCACGCGCTCAGCGCCCATGTGACCGGACATCTTCTTGCCCTTGAATACACGACCAGGAGTCTGGCACTGGCCGATGGAGCCAGGGACACGGTGCGATACGGAGTTACCGTGGGTGTTGTCCTGACCACGGAAGTTCCAACGCTTGATGGTACCGGCGAAGCCTTTACCTTTGGACTGACCGGTTACGTCTACCAGCTGGCCTGCAGTGAAGAGTTCAGCTTTGATCAGATCGCCAGCCTGGAAATCGCCTTCTTCAAGACGGAACTCCCAGACACCGCGACCAGCGGCAACGTTAGCCTTGGCGAAGTGACCTGCCTGAGCGGCAGTCACGCGCGAAGCACGACGCTCGCCGACAGTGACTTGCACTGCACGGTAGCCATCGGTTTCTTCAGTTTTGAACTGGGTGACACGATTCGGCTCGATCTCGATGACCGTGACCGGAATGGAGACACCTTCTTCGGTGAAAATGCGGGTCATACCGCACTTGCGACCGACTACACCAATAGTCATGTTGTAAACCTCATGAGTGTACGGGGCTTTCACCCGCTATGGCCGCCCATTTCAGAGCGTTACACGACTCAGACCGAAGTCTTAGCCGAGGCTGATCTGCACTTCCACACCTGCCGCGAGATCAAGCTTCATCAGCGCATCAACGGTTTTATCCGTTGGCTGGACGATGTCCAGAACGCGCTTATGAGTGCGAATCTCGTACTGGTCACGCGCGTCTTTGTTGACGTGCGGGGAGACCAGAACGGTGAAACGCTCTTTGCGGGTAGGCAGTGGAATTGGACCACGCACTTGTGCACCAGTACGTTTCGCGGTTTCCACGATTTCCTGGGTGGATTGGTCGATCAGGCGATGGTCGAAAGCCTTCAACCTGATACGGATTTGCTGATTTTGCATTGGATTTCAGACTCCAGGCTGTTCCCAACGGACGCACTACGCCCGCTAAAAGGAGGCGTGATTCTATAGACGCCCCTATTTAGTGTCAACCCAATAAAAAAAACCCCCGCTAAGCGGGGGTTTTTTCAATCGGTCGAGTGATTACTCGATGATTTTGGCTACGACGCCGGCGCCGACGGTACGACCGCCTTCACGGATGGCGAAGCGCAGACCGTCTTCCATTGCGATGGTCTTGATCAGGGTGACAGTCATCTGAATGTTGTCACCTGGCATTACCATTTCAACGCCTTCCGGCAGTTCGCAGTTACCGGTCACGTCAGTGGTACGGAAGTAGAACTGAGGACGGTAGCCTTTGAAGAACGGAGTGTGACGACCACCTTCTTCCTTCGACAGAACGTAGACTTCTGCGGTGAACTTGGTGTGCGGCTTGACCGAACCTGGCTTGACCAGAACCTGACCACGCTCAACGTCGTCACGCTTGGTACCACGCAGCAGAACGCCGCAGTTCTCGCCAGCACGACCTTCGTCCAGCAGCTTGCGGAACATCTCAACACCGGTGCAGGTGGTGGTGGTGGTGTCACGCAGACCAACGATTTCCAGCGGATCCTGAACGCGAACGATGCCACGCTCGATACGGCCGGTAACAACGGTACCACGACCCGAGATCGAGAATACGTCTTCGATCGGCATCAGGAACGGCTGGTCGACGGCACGAACTGGCTCAGGGATGTAGGCATCCAGAGTTTCTACCAGCTTCTTGACAGCGGTAGTGCCCATTTCGTTGTCGTCTTTGCCTTCCAGCGCCATACGAGCCGAACCGATGATGATCGGGGTGTCGTCGCCTGGGAAGTCATAGGTGGACAGCAGGTCGCGAACTTCCATCTCGACCAGTTCCAGCAGCTCAGCGTCGTCTACCAGGTCAGCCTTGTTCAGGAAGACCACGATGTACGGAACGCCTACCTGACGGGACAGCAGGATGTGCTCACGGGTTTGTGGCATCGGACCATCGGCAGCCGAGCAAACCAGGATCGCGCCGTCCATCTGGGCAGCACCAGTGATCATGTTCTTCACGTAGTCAGCGTGACCTGGGCAGTCAACGTGAGCGTAGTGACGAATGTTCGAGTTGTACTCGACGTGAGCGGTGTTGATGGTGATACCGCGCGCTTTTTCTTCCGGAGCCGAGTCGATCTTGTCGAACTCAACGACTGCCGAACCGAAAACTTCGGAGCAGACGCGAGTCAGAGCTGCGGTCAGAGTGGTCTTACCGTGGTCAACGTGGCCGATAGTGCCGACGTTAACGTGGGGAAGGGAACGATCAAATTTTTCTTTAGCCACGACAGTGAACCTCTTGCCTAAAGGGGATTAGCCTTGTTTTTTAACGAGTGCTTCGACGATGTTCGACGGAGCTTCGGCGTATTTGGAGAATTCCATGGAGTAGCTTGCGCGACCCTGAGACATGGAACGAACGTCGGTCGCGTAACCGAACATCTCTCCGAGCGGTACCTCAGCAGTGATTACCTTGCCGGACACCGAGTCTTCATTACCCTGGATCATCCCGCGACGACGGCTCAGGTCACCCATCACGTCACCCAGGTAGTCTTCCGGGGTTACAACTTCGACCTTCATGATCGGCTCAAGCACCACGCCACCGCCCTTCTGGGCCAGCTGCTTGGTCGCCATCGAAGCGGCGATTTTGAACGCCATTTCGTTGGAGTCGACGTCGTGGTACGAACCGTCGAATACCGTAGCCTTCAGGCCGAGCAGCGGATAGCCGGCAACAACGCCGTTTTTCATCTGCTCTTCGATACCCTTCTGGATCGGGGCGATGAATTCCTTAGGAATCACACCACCAACGACTTCGTTGGTGAACACCAGACCTTCGGTGATGTTGCCTTTCTCGTCCACGTCCGGCTCCGAGAAACGGATCCAGCAGTGACCGAACTGACCACGACCACCCGACTGACGAACGAACTTGCCTTCGATCTCGACGTTGGACTTGGTGATCTTCTCGCGGTACGAAACCTGCGGCTTGCCGACGTTGCACTCGACGTTGAACTCGCGCTTCATGCGGTCAACGAGGATGTCCAGGTGCAGCTCACCCATACCGGAGATGATGGTCTGGCCGGTTTCTTCGTCGGTCTTGACGCGGAACGACGGGTCTTCCTGGGCCAGCTTGCCCAGAGCGATACCCATCTTCTCCTGGTCAGCCTTGGTTTTCGGCTCTACGGAGAGCGAAATTACCGGCTCAGGGAAGTCCATACGCTCGAGGATGATCGGCTTGTCGGCGTTGCACAGGGTGTCACCGGTGGTGACGTCCTTCATGCCGATCAGAGCAGCGATGTCGCCAGCGCGTACTTCTTTGATCTCTTCACGCTGGTTGGCGTGCATCTGCACCATACGACCAACGCGCTCTTTCTTGCCTTTGACCGAGTTGATGACGGAGTCACCGGAGGTCAGGAAGCCCGAGTAGACGCGGACGAAGGTCAGAGTACCCACGAACGGGTCGGTGGCAATCTTGAACGCCAGGGCCGAGAACGGCTCGTTGTCGTCAGCAGGACGCTCGTCGTACTGCTCTGGAGTGACTTCATCCTTCGGCACGTCGATCAGATCAGGGTGGATACCCTTGATCGCAGGGATCTCGGTTGGCGCAGGCAGGAAGTCAATGACGGCGTCGAGAACCAGGGGAACGCCCTTGTTCTTGAACGAGGAACCGCAGACAGCAGGAACGATCTCGCTCGCCAGGGTACGGGCGCGCAGACCAGCCTTGATGTCTTCGACGGACAGGTCACCTTCTTCGAGGTACTTGTTCATCAGCTCTTCGTTGGCCTCGGCAGCAGCCTCGACCATGTTGCTGCGCCATTCGTTGGCCAGGTCCACCAGCTCGGCAGGAATCTCTTCCTCGCGATAGGTGGTGCCTTTGTCGTCATCGTTCCAGTAGATGGCCTTCATCTTGATCAGGTCAACCTGACCCTGGAAGTCATCTTCAGCACCGATGGCCAGCTGGACCGGAACCGGGGTGTGACCCAGGCGGTTCTTGATCTGGCCGACAACGCGCAGGAAGTTGGCACCGGCACGGTCCATCTTGTTCACGTAGACAACACGTGGAACGCCGTACTTGTTGGCCTGACGCCATACGGTTTCGGACTGAGGCTCAACGCCGGAAGTACCGCAGAACACGACGACCGCGCCGTCGAGTACACGCAGCGAACGCTCTACTTCAATGGTGAAGTCAACGTGGCCGGGGGTATCGATGACGTTTACGCGGTAGTTGTCGTACTGACCACGGGAGCCTTTCCAGAAGGTGGTAACGGCAGCGGAGGTAATGGTGATACCGCGCTCCTGCTCCTGCACCATCCAGTCGGTGGTCGCGGCGCCATCATGCACCTCGCCCATCTTGTGGCTCAGACCTGTGTAGAACAGGATCCGCTCGGTAGTGGTGGTCTTGCCCGCGTCAACGTGGGCACAGATACCAATGTTACGGTAGCGGTTAATTGCTGTAGTACGAGCCATAAAGCCCTCGCAAAATGATTGATGCTTGAATTAGAAGCGGTAGTGCGAGAACGCTTTGTTGGCTTCGGCCATACGGTGCACGTCTTCACGCTTCTTGACTGCAGCACCCTTGCCTTCGGCAGCATCCAGCAGTTCGCCGGCCAGGCGCAGGGCCATCGACTTCTCGCCGCGCTTGCGGGCGTAGTCTACGAGCCAGCGCATTGCCAGAGCGTTACGACGGGATGGACGAACTTCAACCGGAACCTGGTAAGTGGCACCGCCGACACGACGGGACTTTACTTCGACCAGCGGAGCGATGGCGTCGAGAGCTTTCTCGAAGATTTCCAGGGGGTCGCTGTTCTTGCGTGCTTTGACGGTATCCAGGGCACCGTAAACGATGCGCTCGGCTACGGCCTTCTTGCCGCTTTCCATCACGTGGTTCATGAACTTGGCGAGGATCTGAGATCCGTATTTCGGATCGTCAAGGATCTCACGTTTTGCTGCTACACGACGTCTTGGCATGATAAGCCCTCAAACGGTCTTCAGGTTAGCCCGGGACGCGGGTCTTCGACCCCTGCCCGACCTTACTCTTATCGACTCAAATAAATGGATGTCTGCAAACGACCGATTACTTCGGACGCTTGGTACCGTACTTCGAACGACCCTGGTTACGGCCTTTGACGCCCGAAGTATCCAGAGAGCCGCGAACGGTGTGGTAACGAACACCTGGCAAGTCTTTTACACGACCGCCACGGATCAGGACGACGCTGTGCTCTTGCAGGTTGTGGCCTTCACCGCCGATGTACGAGGAAACCTCGAAACCGTTGGTCAGACGCACACGGCATACTTTACGCAGTGCCGAGTTAGGTTTCTTCGGCGTGGTGGTGTACACACGGGTGCACACGCCACGACGCTGCGGGCAGTTCTGCAGCGCAGGAACGTCGGACTTCTCGACCGAACGCTTGCGCGGCTGACGTACCAGCTGGTTGATAGTTGCCATCTACTAGCTCCACTGATTGTCTTGCGACTCTATTGTCTTGCAAGAAAGCCAAAAATTGGCGAGACGGAGCCTCACCAAATTTAAGGGTACAAAAGTCTAAAGAGGATCTTGCACCCAGTCAAGACAAGGCCCCGACCCTTCCTGCCCGATCATCGGCAACAAATCATGTCACCGAGACTCGGGAGGAAGGGGCCGGGGCCCCGCCTCTTCTTAGTTACCGCTGGAGTTCAGCGCTTCGGTCAGTGCGGCTTCCACCTCACTAGCGCTCACACGCAGCGGCTTGTCGGCATCACGGCGACGCTTGCGCTCGCTGTGGTAGGCCAGACCGGTACCGGCCGGGATCAGACGACCCACGACCACGTTCTCTTTCAGGCCGCGCAGGTAGTCGCGCTTGCCGGTTACCGCCGCTTCGGTCAGTACGCGGGTGGTTTCCTGGAAGGAAGCCGCGGAGATGAACGACTCGGTCGACAACGACGCCTTGGTGATACCCAGCAGGACACGGGTGAACTTGGAGATGAACTTGTCTTCGCCAGCCAGACGCTCGTTCTCTACCAGTACCTGGGTCAGCTCCATCTGGTCGCCCTTGATGAAGCTGGAATCGCCCGACTCGCTGATCTCGACCTTGCGCAGCATCTGGCGCAGGATGGTCTCGATGTGCTTGTCGTTGATCTTCACGCCCTGCAGACGGTAAACGTCCTGGATCTCGTTGACGATGTATTTCGCCAGCGCGCTGACACCCAGCAGACGCAGGATGTCGTGCGGATCACTTGGACCGTCGGAGATGACTTCGCCGCGGTTTACCTGTTCGCCTTCGAAGACGTTCAGGTGGCGCCACTTCGGAATCAGCTCTTCGTACGGATCGCTGCCGTCGGTCGGCGTGATGACCAGGCGACGCTTGCCCTTGGTCTCTTTACCGAACGCGATGGTACCGCTGACTTCAGCCAGGATCGACGCTTCCTTCGGACGACGCGCTTCGAACAGGTCGGCAACGCGCGGCAGACCACCGGTGATGTCACGGGTCTTCGACGTTTCTTGCGGGATACGCGCGATAACGTCACCGACGCCGATCTGGGCACCGTCAGCCACACCGACGAGGGCGTTGGCTGGCAGGAAGTACTGAGCCGGTACGTCGGTACCAGGCAGGTACAGATCCTTGCCGTTGGCGTCGACCATCTTGATGGCCGGACGGATTTCCTTGCCAGCAGCAGGGCGATCCTTGACGTCCAGGACTTCAATGTTGGTCAGGCCGGTCAGTTCGTCGGTCTGGCGCTTGATCGTGATGTTTTCTTCCATGCCCACGAAGGTCACGGTACCTTTCAGCTCGGTAACGATCGGGTGGGTGTGCGGGTCCCACTTGGCGACGATGGCGCCAGCTTCGACCTTCTCACCTTCCTTGACCGAAATCACGGCACCGTAAGGCAGCTTGTAGCGCTCACGCTCACGACCGAATTCGTCGGCAATGGCCAGCTCGCCGGAACGCGATACCGCGACCAGGTTGCCATCGGCACGCTCGACCTGCTTCAGGTTGTGCAGACGTACCATACCGCCGTTCTTCACCTGGACGCTGTCGGCAGCCGAGGTACGGCTCGCAGCACCACCGATGTGGAAGGTACGCATGGTCAGCTGGGTACCCGGCTCACCGATCGACTGTGCAGCGATGACGCCGACAGCTTCACCGATGTTCACCTGGTGACCACGAGCCAGGTCACGACCGTAGCACTTGGCGCAGATGCCGTAGCGGGTTTCGCAGCTGATCGGCGAACGCACGATCACTTCGTCGATGCTGTTCAGCTCGATGAACTCGACCCACTTCTCGTCGACCAGGGTGCCAGCAGGAACGATGACGTCCTCGGTACCAGGCTTGAACACGTCGCGGGCGATGACACGACCCAGAACACGCTCACCCAGCGGCTCTACAACGTCGCCACCTTCGATGTGCGGCGTCATCAACAGGCCCTGGTCGGTGCCGCAGTCGATCTCGGTCACGACCAGATCCTGCGCCACGTCTACCAGACGGCGAGTCAGGTAACCGGAGTTCGCAGTCTTCAGTGCGGTATCCGCCAGACCTTTACGAGCACCGTGGGTCGAGATGAAGTACTGCAGTACGCTCAGACCTTCACGGAAGTTCGCAGTGATCGGCGTCTCGATGATCGAGCCGTCCGGCTTGGCCATCAGACCACGCATACCCGCCAGCTGACGAATCTGTGCAGCGGAACCCCGCGCACCCGAGTCAGCCATCATGTACATCGAGTTGAAGGACTCTTGCTCGACTTCCTTGCCCTCACGGTCGATGACCTTCTCTTTCGAGAGGTTGGCCATCATCGCCTTGGACACTTCGTCGTTCGCCTTCGACCACAAGTCGATGACCTTGTTGTACTTCTCGCCCTGAGTAACCAGGCCGGAGGCGTACTGACTCTCGATTTCCTTCACTTCATCGGTGGCAGTACCGATGATGCGGGCTTTTTCGTCCGGGATAACGAAGTCGTTAACACCGATCGAGACGCCGGAAATGGTCGAGTAAGCGAAACCGGTGTACATCAGCTGGTCAGCGAAGATCACGGTCTCTTTCAGACCCACCACGCGGTAGCACTGGTTGATCAGCTTGGAGATCGCCTTCTTCTTCATGGGCTGGTTGACCACGTCGTACGGCAGACCTGCCGGAACGACCTGGAACAGCAGCGCACGACCAACGGTGGTGTCGACGATACGGGTGTTCTTGGTGACGCTGCCATCACGGTCTTTCACGGTCTCGTTGATACGGACCTTGATTTTCGCGTGCAGGGCAGCCTCGCCGGCGCGGAATACGCGGTCGACTTCCTGCAGGTCGGCGAACACGCGACCTTCGCCCTTGGCGTTGATGGCTTCGCGGGTCATGTAGTACAGACCCAGTACGACGTCCTGCGAAGGAACGATGATCGGCTCACCGTTGGCTGGCGACAGGATGTTGTTGGTCGACATCATCAGCGCGCGCGCTTCGAGCTGGGCTTCCAGGGTCAGCGGCACGTGAACGGCCATCTGGTCACCGTCGAAGTCGGCGTTGTACGCGGCACAGACCAGCGGGTGCAGCTGGATCGCCTTGCCTTCGATCAGCACCGGCTCGAACGCCTGGATACCCAGACGGTGCAGCGTCGGTGCACGGTTCAGCAGGACGGGGTGTTCGCGGATGACTTCGGCGAGAACGTCCCAGACCTCTGGCAACTCGCGCTCGACCATCTTCTTGGCCGCCTTGATGGTGGTCGCCAGACCACGCATTTCCAGCTTGCCGAAAATGAACGGCTTGAACAGTTCGAGGGCCATCTTCTTCGGCAGACCGCACTGATGCAGACGCAGGGTCGGGCCTACGGTAATTACCGAACGACCGGAGTAGTCCACGCGCTTACCGAGCAAGTTCTGACGGAAGCGACCTTGCTTACCTTTGATCATGTCGGCCAGCGACTTCAGCGGACGCTTGTTCGAGCCAGTGATGGCGCGACCGCGACGGCCGTTGTCGAGCAGGGCATCGACTGCTTCCTGCAGCATGCGCTTTTCGTTGCGCACGATGATGTCCGGCGCCGACAGATCGAGCAGGCGCTTCAGACGGTTGTTGCGGTTGATCACCCGACGATACAGATCGTTCAGGTCGGAGGTCGCGAAGCGGCCACCGTCCAGCGGAACCAGCGGACGCAGATCCGGCGGCAGCACTGGCAGGACGGTCAGGACCATCCACTCAGGCAGGTTGCCCGAGCCCTGGAAAGCTTCCATCAGCTTCAGGCGCTTGGACAGCTTCTTGATCTTGGTTTCCGAGTTGGTTTGCGGAATCTCTTCACGCAGACGGCCAATCTCGTGCTCCAGGTCGATCGCGTGCAGCAGCTCGCGGACAGCCTCGGCACCCATGCGGGCGTCGAAGTCGTCACCGAACTCTTCCAGCGCTTCGAAGTACTGCTCGTCGTTCAGCAACTGACCCTTCTCGAGGGTGGTCATGCCTGGATCGATCACCACGTAGCTCTCGAAGTAGAGCACACGCTCGATGTCACGCAGGGTCATGTCCATCAGCAGGCCGATACGGGACGGCAGCGACTTCAGGAACCAGATGTGGGCGACCGGCGAGGCCAGTTCGATGTGCGCCATGCGCTCACGACGAACCTTGGCCAGGGCAACTTCAACGCCGCACTTCTCGCAGATCACACCGCGGTGCTTGAGGCGCTTGTACTTGCCGCACAGGCACTCGTAATCCTTGACTGGGCCAAAGATCTTGGCGCAGAACAGGCCGTCACGCTCAGGTTTGAACGTACGGTAGTTGATGGTTTCCGGCTTCTTAACTTCACCGAACGACCACGAACGGATCATTTCAGGCGACGCCAGACCGATGCGGATGGCGTCGAACTCTTCGACTTGACCCTGGTTTTTCAGCAAATTCAGTAGGTCTTTCAAGGCCTTTCCTCCTGGCGGAGCAGGAAGCGGGCTATACCAGCCCCGCTCCCCTTCGCGTCACGTGTTATTCGGTTTCCAGATCGATATCGATACCGAGCGAACGGATCTCTTTGATCAACACGTTGAAGGACTCGGGCATGCCCGGCTCCATACGGTGATCGCCATCCACGATGTTCTTGTACATCTTGGTACGGCCGTTCACATCGTCCGACTTCACTGTGAGCATTTCTTGCAGGGTGTATGCCGCGCCGTATGCTTCCAGCGCCCACACTTCCATCTCCCCGAAACGCTGACCACCGAACTGCGCCTTACCACCCAACGGCTGCTGGGTAACCAGGCTGTAGGAACCAGTGGAACGCGCGTGCATCTTGTCGTCCACCAAGTGGTTCAGCTTGAGCATGTACATGTAACCAACGGTCACAGGACGCTCGAACTTGTTGCCGGTACGGCCGTCGAACAGCACCATCTGGCCGCTCTCTGGCAGGTCGGCCAGCTTCAGCATGGCCTTGATCTCACGCTCCTTGGCACCGTCGAAGACAGGCGTCGCCATCGGCACACCTTTCTTGAGGTTGTTGGCCAGGGCGAAGATCTCTGCGTCGGAGAACTCGTCGAGGTTTTCCTGACGACCACCGATCTCGTTATAGATCTCGGTCAGGAAGGTACGCAGCTCGGCTGCCTTGCGCTGTTCTTCGATCATGCGGTCGATCTTCTCGCCCAGACCTTTGGCCGCCAGGCCCAGGTGGGTTTCGAGAATCTGACCGACGTTCATACGCGAAGGTACGCCCAGCGGGTTCAGTACGACGTCGACCGGAGTACCGTTGGCGTCGTGCGGCATGTCTTCTACCGGCATGATCACCGAGACGACACCCTTGTTACCGTGACGACCGGCCATCTTGTCACCCGGCTGGATGCGACGGCGGATTGCCAGGTAGACCTTGACGATCTTCAGTACGCCTGGAGCCAGGTCATCGCCCTGCTGCAGCTTGCGCTTCTTGTCTTCGAACTTGTCGTCCAGCAGACGGCGACGATCGACGATGTACTGCTGAGCCTTTTCCAGCTGCTCGTTCAGTGCATCTTCGGCCATGCGCAGTTTGAACCACTGGCCGTGCTCCAGACCGTTCAGTACGTCGTCAGTGATCACGGTGCCTTTCTTCAGGCCCGCACCACCGTCGACCACCTGGCCGTTCAGAGCCGAACGCAGACGCTCGAAGGTTGCGCCTTCGACGATGCGGAACTCTTCGTTGAGGTCCTTGCGGATCTCGTCCAGCTGCATCTTCTCGATGGCCAGGGCGCGGCTGTCGCGCTCGACGCCATCACGGGTGAAGACCTGTACGTCGATGACGGTGCCCTTGGTGCCGGTCGGCACGCGCAGGGAAGTGTCTTTGACGTCGCTGGCCTTCTCACCGAAGATCGCACGCAGCAGTTTCTCTTCCGGCGTCAGCTGGGTCTCGCCTTTCGGAGTGACCTTGCCGACCAGGATGTCACCGGCGCCGACTTCGGCACCTACGTAGACGATACCGGCTTCGTCCAGCTTGTTCAGCGCAGCCTCACCCACGTTCGGGATGTCCGCGGTGATTTCCTCTGGGCCAAGCTTGGTGTCACGAGCCACACAGGTCAGTTCCTGGATGTGGATCGTGGTGAAGCGGTCTTCCTGAACCACACGCTCGGACAGGCAGATGGAGTCTTCGAAGTTGAAGCCGTTCCACGCCATGAACGCGATGCGCATGTTCTGGCCCAGTGCCAGTTCACCCATATCGGTGGACGGACCGTCAGCCATGATGTCGCCACGCGCAACCACATCACCCTTGCTCACCAGCGGGCGCTGGTTGATGCAGGTGTTCTGGTTCGAACGGGTGTACTTGGTCAGGTTGTAGATATCCACACCTGCTTCACCGGTCTCGACTTCGTCGTCAGCTACACGCACGACGATACGGCTGGCGTCGACCGAGTCGATCACACCACCACGGCGAGCCACGACGCAGACGCCGGAGTCACGGGCGACGTTGCGCTCCATGCCGGTACCTACCAGCGGCTTGTCCGCACGCAGGGTCGGTACAGCCTGACGCTGCATGTTCGAACCCATCAACGCACGGTTGGCGTCGTCGTGCTCGAGGAACGGAATCAGCGAGGCAGCAACGGAAACAACCTGCTTCGGCGAAACGTCCATCAGGGTGACGTCTTCCGGCGCCTTGACGGTGAATTCGTTCAGGTGACGGACCGCTACCAGCTCGTCGATCAGGTGCTTCTGCTCGTTCATCGCAGCCGAAGCCTGGGCGATGACGTGATCAGCTTCTTCGATCGCCGACAGGAACACGATGTCGTCGGTGACCACACCCTCTTTCACCACACGGTACGGGCTTTCCAGGAAGCCGTACTGGTTGGTGCGGGCGTAGGCCGCCAGGGAGTTGATCAGACCGATGTTCGGACCTTCCGGCGTTTCGATCGGGCACACGCGGCCGTAGTGGGTCGGGTGTACGTCACGGACTTCGAAGCCGGCGCGCTCACGAGTCAGACCGCCAGGGCCGAGTGCGGAGACACGACGCTTGTGGGTGATCTCGGAGAGCGGGTTGTTCTGGTCCATGAACTGCGAGAGCTGGCTGGAACCGAAGAACTCTTTCACCGCCGCCGCAACCGGCTTGGCGTTGATCAGGTCCTGCGGCATCAGGCCTTCGCTTTCGGCCATCGACAGACGCTCTTTGACCGCACGCTCGACGCGCACCAGGCCAACGCGGAACTGGTTCTCGGCCATCTCGCCGACACAACGCACGCGACGGTTACCCAGGTGGTCGATGTCGTCGACGATGCCCTTGCCGTTACGGATGTCGACCAGGGTCTTCAGTACATCGACGATGTCTTCCTTGCTCAGCACGCCCGAACCTTCGATCTCGGTGCGACCGATACGACGGTTGAACTTCATGCGGCCTACGGCGGACAGGTCGTAACGCTCGGCGCTGAAGAACAGGTTGTTGAACAGGGTCTCGGCGGCGTCCTTGGTTGGTGGCTCGCCTGGACGCATCATGCGATAGATTTCGACCAACGCTTCCAGCTGGTTGCTGGTGGTATCGATCTTCAGCGTGTCGGCGATGAACGGACCGCAATCGATGTCGTTGGTGTACAGGGTCTCGATGCGGACGACCTGGGCCTTGGCGATCTTGACCAGCAGATCGGTGGTCAGCTCGGTGTTGCACTCGGCCAGGATTTCACCGGTTGCCGGGTGCACGATGGCCTTGGCAGTGGTACGGCCAATCATGTACTCGAGCGGAACGTCCAGCTGCTTGACGCCAGCTTTCTCGATCTGGTTGATGTGGCGCGCAGTGATACGGCGGCCTTGCTCGACGATGACCTTGCCGGTGTCGTCGGTGATATCCATTACCGCAACTTCACCGCGCAGGCGCTGGGCAACCAGCTCCAGGCTCAGCTTCTCACCGGAAACGTGGAACACGTTGGTGGTATAGAAGGTGTCCAGGATCTCTTCGGTGCTGTAGCCCAGGGCGCGCAGCAGTACGGAGGCCGGCAGCTTGCGGCGACGGTCGATACGGACGAACACGCAGTCCTTCGGATCGAACTCGAAGTCGAGCCAGGAGCCGCGGTAAGGAATGATGCGAGCGGAGTACAGCAGCTTGCCGGAGCTGTGAGTCTTGCCACGGTCGTGGTCGAAGAACACACCAGGCGAACGGTGCAGCTGGGAAACGATCACACGCTCGGTACCGTTGATAACGAAGGTACCGTTCTCAGTCATCAGGGGAATTTCACCCATGTAGACTTCTTGCTCTTTGATGTCCTTGATCGCTTTGTTCGACGATTCCTTGTCGAAGATGATCAGGCGCACCTTGACCCGCAGTGGGACCGCGAAGGTCACGCCACGCAGGACACATTCCTTCACATCGAAGGCAGGCTCGCCCAGGCGATAGCCTACGTACTCCAGGGCAGCATTGCCGGAGTAGCTGATGATCGGGAATACCGATTTGAAGGCCGCATGCAGACCGACGTCGCGGAACTGATCCTTGGATGCTCCCGCCTGCAGGAATTCGCGATACGAATCCAGCTGGATGGCCAGGAGATACGGCACATCCATGACGTCCGGCAACTTGCTAAAGTCCTTGCGGATACGTTTTTTCTCAGTGTATGAGTAAGCCATCAGCGTTCCCCAGCTTGGTCACCTGCTTGTTTGGCTTCTCCCGGCGGGAGCAGCCAGAAAATCGTGCAAACCCCTTGGTTTGCGCCACCCACATGGGTGTCTTGCAGCTCATTATCGGGGCCGACATGATCGGCCACCAATAACGGAAAAAGGCCGGTGGCACAGGCCACCAGCCATCAGCCCTACGCTTGACGCTCAGGCTGCAGTCGCAAAGTCGAAATTACTTCAGCTCGACTTTAGCGCCAGCTTCTTCCAGCTTCTTCTTAGCGTCTTCAGCGGCTTCTTTCGAAACGCCTTCAGCTACAACCTGAGGAGCGCCATCGACTTTCTCTTTGGCTTCTTTCAGGCCCAGACCGGTCAGTTCGCGAACGGCTTTGATGACGTTCACTTTCTTGTCGCCGGCTTCAACCAGGACAACGTTGAACTCGGTCTGCTCTTCAACAACGGCGGCGGCAGCAGCTGGGCCAGCGGCAACAGCGGCAGCAGCGGTAACGCCGAAGGTTTCTTCCATTGCTTTGATCAGTTCAACAATTTCCAGAACGGTTTTCTGGCCGATTGCTTCGATGATTTGCTCGTTAGTCAGAGACATGACTATGAATTCCTGTATTGGGGGACAGCCTTACACGGCCATCAAATTAAACGTTTGATTTCGAGAGAAGCTACGCCGCCTTAGGCAGCAGCGGCTTCTTTCTGGTCGCGCAGAGCTGCCAGGGTACGAGCCAGCTTGCTGGTTGCACCTTGGATTACGCTCATCAGCTGTGCGATAGCCTCGTCGCGAGTTGGCAGGGTTGCCAGCACGTCGATCTGGTTAGCGGCAAGGAACTTGCCGTCGAACGCAGCTGCCTTGATCTCGAACTTGTCCTGACCCTTGGCGAATTCCTTGAACAGACGGGCAGCAGCGCCCGGGTGTTCGTTGGAGAACGCAATCAGGGTAGGGCCGGTGAAGGCGTCGTTGAGGACACTGAATTCAGTGTCAGCAACAGCGCGCTTGAGCAGGGTGTTACGTACGACACGCACGTATACGCCAGCTTCACGAGCCTCTTTACGGAGTCCGGTCATTGCGCCTACAGTCACACCACGGGCATCGGCCACGACAGCGGACAGAGCGACTTTGGCAGCCTCGTTGACTTCAGCGACGATGGCCTTCTTGTCTTCGAGTTTAATTGCCACGGGTTTACTCCTGGTTTCTACCGTTTCATCTGGCCGAGGCCGGATGTCGTTTTGGTGTCTGATTCGCGAGCGAATCGGGAGCACCATCTGCGTAGGCTTGTGTTTTAAGACTTGCGTCGCCTACGGTCTTGGATAGCCCCCGCCAGGCAGGGACCCCAATCTTGTTGCAATCGGCGCGCTCGAGAGACCGCGCCGACTTTGCATTACACGTTCAGCGAGCTCTGATCGATGATCAGACCTGGGCCCATGGTGGTGCTCAGGGTAACGCGCTTGACGTAGATACCTTTCGAGGAAGCCGGCTTGATACGCTTCAGATCAGCGATCAGGGCTTCAACGTTTTCCTTCAGCTTGTCGGCTTCGAAGCCGATCTTGCCAACGGAGGTGTGGATGATACCGTTCTTGTCGGTACGGTAGCGAACCTGACCAGCCTTGGCGTTTTTCACGGCAGTGGCTACGTCTGGGGTCACGGTACCGACTTTCGGGTTAGGCATCAGGCCACGAGGACCCAGAACCTGACCCAGCTGACCGACAACGCGCATGGCATCCGGGGATGCGATGACGACGTCATAGTTCAGGTCGCCGCCTTTCATTTCGGCAGCCAGATCGTCCATACCTACGCGGTCAGCGCCGGCAGCCAGAGCGGCCTCGGCAGCTGGACCCTGGGTGAAGACAGCAACGCGTACGGTCTTGCCAGTGCCGTGCGGCAGCACAGTAGCGCTACGAACGACCTGGTCGGATTTACGCGGGTCAACACCGAGATTTACGGCGATGTCGTACGACTCGACGAATTTGGCAGCCGGCAGCGAAGCCAGCAGGGTAGCGGCCTCTTCGAAGTTGTAGGCCTTGCCTGCTTCGATTTTCTCGGCGATTGCCTTTTGACGCTTGGTCAGCTTAGCCATTACACACCCTCCACGTTCAGGCCCATGCTGCGGGCAGAGCCAGCGATGGTGCGTACAGCTGCATCCAGGTCAGCGGCGGTCAGATCAGCCTGTTTTGCCTTGGCGATATCTTCCAGCTGAGCGCGGGTGACGGTACCGACCTTGACGGTGTTCGGACGGGCCGAACCACTGGTCAGGCCAGCAGCTTTCTTCAGCAGAACCGAGGCAGGGGTGCTCTTGGTTTCGAAGGTGAAGCTACGGTCACTGTAAACAGTGATGATCACAGGAGTCGGCAGGCCGGCTTCTTGACCCTGAGTACGGGCGTTGAAGGCCTTGCAGAATTCCATGATGTTCACACCGTGTTGACCCAGTGCTGGACCAACGGGTGGGCTTGGGTTGGCCTGGCCGGCCTTTACTTGCAGCTTGATGTAAGCCTGAATCTTCTTAGCCATGAGCTACTCCAAAATCGGGTTCGAACGCCTGGTGGCTCCCCGGATGACTTGCGTTTTATCCCAGTGACGACAAAACCCCGCAGCACATAGGGCTGCGGGGTATGGGATGCGTCGCTCAGTTAGACCTTTTCGACCTGACTGAACTCAAGCTCTACCGGAGTAGAGCGACCGAAAATGAGCACTGCGACCTGCAGACGACTCTTCTCGTAGTTAACCTCTTCGACGCTACCGTTGAAGTCGGCGAATGGACCGTCAATGACGCGAACCACTTCACCCGGCTCGAACAGCGTCTTCGGCTTCGGCTTGTCACTGCCGTCGGCAACGCGACGCAGAATAGCTTCTGCCTCTTTATCGGTGATCGGCGCGGGCTTGTCCGCGGTACCACCAATGAAACCCATGACGCGAGGGGTATCCTTGACCAAGTGCCAAGTCCCTTCGTTCATTTCCATCTGCACCAGGACATAGCCCGGGAAGAATTTACGCTCACTCTTGCGCTTCTGGCCGTTGCGCATTTCGACGACTTCTTCGGTCGGAACGAGAATCTCGCCAAACCCGTCTTCCATGCCTGCCAGCTTTACGCGCTCGATGAGGGAGCGCATGACATGCTTCTCGTAACCCGAGTAAGCATGCACAACATACCAACGCTTAGCCACGAGACACCCTTAGCCAACAATCAAGGAAACCAACCAGCCGAGCAGGGAATCCAGACCCCACAACAGCAGTGCCATCACGAGGACCACAGCCACCACGATCAACGTAGTCTGGGTAGTCTCCTGGCGGGTTGGCCACACGACTTTACGGATCTCGGTACGAGCTTCCTTCGCCAGCGTAAAGAACGACTTACCCTTCGCAGTCTGCAGAGCAACAAAGCCTGCGACAGCTGCCAGGGCGAGCAGCGCGAGAACGCGATACAGGATAGGAGCAGCGGAGTAATACTGATTACCCACGACACCTACGACAACCAATGCAACTACAGCCAGCCACTTGAACAGATCAAAACGCGATTCTTGGGCTTCAGTTTTGGGAGTCATCGGGGAGGATCCTGTAAGAAGAAAGCCAATCACACCGAGGTGAATGGCAGGTCAGGAGGGAATCGAACCCCCAACCTACGGTTTTGGAGACCGTCGCTCTGCCAATTGAGCTACTGACCTGTAACGCTGTATCAGGCCGGCCATTATGCCGGCCTGATTTAGATAAATCAACTACTTATTCAATAATCTTCGCTACGACGCCGGCGCCGACGGTACGACCGCCTTCACGGATGGCGAAGCGCAGACCGTCTTCCATTGCGATGGTCTTGATCAGGGTGACAGTCATCTGAATGTTGTCACCTGGCATTACCATTTCAACGCCTTCCGGCAGTTCGCAGTTACCGGTCACGTCAGTGGTACGGAAGTAGAACTGAGGACGGTAGCCTTTGAAGAACGGAGTGTGACGACCGCCTTCTTCCTTCGACAGAACGTAGACTTCTGCGGTGAACTTGGTGTGCGGCTTGACCGAACCTGGCTTGACCAGAACC
>NZ_JAYFUI010000101.1:0-20852 GCF_034961125.1 Pseudomonas machongensis | reverse complement strand
CCTGGCAGGATGTGGAGTTGCCTCAGTGCAAGAGCGCAACACCGGCGTAAATTCGAACGCCGTACGTGTGGGAGCGGGTTTACCCGCGAAAAAGACACCGCGCTGCCTGGCACGGGCTACGCCCGTGTTCGCGGGACAAGCCCGCTCCCACAGGGATTGGGCTGGTCTTTAGATTTTGAGCAAGACAGTTGCTCCCACAGGTACGGCGCAGCCTTCAATATTGCTGGACCTCTGTGGGAGCGGGCTTGCCCGCGAAGAGGTCGGTACAGGCAACCAATAACCTTTACCCCTTGCGCGGACTCAGGATCAGCAAGGTAATCACCCCCGCCACGATTCCCCAGAACGCCGAACCGATCGAAAACAGCGTCAGCCCCGAGGCCGTCACCATGAAGGTGATCAGCGCCGCCTCACGCTCCCGCGCTTCGCTCATCGCCACGGTCAACCCGTTCATGATCGAGCCGAACAGCGCCAGCGCCGCAATCGACAGCACCAGCTCCTTTGGTAGCGCCGCGAACAGCGCCGCCAAGGTCGCGCCGAACACCCCGGCGATACCATAGAAGATTCCGCACCAGACCGCCGCGGTATAGCGCTTGGCCGGGTCTTCATGGGCGTGCGGGCCGGTGCAGATCGCCGCGCTGATGGCCGCCAGGTTGACCCCGTGCGAACCGAAGGGGGCCAGCAGCAGCGAGGCGAAGCCGGTCGCCGAGATCAGCGGTGAGGCCGGCACCTGGTAGCCGTCGGCGCGCAGCACGGCAACTCCGGGCATGTTCTGCGAAGTCATCGCCACCACGAACAGCGGGATGCCGATGCTGATGGTCGCTGCCAACGAGAAGCTCGGCGTGGTCCAGACCGGTTTTGCCACCTCCAGGTTGAAGTGGCTGAAGTCCAGCAGCCCCAGGATGCCGGACAGCGTCGTGCCGACCACCAGCGCGGCCAGTACGCAATAGCGCGGTGACAGGCGCTTGACCAGCAGGTAGCTGAAGAACATGCCCAGTACCAGCAGGGTGCGATGCTGGGCGGCGACGAAGATTTCACTGCCGATCTTGAACAGGATCCCTGCCAGCAAGGCCGACGCCAGCGACGCCGGAATACGCCGCACCAGGCGCTCGAAACTGCCGGTCAAGCCGCAGACCAGCACCAGCACGGCGCAGGTAATGTAGGCGCCGATGGCTTCGCCATAGCTGACACCGCCAAGGCTGGTGATCAGCAACGCGGCGCCCGGCGTCGACCAGGCCACGGTGATCGGGGTGCGATAGCGCAGCGACAGGCCGATGCTGCACACCGCCATGCCGATCGACAGGGCCCATATCCACGAGGAAATCTGCGCGGTGGTCAACCCGGCGGCCTGGCCAGCCTGGAACATCAGCACCAGGGAACTGGTGTAGCCGGTCAGCATGGCGATGAAACCGGCGACCACCGCCGATGGGGCGCTGTCCGCCAGTGGGCGCAGACGCGTGGAAGTGGCGTCGGTCATGGGGCATTCCTTGTTCATGTAAGCAGTTTTTTCAGACTAACGCGGGCGAATCGGAAGCTTGCCATACAGCAGTCATTGCATTTAGCCGTACAGTCCCCAACTATTGGGCGCTGACCTGCAACTGCACAGGAGGGGAGGGGCGATGTACAAGGTTTATGGGGATTACCAGTCGGGCAACTGCTACAAGATCAAGTTGATGCTGAATCTTCTGGGGCGCCCCTATGAGTGGCACTCGGTCGACATTCTCAAAGGCGAGACCGAGACCCCCGAGTTCCTGGCCAGAAACCCCAATGGCAAGGTGCCGGTGCTGGAGCTCGAAGACGGTACCTGCCTGTGGGAGTCCAACGCGATCCTCAACTTCCTCGCCGACGGCAGCGAGTTCCTGCCGACCGAGCCGCGCTTGCGCACCCAGGTGCTGCAATGGCAGTTCTTCGAGCAGTACAGCCACGAGCCTTACATTGCCGTGGCGCGTTTCATCCAGTTCTACCTGGGATTGCCGGATGAGCGCCTCGAGGAGTACCGCAAGTTGCACAAGGGCGGCTACAAGGCCCTCAAGGTGATGGAGCGCCAGTTGCAGATGACGCCGTACCTGGTGGGCGAGCAGTACTCGATCGCCGATGTGGCGTTGTATGCCTACACCCACGTGGCGCAACAGGGTGGCTTCGACCTGGCCGAGTATCCGGGGGTGAGGGCTTGGCTTGAGCGGGTTGCCAGCCATCCGCGGCATGTGCCGATGGTGGATTGATCGGCTTGGCAGCGGCGCAGTCCTTGTGACTGCGCCAGGCTCAGACCGACCCGAAGCGCTTTTCCAGATAGCCAATGATGTCCTTGGACTCATACATCCAGGTCACCTTGCCATCCTCTTCGATACGCAGGCACGGCACCTTTACCCGGCCGCCGCCTTCCTGCAGTGCCTGGCGGTGTTGCGGGTCGTTCTTCGCATCGCGCAGTGCCACCGGCACGTTGAGGCGGTGGAGGGCGCGGCGGGTCTTGACGCAGAACGGGCAGGCATGGAACTGGTACAGCGCCAGCCCCTTGGCCTGCTGCTCGACCTTGGCCTGGGCGGCGGCGTCGCGCTTGCGCTTGGCCGGGCGGCTGATCCAGTCGCCGAACACGATGAGCTGGCCGAGGCCGACTCGCAGGGCTTTGACGATCATGGGCAACTCCTGATCTGTGGTGCACAACGGAAAATAAAAAGCCGACCCCGAGGGGTCGGCTTCGCGCAGAGTCCGATCACTTGATCAGACTGAGGAATTCACTGCGGGTGGCGGCGTTCTCGCGGAACTCGCCAAGCATCACCGAAGTGATCATGCTCGAATTCTGTTTCTCGACACCGCGCATCATCATGCACATGTGCTTGGCCTCGATGACCACCGCAACGCCTGCGGCGCCGGTAACCTTCTCCACGGCCTCGGCGATCTGGCGGCTGAGGTTTTCCTGGATCTGCAGGCGACGTGCGTACATGTCGACGATCCGTGCCACCTTGGACAACCCCAGCACCTTGCCCTTGGGCAGGTAGGCCACATGGGCCTTGCCGATGAACGGCAGCATGTGGTGTTCGCACATCGAATAGAGCTCGATGTCCCGGACCAGCACCATCTCGCTGTTGTCCGAAGTGAACAGCGCACCGTTGGTGACTTCTTCCAGGGTTTGTTCATAACCGCGGCAAAGGTACTTCATGGCCTTTGCGGCCCGCTTGGGCGTGTCGAGCAGGCCCTCACGGGAGACGTCCTCGCCGATCTGGCTGAGGATCTCGGTGTAGTTCTGTTCCAGGGACATGGATCTACCTGTGGGAAAAAACGCAAAAACGAAGGTTACGGCGGCAAACGCGGCGCTGCAAGCGTGATGTCATTCGTCGCGACCGTCGAGCATGGTCCGCTTGAGCATCACGTACAAGGCGCCGGTGCCGCCATGACGGGCCTGGCAAGAGACGAAACCGAGCACTTGCGGGTGCTGGCGCAGCCAGGTGTTGACGTGGCTCTTGATCATAGGGCGCTTGCCGTCGATGCGCGCAGCCTTGCCATGGGTGACCCGCACGCAGCGCACTTCCAGCTTGGTGGCTTCGGCGATGAAGTCCCAGAGCGTTTCGCGCGCGCGTTCAACGGTCATGCCGTGCAGGTCGAGGCTGCCCTCGAAGGCGATCTGGCCGAGCTTGAGCTTGCGAATCTGGCTTTCCTGCACGCCGTCGCGGCGCCACATCAGTTCGTCTTCAGCGCCAACGTCGATGACGAACTGGTCCGACATGCCATCGACCACCAGCGGCTGGTCGCTGCGCACGGTAGCGGCCTGGCGCAGGCCGGCCAGCTGCTTGCGGTCGGCCTTGGGCTTGCCGACTTCGGCGCGGTCGTATGCGATGGGCTTGACGCCACGCACCTCGCTGCGGAAGAGGGAAAAGTCGTCGTCTTGCATGTGTGCCTCCACGTGGGCGGCGTATTCTACGCGAACGGCCCTGCGTCGTCAGCAGCGCGCTGGTCAACGCTCAATCATGCTTTTTCATCAAGTGCGGCGACAGGTTCAGCTCCCGCCCTCGGCGCAGGCGAATGCGGCTGCGCCGCCAGAAGCGCACCCCCAGGTACAGCATCAGCAGCCCGATCACCGTGAGAATGGCCGACAAGGGGCGGTTGGCATTGAGTTCGGCCAGGGCCTGGTAGTTGCCCAGTAGTCCGGCGAAACCGGCCATGGCCAGGAGGATGCCCAGGGTGGCGAGCAGGGCGGACAGGCCGGCAGCCAGGCGCGCGCCCCAGTTGCCCGGCTCGCGCGGGCGCAGGCGCTTGGCATCGAAACTGCCTTTGAGCTTCATTCCGTGTTCCTCTGTAGGTATCCGGAATCAGACCTGTGCTCGCCCGTCGGGTTCCGCCCGGCTGCCGGGCGGTTGCGCGGTCAGATCAGGCTGGCGGTCGGGGCGACACAGGCAAAGTTGTCGGCCATCACGGCCATCTCGCACTGGTGGATCTGCGCGGCCGGAATGACCGTATCCTTGAGCGCCAGGTCACGGGTGGCCGAGGCGTCTTCCACCAGGGTGCAGCGATAACCATAGTCCTTGGCACGGCGCACCGTGGTGCTGACGCTGGAGTGGCTCATGAAACCGCAGACGATCAGGTCCAGGTGGCCAAGCTGCTGCAGCGTCTCGTGCAGCTTGGTGTTCTTGAACGCGTTGGGCATGCGCTTTTCGATGACGATTTCGTCGCCTTGCGGCTCGAGGCCCGGAATGAATTCGCCAGCCGCACCCTGCGGGTCGAAGCGGCCACCGACGGTGCCGAGGTGGCGGACATGGATAATCGGGCGGCCGGCCTTGCGGGCAGCCTCGAGCAACTTGGCAATGTTCGCCACGGCCTCGTCCATGCCCGACAGCGCCAGTGGACCGCTCAGGTACTCCTTTTGCGCGTCGATGACGATCAGGCTGGCTTGGCTCAGCCTGGCCGGCGGGTAATCGCGGCCGGTGAGGCGGAACATCGTGGTTGGAACGGACATCAAGGGCTCCTTGGAAGGGCTTTTATCCCTCTATTCTCCCTTGCCTCGGCGCCAATGTGAATGGTTGACAACGCAGACGGCATGGTTACTGGCCTGTGGCTATCCGAACGGGAACCGGTGGAACATTTCAGCCGGGGGGCTGTTAGACTTTCGCACAGTCTGAAAAGGAGTACTCCGTGATCACATCCCGCCTGCGCACCCTGCGCGACCACATCCGCTGGGCGGTCAGCCGCTTCCATGAGCACGAGCTGTTCTTCGGTCATGGCGCCGACAACGCCTGGGACGAGGCCCGCCTCTTGGTGCTCGGTGCCGTGCATTTGCCTTGGGAGGTGGCCGACAGCTACCTGGACTGCCAGTTGGAGGATGACGAACGGGTGCGTCTGCAGCACTTGCTCAAGCGACGCATCGAGGAGCGGGTGCCGACTGCCTACCTGCTGGGTGAGGCGTGGTTCTGCGGCATGTCGTTCATCGTCGACGAGCGGGTTCTGATACCACGTTCCCCGATCGGCGAACTGATCGAGAAGCGCTTCGAACCGTGGCTGGCCAGCGAGCCGGCGCGGATCCTCGACCTGTGCACCGGCTCCGGCTGCATCGGAATCGTTGCCGCCGATGTGTTCCAGGAGGCCGAGGTGGTACTGGCCGACCTGTCCTTCGACGCGCTCGAAGTGGCCAATCAGAATATCGAGCGCCACGGCCTCGACCAGCGTGTATTCACCGTGCAGGGCGATGGTTTTGCCGGGCTGCCGGGCCAGCGTTTCGACCTGATCCTGTCCAATCCGCCCTATGTCGACGCCGAGGATTTCGCCGACATGCCCACCGAGTACCACCACGAGCCCGAGCTTGGCCTGGCCTGCGGCAACGACGGTCTGGACCTGGTGCGACGCATGCTTGCCGAGGCCGCTGATCACCTGACCGAGAAGGGCTTGTTGATTGTCGAGGTGGGCAACAGCCAGGTCCATGTCGAAGCCCTCTACCCGGAGGTGGACTTCGCCTGGCTGGAGTTCGAGCGCGGTGGCCACGGCGTGTTCATGCTGACGGCGCAGCAATGCCGGGACCACCAGGAGCTGTTTGCTTCGCGGGTTTGAGGCTTCGGTCGCGGGGCATGCCCCCGCGATCGGGCGTCAGCGAGTGGCAATCCAGATCAGCAGGCCGGCCTGGAACACCGCAAAGGCGACCAGGCAGGTGATGGTGAAGCGCAGGCCGCTGTCCTCGCGGCGGTACTTGGCCACACGCTCGTCGCGCTCGCGCAGTTGCGCTTCCTTCTCCTGCAGTTTCTGCTCTGCCTGTTGCAGCATGGTCGCCGCTTCGAGCATGTCGACGCGCTGCACCTTCTCGTTGCTCCAGGCGCTCTTGAGCTGGCCGACCGCCGTTTCGACGGTTCGGGCCTTGAGCATCTGGCCGTCGGCATACTCCACCTCCAGCCCTACGCTGCGCAGCACGTGGTCGCGACGCAGGCGCGAGTCTTCGTTGAGGGCATCCTTGCTGGGCAGGGCCATGCCCTCGACCTGGTAGTGCGACCATTTGCGCTGCAGCCATTGCACGGCCTGGGCCAGCACGTAGCGGCCAAGGCCGCGGTTGAGTGGCTCCAGTTGCAGGCCGGCGTCGTCACCGATGCGCACGACACGCTGTTCATGGTCGACCCGCACGTCGAGGCGGTTCTGCTCCTTGCGTACCTTCTGGCCTGGCAGCAGGATTTCCATGCGCAGCAGGCTGTTGGCCTTGTCGTGGCGCTCGGCGTAGCCGAACTGCACGAAACGCAGCGGTCGCGCGCCGCTGTTGCGGTCGGTGGGCAGCGGCGCCAGGCGCAGCAGCTGAAAGTGCTCGGCGGCCAGGTCCGCCCAGGGCAGCGGCGCGCTTTCCGGTGGTTGTTCTTCGATCGCCTCGGCGGCGGGTGCATCGGTCATCAGGGCAATCCTCAAGTGCACGGGCCGGGTGATGCCATACCTGTGCGCGCAACGCTTGCTGCACGATAAGGCTCTTTGGCATCACCGCCTCTTGCCATGCATTATCGGCAGCACCGGGCAAGACCTGAGGGGTAAAAGTGTCAGGCGGACTGCAAGCGGTGGATGAAGGCGACGATCCGCTCGCCCAGCTCGTGGGCCAGGGGAAGGTCAGGATTGCTGTAACTGTCGCGCTGCTCGCTCATCGCTCGCGGGCTGATGCGCAGCATATGGTTCATGCCATCGATCAGCACCAGCTCGGCGTCCGGTTTGGCGGCTTTCAGGCGCTCGGCGTCGTCGACCTCGACCTGCACGTCGTTGCGGCCCTGGACGATTAGTGCCGGTACCTGCAAACGCGAGAAGGCCTTGGCCGGGTCCTGGCGGAACAGTGAGATCAGGTAGGGCTGCACCGTCGGTCGAAACACCTCGCGCAAGGGCGTGGGCACATCCAGGCTGGTCTGGCCAGCCTGCAGGCGGTCGAGCAGGCTGTTGCCGCGGGCCAGTTGCGCCGGCGACAGGCGCTGGGCCAGTTGTTCACGCAGCACATCGGCAATGGGGCGGCCGCTGCCGGCCAGCGTGATCACCGCGCTGGCGCCGGCTTGATTGGCGGCGAGGCTGGCGATCAGCGCGCCTTCGCTGTGGCCGATCAGGATCACCGGGCCGAAGCGTGGGTCGGCTTGCAGCTTGTGCGCCCAGGCCACGACATCGGCGACATAACCTTCGACGCTCAGGTCGCGTTCGTCGGGCGCCGCCGGCTGGCTGGCGGCGACCCCGCGCTTGTCGTAGCGCACACTGGCGATGTGCTCGTTGGCGAGCAGTTGGGCCAGGCGCTTGAGGTTGTCGATGCGCCCGGATGCGGGGTTGTTGCCGTCGCGGTCGGTGGGGCCGGAGCCGGCGATGATCAGCGCCACCGGCGGCGGTGTGTCCTGCAGCGGCAACAGCAGGCTGCCGTGCAGCACGCCATGGCCGGTGTCGAGGTCGATGGGATGCTTGAGCACGGTAGGGGCGGCGGCCTGGGCCAGGCTTGTGAACAACAGCAGGAGCAGGGCGACGATGCGCATCTTCGGATACTGCATGGGGAGATGTTCGATTTGACCTGGGGTGCGAACGAAGGTTCTCGCGATTTTTTTCGCAAAGCTGCGGCTTTCCGTATACTGGCGGCCTCTTTCAAGTTCAGGCTGATTTTCGCGGAGCGTCCATGTCCGGCAATACCTACGGCAAGCTGTTCACCGTCACCACCGCAGGCGAAAGCCATGGCCCCGCGCTGGTCGCCATCGTCGACGGCTGCCCGCCGGGCCTGGAAATTTCGCTGGCCGACCTGCAGCACGACCTGGATCGTCGCAAGCCCGGTACCAGTCGGCACACCACCCAGCGTCAGGAAGCCGACGAAGTCGAAATCCTCTCCGGGGTGTTCGAAGGTCGTACCACCGGTTGCTCGATTGGCCTGCTGATCCGCAACACCGACCAGAAGTCCAAGGACTACTCGGCCATCAAGGACCTGTTCCGCCCGGCCCACGCCGACTACACCTATCACCACAAGTACGGCATCCGTGATTACCGCGGCGGTGGCCGCAGCTCGGCCCGTGAAACCGCCATGCGCGTGGCGGCTGGTGCCATCGCCAAGAAGTTCCTGGCCACCCAGGGCATTCGCGTGCGCGGCTACATGAGCCAGTTGGGCCCGATCGAAATCCCCTTCAAGACCTGGGACAGCGTCGAGCAGAATGCCTTCTTCAGCCCCGACCCGGACAAAGTCCCTGAGCTTGAGACCTACATGGATCAACTGCGCCGTGACCAGGATTCGGTTGGCGCGAAGATCACCGTGGTCGCCGAGGGCGTGATGCCGGGCCTGGGCGAGCCGATCTTCGACCGCCTCGACGCCGAACTGGCCCACGCGCTGATGAGCATCAACGCGGTCAAGGGCGTGGAGATCGGTGCCGGGTTCGCCAGCATCGCCCAGCGCGGCAGCGAGCACCGCGACGAGCTCACGCCAGAAGGCTTCCTCAGCAATAACGCCGGCGGCATTCTCGGGGGTATTTCGTCGGGTCAGCCGATCGTTGCCCACCTGGCACTCAAGCCAACCTCGAGCATCACCGTGCCGGGCCGCTCGATCGACGTTAACGGGGACCCGGTTGACGTCATCACCAAGGGGCGCCATGACCCGTGCGTGGGCATTCGCGCCACGCCGATCGCCGAGGCGATGATGGCCATCGTGCTGATGGACCACCTGCTGCGCCACCGTGCGCAGAATGCCGAGGTGAAGGTCAACACCCCGGTACTGGGCCAGCTCTGATCTAGCCAGGCACGGCCTCTTCGCGGAGCATTGCCCGCGAAGAGGTCGGTACAGGTCCCCACAAGGCCGATCCATGCAGCCCATCCCTTACTGGCGTCTGTCCAGCTTCTACCTCTGCTACTTCGCCTTGCTCGGTGCTACTGCACCCTTCCTGGCCCTGTACTTCGACCACCTCGGCTTCTCCCCGGCGCGCATCGGCGAGCTGGTGGCGATCCCCATGCTCATGCGCTGCATCGCCCCCAACCTGTGGGGCTGGCTGGGTGACCGCAGCGGTCGGCGTCTGCTGATCGTGCGCCTGGGGGCGCTGTGTACGCTGGCGACCTTTTCCCTGATCTTCTTCGCCAAGAGCTACGCCTGGCTGGCGCTGGTCATGGCCTTGCACGCGTTCTTCTGGCATGCGGTGCTGCCGCAGTTCGAAGTGATCACCCTGGCGCATCTGCACGGGCAGACCTCGCGCTACAGCCAGGTCCGGTTATGGGGCTCGATCGGTTTCATCCTCACCGTGGTTGGGTTGGGGCGGTTGTTCGAATGGTTGAGCCTGGACATCTACCCGCTGGCGATGGTCAGCATCATGGCTGGCATCGTCATCGCCAGCCTGTGGGTGCCCAATGCCCAACCGGTCGAGCACGCCGAGCGGCGCGGGGCAGAGGGCTTTCTCAAGCAACTGGCGGCTCCGGGCGTGCTGGCGTTCTATATCTGCGTGGCGCTGATGCAGCTCAGCCACGGCCCGTACTACACCTTCCTCACCCTGCACCTTGAACACCTGGGCTACAGCCGCGGCGCCATTGGCCTGCTGTGGGCGCTCGGGGTGGTCGCCGAGGTGCTGATGTTCATGCTGATGAGCCGGATCTTCGCGCGCTTCCCGGTGCGCAGCGTATTGTTGGTGAGCTTCTTGCTGGCCTCGTTGCGCTGGCTGCTGCTGGGCAGCCTTGCCGATATTCCGGCGGTGCTGATTCTCGCCCAGTTGCTGCATGCAGCCACCTTCGGCTGCTTCCACGCCGCTTCCATCGCCTTCGTCCAGTCCAGCTTCGGCGCTCGCCAGCAGGGGCAGGGCCAGGCGCTGTATGCGGCGCTGTCCGGCACCGGTGGCGCGCTGGGTGCGCTTTATTCGGGCTACAGCTGGAAACTGCTCGGCCCGCAGTTCACCTTTGGTATGGCCAGCGTCGCAGCGCTGGCTGCAGCCGTTATCATTGCCCTTCGTTCGCAACAGACCAGGAACAGCCCCTGATGAGCATTCTCAGCGTTTTTCATTCCAGCAGCCCGCAGCTGGCGAACAAGGTGCTGACCCACCATGAAGACATTGCCGCCACCCTGGCCGAGCAGGGCGTGCAATTTGCACGGCGCGACCACGGCCTGCGCGTTCGCCCAGGCAGCGCCGAGGCCCAGGTGCGCGAAGAGGCCGGTGGCCTGATCGACATGCTGATGACCACGCACGGTTGCCAGACCCTGACGCTGCTGAACCGAGACGGCGATCAGCCGACCGAGGTCGACCTGCGTGATGAGCACGTGCATGACGCCGTCGAGGTATTCGCGATGGTGAGCGGGCGAGGCCAAGTCAGCCTGCGTCTGGGTGAGCAGGTATTTGCGCTACTTTGCGAGAAAGGCGATGTGCTGGTAGTGCCTGCGCAGACTCGACGCTGGATCGATCTGGGTGATACACCGTTCTGCCTGGCCGTGCGCTTGTTTGGCAACGAGCAGGGCATCCGCATGACCGGCGACGAACAGGCACGACAGTTTGCAGGGATGAGCGAGCTGTAATAGATCGCGGGGCAATCCTCTTCCCACAGAATCCCTTCGTGGAAGGAGGATTGCCCCGCGAAACGGGCGGCACTGTCAACGATAGGTCGGCAGGGCGAAACGTTGCTGGCTTTGCAGCATGGAGATAACAGGCAGTTCGCTGGCTTGCTCGGCCAGGTCGCGGCGAATGGCACTGATAGCCCAGGACAGTTGCTCGGCGCTGTGCAGTTGCGCATAGGAGAGCACACGACGAGTCACGGTGCCGTCGGCGGCGCGCAGGGTCAGCAGGATGCCGCCGTCCGGACGGGACTTGGTGTCGACCTGATAGGCTGGGAAGACCGAAACGAATTTTTCCTGGATGAGGTCCATATCAACTCCTGACGTGTAGGTTGGCAGACGTGAGTTGATGGTTGCAGTGACCGTGCCAGGCTTTTAAATAAAATAATTTCCTTTAAAAACAATAAGTTAGGTTGTTTTTTGGAATTGATTGCCGTGCATTGTGCATGGTCGTGCATTTTGCACAGTGCATTTTGCAAGGTCATAGAGCCTGCCTCTCGGTCCCATAGAATCTGAACCTTTGCTGCCCGGCGATGGCCTGACACAAAATTGGGCCAACACACTTGCCAGGAGGTTCCAGATGTCCGACCAACAGCCCACCGCGATGACCGAAGAAGAATCCGCCGCCTTCGCTGAAGAAGTATTCGAGCGCGCCCGCCGAGGCGATGCCGCCATGCTCGAGCGCCTGCTTGACGGTGGCTTGCCGGCTAACCTGCGCAATCACAAGGGCGACACCTTGCTGATGCTGGCGAGCTACCATGGTCATCACGAGGCGGTAAAGGTGCTGCTGGCCCATGGCGCAGACCCCTTGATCGCCAACGACAATGGCCAATTACCGATTGCTGGTGCTGCCTTCAAGGGCGACCTGGCGATGATCCGGCTGTTCATCGAGCACGGGGTGCCGGTGGACGCGGCAGCCGTCGATGGCCGCACGGCATTGATGCTGGCAGCGATGTTCAACCGCAGCGAAATCCTCGACTATCTCCTGGCCCAGGGCGCCGACCCTACCCGCCAGGATGCGCGTGGCGCTACCGCGCTGGTCGCGGCGCAGACCATGGGTGCCAGCGAAGCAGCCGCTCGCCTGCAGGCGCTGGTCGGCTGACACCTCGGGGGGTATCCTTGGCGCCTTTTTCGCCATTCGCCAAGCAGGGCCCCCCATGAAGAACCAGTTGCTCGAATTCATCAGCCTCATCGGCGCCGGTTGCCTGCGCGAGGTGGACATCGAGCGTATCGCCGACGAGGCCGCCCAGGCCTACGCCGACCCTGCCGCTTTTCTTGCGGCCAATCCCGACATCAACTACGACGACAGTTTCCCGATCCCGCTGGGCGAATGGGTGGTGCTCGGCAGTCTGCCGGACACCGTGGTGTTCCAGGCCGACAGCTACCAGGACCTGTTCCAGGCGATCAGCGATTCGTTCGACAAGAGCGTGCCCTTCACCCTCAAGCCCAAGCAGTTAGCACGTACCGAGCCGCTGACCGCGCTCAACCGCATCCAGGTGCAGATGGGTGCACTGAACAAGGAAGCGGGCGGGTATGTGCTGCTGAACTTCAGCCAGTTGCTCGATGACGAGCTGCAGATGGTGATGGTCGGTCAGCAGGACCTGGCGCGCGTGCTGGAGCTGGGCAGCGAGTTGGGCATCAAGGTGGAGCCGGCGTTGGAGGCCTTGAAGGTCGCGGTGCACGTCTGACGCGGCGATTGCCTGTTGCAGGGGCGGCGAACGCCGCCCTCATGAGGCTCCTGCAGATCAGCCCAGCGCGGTATCCAGGAACATCATCACCGCAAAGCCGCCCATCAGGCCCAGCGTTGCCGAGGTCTGGTGGCCGTTGCGGTGAGTTTCCGGAATCACCTCGTGCGACACCACGAAGATCATCGCGCCCGCTGCCAGGCCCATGCTGATCGGGTAGGCGAGGGCGAAGCCAGTAGAGATGCCCAGGCCGATCACTGCCCCCAGCGGCTCCATCAGGCCAGAGCCGATCGCCACCAGCGCGGCCTTGAAGTTCGACAATCCTGTGGCGCGCAGGGCCATGGCCACGGCCAGGCCTTCGGGAATGTCCTGGATCGCGATGGCGCTGGTCAGCGGCAGGCCGATGCTCATGTCACCGTTGGTGAAACTTACGCCGATGGCCATGCCCTCGGGCAGGTTGTGCAGGGTAATGGCGAGCACGAACAGCCACACTCGGTTGATTCGTTCGGCGTCTGGCCCACAAGGGCCTGTGCTCTCGTGCTCGTGTGGGGTGAATCGGTCCAGGCCGAGCATCAGCAGCACGCCCAGAGCCATACCCAGCACGACGACGCCCGCGGCGGCGGGGCCGTTGCCAGTGATTTCCCGTGCGGCATCCAAACCCGGCAGGATCAGCGAGAACGAACTGGCGGCGAGCATCATGCCGGCAGCAAAGCCCAGCATCACATCCTGGCTGCGCGCACTGACATCGCGCAGCACCACGGCCAACACCGCGCCCAGGGCCGTGGCGCCAAAGCCCGACAGCCCGCCCAGCACCGCCAGGTGCAGGTTCTGTGAGTGATCGCCGTTGACGGCATTCCACAGGCTGGCCAGCAGCAGGAGTACGATCGCCAGCAGGCTCAGCCCAAGGCCTGCACTGAGCCAGGGGGTACTCAGCGCTTGCTGGCGCCAGGCATCGATGAGAGAAGGGGTGGCGGCGCTGTGGCTGTGGGCGGGTGGCATGGGAACCTCGAAAGCGATGGATGACAGCAGTCTATCCAGTGACCTGCAAGCTCTGCCAAGGATTCCCTTCTATCGCGCCGATAGCAGGCTATGCTCAGCCACAGGAACGTTCACGCAGGAGTTGCAGCATGGGTTCTACCTTCAACAGCCTGGTCGGGCTGGTCATTCTGGCCCTGGATATCTGGGCGATCATCAACGTGCTGAAAAGCGGCAGCGAGACAGGGATCAAGATCCTGTGGATTCTGCTCATCCTGCTGTTGCCGGTGCTGGGCCTGATCATCTGGGCAATTGCCGGTCCGCGGGGCAACGTGCGCCTCTGACCGTTCATCGTGACAAAATTTTCACACGGCATTAACCAAACTCCGCGCCGCACATTTAATGTATGGGCCCTTGCCGGCGATTGTCCGGCACAGGACTGCGAGGCTGCGTCCAGCGCCTTTCCCAACCCCGAAATCCTAGGATCTTCCCATTCATGGCTAACACGGATGCCTTGAAGCAACGGGCCGCGTCGGCACCGTTCTCGCCGACCCTCAAATCGCACCTCGCCTACACCTTGCTCAGCGGCTTGCTGATCATGCTGATGCTCAGCCTGGTGCGCCTGGCGCTGCTGATCTACAACAGCGACATGATCGGCGACACCCCGTACTCCACGGTGGCCGAAGGCTTCCTCAACGGCCTGCGCTTCGACCTGCGGGTGGTGGTGTACCTGAGCATTCCGTTGCTGCTGGCCCTGAACAGCCCCTGGGCCATGGCACGGCGTGGCTTCTTCCGTTTCTGGCTGACCGTCACTTCTAGCATCGTGATGTTCCTTGGCCTGATGGAGCTGGATTTCTATCGTGAATTCCACCAGCGCCTGAACGGCCTGGTCTTCCAGTACATCAAGGAAGACCCCAAGACCGTCATGAGCATGCTCTGGTACGGCTTCCCGGTGGTTCGCTACCTGCTGGCGTGGCTGTTCGGCACCTGGCTGCTGAGCCTGCTGTTCAAGGGCATCGACCGTCTGACCCGCGGTGGCCAGGGCAGCGGCCAGATCGTCGCTCAGCGCCGTGTCGCACCCTGGTACGGCCGCCTGGCGGTGTTCATGGTCATCCTGCTGGTGGCGGTCGTCGCCGCCCGTGGAACCCTGCGCCAGGGGCCACCCATGCGCTGGGGCGATGCCTTCACCACCGACTCCAACTTCGTCAACCAGCTGGGCCTGAACGGCACCTTGACGCTGATCGACGCCGCCAAGAGCCGTTTCGGCGAAGACCGCGCCAATATCTGGAAACCGGTGCTGGAAACCGGAGTCGCCCAGCAAAGCGTGCGTGACCTGCTGCTGACCCCCAACGACACACTGGTCGATGCCGACCAGGCGGCCATCCGCCGCGACTTCGTGCCGCCGGCCGGCAACACCCTGCCGATCAAGAACGTGGTAGTGATCCTCATGGAGAGCTTCGCCGGTCACTCGGTGGGCGCCCTGGGCAGCCCGAACAACATCACCCCGTACTTCGACAAGCTGGCCAAGGAAGGGCTGTTGTTCGATCGCTTCTTCTCCAACGGCACCCACACTCACCAGGGCATGTTCGCCACCATGGCGTGCTTCCCCAACCTGCCGGGCTTCGAGTACCTGATGCAGACTCCCGAGGGCGGGCACAAGCTCTCGGGCCTGCCGGCGCTGCTCAGCGCCCGTGACTACGACGATGTCTACGTCTACAACGGCGACTTCGCCTGGGACAACCAGTCCGGGTTCTTCGGCAACCAGGGCATGACCACCTTCATCGGCCGCAACGACTTCGTCAATCCGGTGTTCTCCGACCCGACCTGGGGCGTTTCGGACCAGGACATGTTCGACCGTGCCAACCAGGAGCTGGCCCACAACTACGGCAAGAAACCGTTCTACGCCTTGCTGCAGACGCTCTCCAACCACACCCCGTACGCCTTGCCCAAGGACCTGCCGGTGGAGAAGGTCACAGGGCAGGGCCGCCTGGACGAGCACCTGACCGCCATGCGCTACTCCGACTGGGCGTTGGGGCAGTTCTTCGAGAAGGCGCGCAAGGAGCCTTACTTCAAGGAGACCCTGTTCGTGATCGTCGGCGACCATGGTTTCGGTAACCATCAGCAGGTCACCGAGCTGGATCTGGGCCGTTTCAACGTGCCGCTGCTGCTCATCGCACCGGGTATCCAGGACAAGTTCGGTGCGGTCAACCACACCGTTGGCACCCAGGTCGATATCGTGCCGACCATCATGGGTCGCCTGGGTGGCGACACCCGTCACCAGTGCTGGGGTCGTGATCTGCTGAACCTGCCTGCCGGTGACCAGGGCGTGGGCATGATCAAGCCATCGGGCAGCGAGCAGATCGTTGGCCTGGTGCAGGGGGATCACATCCTCATCGAGTCCAAGGACATGACGCCGCGGATGTATCGCTACCAGTTGGGGCGTGAGTTCAAGGCCGAATTGATCGAGAGCCCGGATCAGCCTGAGATGCTCAAGAAGCTCGAGGCCTATATCCAGACCGCGACCAAGAGCCTGCTGGACAACACCGCCGGCGTGGTTCACGGCAAGCCTGAGTAACGCTTGCCCGTAAGCAGAAGCCCGCCGATGATGGCGGGCTTTTTCATTTACGGCATCTGTCATCGCTTGCTGAAGAAATCTTCATCTCCATCCCTCAGCCACTCTGAACATCAGCCTTTGTGTATGGTCAGCTAAGTACGGATATCACTCACCGTTGTGCTTCCAAGAGGGTCGATCAATGAAAGAGTGGGAAGTCATCTTTGCTGATCAGAAAGGTGTACCGCAGTCCCTGCTGCTCAAAAGCGAGCACCTGCCCAGTGAAGAGGATGCGGCGCGGGCCATCCGCTCCAAGCTGTTTCCGCTCATGGATGAACTGGACCTCAACGATTTCCAGGACCGAAAACCTTCCCCTACCGCGCTGTGGCTCAAGGAGCAGAACGGCGTGATCATCACCACCATCCACGAAGCGCCCTGAACCGGGCACCTGGCAAGGTGCCGTCACAGGCACTACGCTAGACAGAGGCGTCGGTCTTCTGCGGGTCGGCGCCGTTTTCATTCGCGTCTTGCATCAGCTCGAACTGCCAGGCCCCTTGCGGGCTGCCGGCAGGTGCGTAGTGCACGGAAAGTCTATCCCTTGGGTTTTTCAGGAGGACGTTTCATGAGCAGCCAGAACGAAGACATCAGCAGCAGAGTGCTTCGCCAGATGAAAGCGGGTGGTTTCGACTTCACCCAGATCCATCCCATCGAGTTCTATGCCACTTTTCCAGACGAAGTCGGGGCACGCCGGGCCGCGGGGCAATTCCGCGGGGAGTCGATCAATGCCCAGATACACGAGCGCGATGACGGCGCCTGGCACCTGGAACTGAGCAAGGTCATGTACGCCACCTACCGAGGGATCGGGGCTTTCGAGGAGGCCTTCGAGGCGGTGATTTCACCGCTGGGAGGCGAGGTCGAGGGTTGGGGCGTCAAACAGGAAAGACTCATCGCCTGACGCGTTCGGGGCTGCGCTGCGGCCCCGCGCATTCTTCTCAAGGTCGCCGCTTGGCCATGTGCCCGAGGTAGGCGATCAGCGCATCGAGCTCCTGCTCGCTCAACACATCCTTCGAGAACCCCGGCATGCGTGCCTGCGGCCACTGCCTGAGGCTCTGCGGGTCGCGAATGTACAGGCGCAGGTAACCCGGCTGGAAGTACTCGGTGGGGTTGTGCGGCAGGTTCAGGTCCGGCCCGAACTGGGCATCCCCCGCACCGTTGAGGCGATGACAGGCCAGGCAGTTCTGCTGGAACAATGCAAAACCCTGGCGTACCGGGTCTTGCGCGGGAAGCTCGGGCGCAGGCAGCAAGGCAGGAAAGCGCTCGGCGACCGGCGCCAGGCGACGGATACTGGCGATCTGGTAGGGCCATTGTTCGGGGCGGATGTTGCTTGCCTGCGGGTCGGTCCAGACCAGATAGAACGGGCCGGCGCCGGGCTTGTCCTGGGCCAGCGCTGGCCATGGCTGGCGCGGATCTTCCACGGCCAACCACGCCCGTGCCGGGCCTTCCTGCAGCAGCGGCGCAGCGGGCATCTCCGCGGCAAAGCCATCAAGTGCCACCGCTTGCAGGTGATCGCCGGGCTTCACCCCTTCGAGCAGGGTCGCCAGCGGCACCGCACGGTAATGCATGGGGCGTTTGTAGGCGACGTCCTGGGGGATGTCGATCGCACGCGCCTGCGGGTGCTCGAGCAATTGCTCGGACTGCCATTGGCGTTGACCGTTGCCCAGCTCCAGTGTCAATTGCGCAGCCGCCAGTGGCAGGCTGACCAACAGCAACAGCAAACTCAGGCAATGGCGCATGAGCGATCTCCAACCCGGACAGGTCGGCAGATTACCCTTGCGCAGCGTGCGAATGCCACCGCTGCCTTCAGCCGAACAAGCGTGTCAGGTTCGGCAGGATCAGCAGCAACGTGGTGGCGAAGAGTATGAGTCCGGCTTGGCGTACTTTCGATTGTCTGAACATGGCGGACCGCCTTCTTGTTGTTATTCCTGAATAGCCTTTGGCTTCCTTGTCTTGCGTCGGGTCGATCACTATGGCGTATGAAACGCAGGCCTTGCGTGCCTCTTGCGTGAATGTCTACCCCAACAGTAGGGCGAACACCGGCCTTGTTTGAGAACCCTTTGTTCTAAGCGTGTTTACAGGCATTTCTGAACGTTATGAGGCCATTGGCCATTTAGCTGGCATGCTCTGACTAGACACATCGAGGATCCTGTAGGGGCAGGGCCTGCCAGGTGACCGTTCGTCAGTGCACACCTCTTGCTTGTACGTGTCTTTCGCGTCAGTCTCTACATCAGATTCCACCACATGTCGTTCAGGACTATCCCTATGTCGTTACGCATCTGCATCCTTGAAACCGATGTCCTGCGACCGGAGTTGACCGCGCAGTACCAGGGCTACGGAAGGATGTTCGAGCAGCTGTTCTCGCGTCAGCCGATCGCCGCCGAGTTTCGCGTCTTCAACGTGATGAACGGCGAGTATCCGCCCGAAGGTGAAACCTTCGATGCCTACCTTGTGACCGGCAGCAAGGCCGACTCGTTCGGTACCGATCCCTGGATCCAGACCCTCAAGGCCTACCTGCTCAAGCTTTATGAGCGGGGCGAGAAGCTGCTGGGGGTCTGTTTTGGTCACCAGGTGCTGGCGCTGGTGCTGGGCGGCAAGGCCGAGCGCGCCGATCGCGGCTGGGGTCTGGGTATCCACCGCTACAGCCTGGCGGCCCACGCGCCATGGATGGACCCTGAGGTGACCGAACTGACCCTGCTGATCAGCCATCAGGACCAGGTGACCGCGTTGCCTGAAGGCGCAACCCTGATCGCCTCCAGCGATTTCTGCCCGAATGCGGCCTATCACGTGGGTGACCAGGTGCTGTGCTTCCAGGGGCATCCGGAGTTTGTCCACGACTATTCCCGTGCGCTGCTCGATGCGCGCCAGGACGTTCTGGGGGATGAGGTGTATCACCAGGCGGTGGCGAGCCTGGCCACCGAGCATCAGGGCGATCTGGTGGGCGAGTGGATGCTGCGGTTCGTCCAGCAACCGCGCAAGGGCAAGCAGAGCGCGGCCTGAGCCTGCCACTGCGTCGTTCTTTTCGCGGGCTTGTATGGCGCCGCCCCGAAAAGAACGACTCGCTAGCTAGCCCGTTACAACCATCCCGAGCGCTTGAAGCTCGCATACAGCCCTGCACATCCCGCCCCGATCACGCCCAGCACCGCAAAGTACCCGTAGTGCCAGCCCAGCTCCGGCATGTTCTGGAAGTTCATTCCGTAGATCCCGGCAATGGCCGTGGGGAAGGCGAGTATCGCCGCCCACGCAGCGAACTTGCGCTGCACGATGCTCTGGCGTGACGACTCCAGCAGCATGCCGATCTCGATGGTCTGGCTGGCGATGTCGCGGATGCCGACAAGGTCCTCCATCTGCCGCGTGACGTGGATCTGCACGTCGCGAAAGTACGGGCGCATGTTCTTGTCGATGAACGGAAAGCTCAGGCGCTGCAGCTCTTCGCCTATCTCCACCATCGGCGCCACGTAGCGGCGCAGGCGCAGGATATCGCGACGCAAGCTGTGCAGGCGGCGGATGTCCTGCTCTTGCAGTGAGCCGCTGAGCACGCTTTGCTCCAGCTCCTCGATCTCGCCATGGATCGCCTCGCTGACGGGCTGGTAGTTTTCGGTGACGAAGTCGAGCAGGGCGTAGAGCACGAAGTCCTCGCCATGCTCGAGCAGCAGCGGCCGCGCTTCGCAGCGCTGACGTACCAGGGCGTAGGATTTCGAATGGCCGTTGCGGCAGGTGATGATGTAGCCGTTGCCCGCAAAGATGTGGGTCTCGATGAACTCCAGCTTGCCCTCATGGCGCACCGGCGAATAGGTGACGATGAACAGCGCGTCGCCGAAGGTTTCGAGCTTGGGGCGGCTGTGCTTCTCCAGCGCGTCCTCGATGGCCAGTTCGTGCAGGCCGAACTGGCGCTGCAGGTTGGCCAGCTCCTGGGCGTTGGGCTCCTCCAGGCCTATCCAGACGAAGTGCCCAGGCTTGCGTGCCCATTCGCTGCCCTCGTCGAGGCTGATGTTGGTGACCTTTCTCCCGGCGCTGTACACCGCCGCTGCGACGACTCGACCCATGGTTGCCTGCTTCTTCGGTTGGACACCCCGACAGCTTGGGCCGTGCTGCGGCGTAGAGCAAGCTGGCGGCTCAGGCCTGCGGCAACTCCCGCTCCATACGATCGATGCACTGCTGCATCTGCAGTCGGCATTGCTCCATCAGCGCCGGCACGTCCTGCTGCCCCAGGCCATGGGTGGCGATCGGTGGCAAGGAGCGGACGATCACCGTGCGCTGTCGCCAACTGTTGAGGCTCAGGCGTTTGGCGTAGCGGCTGACGCATACCGGCACGATCGGCACGCCGGCCTCGACCGCCATGTGGAACGCGCCTTTCTTGAACGCCAGCAGATGTTCAGTCGGATTGCGTGTGCCTTCGGGGAAGATCCAGATCGAGGTGTCGTCGCGCAGGATCCGCGTGGTCAGTCGCATCGCCTTGCGCGCCTGGTAGGCATTCTTGCGGTCCACCAGTACGTTGCCGCCTAGCCAGAACAATTGGCCGAACAACGGAATCCAGCCCAGGCTCTTCTTGCCGATGGCGACCGTACGCCGTGGAACCACCTGGCCGAGGATGAACAGGTCGTAGTTGGATTGATGA
>NZ_JAYFUI010000100.1:21965-27011 GCF_034961125.1 Pseudomonas machongensis | reverse complement strand
GGCACGGGCCTGCTGAATGCGCCGAAGATCGGCGACACGGCGGCCTGGAAAGAGCGCGCCGATCACCAGGGCGGCCTCGACGGGATTCTGGCCAAGGCCATCACCGGCATCAACGCCATGCCGCCCAAGGGCACCTGCGCCGACTGCTCGGATGAGGAGCTCAAGGGTGCGATCAAGAAGATGTCCGGGCTGTAGACCGGACTGGATTTGCATAAAGCCCGCCATTGATGGCGGGCTTTTGCATTTATGGGTAGGTGCCGGTCCCGGGAAAAGGTCGGCCCGGTCAGCCAATCAGCTAGGGTAATGGTCACAACCTATAGGAGCGGGCTTGCCCGCGAAAGGGCCGGCCTGTTCAGCAAATCAGCCAGGGCAATGGTCACAACCTGTAGGAGCGGGCTTGCCCGCGAAAGGGCCGGTCTGGTCAGCAAATCAGCCAGGGTAATGGTCACAGCCTGCAAGCCCCCACAAAGCCACAGGAGCCCCCGATGCCCCACCGCTGCTCGATCGACCAGGCCGTCGACCAGGTCCTGGCCCGCCTCCCGGCGCATATCCACATGGGCCTGCCCCTGGGCCTGGGCAAACCCAATGCCTTCGTCAACGCACTCTATGCCCGCATCCGCAGCCTGCCCGAGCGGCGCCTGACAATCTACACCGCCCTCAGCCTGGGCCGACCGCCGCTAGGTGACGGCCTGCAGCGGCGCTTCCTCGAACCCTTCGTCGAGCGCGTCTTCGCCGATTACGAAGAGCTCGACTACCTCGCCGACCTGCGCAACGACACCCTCCCGGCCAACATCCGTGTCGAACAGTTCTTCATGCAGCCCGGTTCGCTGCTGCACAGCGAGACCGCCCAGCAGGACTACGTCAGTAGCAACTACAGCCACGCTGCGCGCGATATCAACGCCAAGGGCTTGAACCTCATCGCCCAGATCGTTGCCGCCACGCCCGAGCGTCCGGATCACCTGAGCCTGGCCTGCAATCCCGACATTACCCTCGACCTGCTGCCGATGATCGCCAAGCGCCGTGCCGCAGGCGAAACCATCCTCATGCTCGGCCAGGTGCATGCCGAGCTGCCCTACATGCCGGGTGACGCCGAACTGCCTGCACAGGATTTCGACCTGCTGATCGATACCCCCGAGCAGCGTCGACTGTTCTGCACCCCGAACATGCCGGTCACCCTCCAGGACCACTGCATCGGCCTGTACGCCAGCACCCTGGTGCGTGATGGCGGCACCCTGCAGATCGGCATCGGCGCCATGGGCGATGCCGTGGCCGCAGCGCTGCTCGCGCGCCAGGACGACAACGACGCCTACCGCGCGCTGCTCGAAGACCTGGACCTGAACCCCTGGAAAACGCTGATCGAGCGTGAAGGTGGTATGGATGCCTTTGCCCAGGGGCTCTACGGCTGCAGCGAGATGTTCGTCAACGGCCTGCTGGCCCTGGCCGAAGCAGGCGTGGTGCGGCGCCCGGCCGACGAGCAGGGCGTGCTGGTGCATGGCGGGTTCTTTCTCGGCACCGCGGATTTCTACCAGCGCTTGCGGCAGATGCCTCTCGAGCAGCGCAAACGCTTCGCCATGACCGCCATCAGCTTCATTAACGAGCTGTATGGCGACGAAGCACTCAAGCGTCGCCAGCGCCGCGATGCGCGCTTCGTCAACACGGTGTTTGGCATGACCCTGCTCGGTGCCGGGGTGGCCGATCAGCTGGAAGATGGCCGGGTGCTCAGCGGTGTGGGCGGGCAGTACAACTTCGTCGCCCAGGGCCATGCACTGGAGGGCGGGCGCTCGATCCTGCTGCTGCGTAGCTGGCGCGAGGCGGGTGGCGAGGTGACGTCGAATGTGTTCTGGCAGTACGGCCATTGCACCATTCCCCGGCACCTGCGTGACATCGTGATCACCGAATACGGCATCGCCGACCTGCGTGGGCAGACCGACAGCGAGGTGATCGCACGGTTGCTGGCAATCAGTGACTCACGTTTTCAGAAACCTTTGATGGAGCAGGCCAAGAAGGCCGGCAAGCTGGCGCGGGACTTCGAGCTATCGGCACGCTTCACCGACAACACGCCCGAGCGCCTGGAAGCGATCAGGGCGCGGCATGCGGGGTTGTTCCCCGAGTACCCGCTGGGCAGCGACTTCACGCCTGAGGAGCAGGACCTGCTGCGGGCTCTGAACTGGCTCAAGAGCAAGTTCAAGCTGAGCGAGGTGCTGGAGCTGGGGAAGGCGGCGCTGGATGCGCCAGAACCTCAGGCCTATACGGCGCATCTGGTGCGGATGGGGCTGAGTGAACCGCAGGGGCTGAAGGAGGAGCTGTACCAGCGGTTGCTGCTGGCGGGGTTGCAGGCTGCAAAATAAACGCTCGGACATGCTGGCCCCTGTGGGAGCGGGTAAACCCGCTCCCACAGAGCTCGCGTAGCGGCCTTATTCGATGAAGGTCACGACCCCACCTTCCAGCGACTTCACCCGAGCCAGCGATTCGACGCGATAGCCTTGGCTGTCCAGCTCGGCGCGGCCGCCCTGGAACGACTTCTCGATGACGATCCCCAGGCCCGCCACGGTGGCGCCGGCCTGCTTGATGATCGAAATCAGCGCCTGGGAAGCCTTGCCGTTGGCCAGGAAGTCATCGATCACCAGCACGCGATCACTGCTGTTGAGGTGACGCGGCGAGATGGCCACGGTGTTCTCGGTCTGCTTGGTGAAGGAATACACCGAAGCGGTCAGCAGGTTCTCGGTCAGGGTCAGCGACTGATGCTTGCGGGCGAAGATCACCGGCACGCCCAGCTTCAGGCCGGTCATCACCGCCGGGGCGATGCCCGACGCTTCGATGGTGACGATCTTGGTCACGCCCGAGTCTGCGAACAGGCGGGCGAACTCGTCACCGATCAGTTGCATCAGCGCAGGGTCGATCTGGTGGTTGAGAAACGCGTCGACTTTGAGAACCTGATCGGAAAGCACGATGCCTTCTTCGCGAATCTTCTGCTGCAGTGCTTCCACTGTGTATTCCTCGATGTAGCAAAGGTGGCCGCATCCAGAAGGTCGCGGCAAAGGTTTAAAGAGTAATGGTTGGTCAGCGTTTGAGCATGGCCCGGATGTCGGCCAGCGCGTTATTGCCTCGCGCCGCCTTCACCTCCACAGGCGCATCCTCCAGGCCTTCCCAGGCCAGGTCGTCCGGCGGCAGTTCATCCAGGAACCGGCTGGGCGTGCAGTCGATGATCTCGCCGTACTGCTTGCGCTTGGCGGCGAAGGTGAAGGCCAGGGTCTGACGGGCGCGGGTGATGCCCACGTAGGCCAGGCGGCGTTCTTCCTCGATGGTGTCGGCTTCGATGCTCGAGCGGTGGGGGAGGATTTCCTCCTCCATGCCCATGATGAATACGTAGGGGAACTCCAGGCCCTTGGAGGCGTGCAGGGTCATCATCTGCACACCCTCGGCGTTTTCTTCCTCTTCCTGCTGGCGCTCGAGCATGTCGCGCAGCACCAGCTTGCCGATGGCGTCCTCGATGGTCATGTCACCCTCTTCGTCCTTCTCGAGGGTGTTCTTCAGCGCATCGATCAGGAACCAGACGTTGCCGATGCGGAAATCCGCCGCCTTGTCGCTGGCGGTGTTCTGGCGGATCCAGTTTTCGTAGTCGATGTCCTTGACCATCTCGTGCAGCGCAGCGATCGGGTCTTCCAGGGCAACCTTGTGGCGCACGCCGTCGAGCCAGTGTTTGAAGCGCTGCAGGCGCTCGGTGTAGCGCGCATCGAGGTGCTCGCCCAGGCCCAGCTCCTCGCTTGCCGCGTACATCGACACACCGCGCTCGGTGGCGTAGTTGCCGAGCTTTTCGAGCGTGGTCGAGCCGATCTCGCGGCGCGGCACGTTGATCACCCGCAGGTAGGCGTTGTCGTCGTCCGGGTTGACCAGCAGGCGCAGGTAGGCCATGAGGTCTTTGACCTCCTGGCGACCGAAGAAGCTGTTGCCGCCCGAGAGGCGATAGGGCACCTGGTGGTGCTGCAGCTTCAACTCGATCAGCTTGGCCTGGTAGTTGCCGCGGTAGAGGATGGCGAAGTCGCTGTACGGGCGGTTGGTGCGCAGGTGCAAGGTGAGGATTTCCATGGCCACGCGCTCGGCCTCGGCTTCCTCGTTCTTGCAGCGGATCACGCGGATTTCGTCGCCCACGCCCATCTCGCTCCACAGCTGCTTCTCGAAGTCGTGGGGGTTGTTGGCGATCAGCACGTTGGCGCAGCGCAGGATGCGGCTGGTGGAGCGGTAGTTCTGCTCGAGCATCACCACTTTCAGGGAGGGATAATCCTCCTTGAGCAGCATCAGGTTTTCCGGGCGCGCGCCACGCCAGGCGTATATCGACTGGTCGTCGTCGCCCACCACGGTGAACTGGTTGCGCATGCCGATGAGCATCTTCACCAGCAGGTACTGGCTGGCGTTGGTGTCCTGGTATTCGTCGACCAGCAGGTAGCGCACGCGGTTCTGCCAGCGTTCCAGCACGTCGGTGTGCTCCTGGAACAGCTTGACCGGCAGCAGGATCAGGTCGTCGAAGTCCACCGCGTTGTAGGCCTTGAGCGTGCGCTGGTAGTGGGTGTAGACGATGGCGGCGGTCTGCTCGCGTGGGTTACGCGCTTTTTCCAGGGCTTCGGCGGGCAGGATCAGGTCGTTCTTCCACGAGCCGATCATGTTCTTGATCTCGTCCAGCCCGTCGTCGCCGGAATATTCCTTCTGCATGATGTCCGACAGCAGCGCCTTGATGTCGGACTCGTCGAAGATCGAGAAGCCCGGCTTGTAGCCCAGGCGCTGGTGTTCCCGGCGGATGATGTTCAGGCCCAGGTTGTGGAAGGTGCACACCGTCAGGCCCCGGCCTTCGCCCGGGCGCAGCAGGGTGCCGACCCGCTCCTTCATCTCGCGCGCGGCCTTGTTGGTGAAGGTCATGGCGACGATGTACTGGGCACGGATGCCGCAGTTCTGGATGAGGTGGGCAATCTTGCGCGTGATCACGCTGGTCTTGCCGGAGCCTGCACCGGCGAGCACCAATAGAGGGCCGCCGACGTAGTCTCGGGCTTCCTG
>NZ_JAYFUI010000100.1:0-21945 GCF_034961125.1 Pseudomonas machongensis | reverse complement strand
TGATGTCGGACTCGTCGAAGATCGAGAAGCCCGGCTTGTAGCCCAGGCGCTGGTGTTCCCGGCGGATGATGTTCAGGCCCAGGTTGTGGAAGGTGCACACCGTCAGGCCCCGGCCTTCGCCCGGGCGCAGCAGGGTGCCGACCCGCTCCTTCATCTCGCGCGCGGCCGTGTTGGTGAAGGTCATGGCGACGATGTACTGGGCACGGATGCCGCAGTTCTGGATGAGGTGGGCAATCTTGCGCGTGATCACGCTGGTCTTGCCGGAGCCTGCACCGGCGAGCACCAATAGAGGGCCGCCGACGTAGTCTCGGGCTTCCTGTTGCCGGGGATTGAGTCGGGACATGCTAGAAACCGGGAGTAACCAGAAAATAGCCGCGCATTCTAGCAGGCATGGGTCGGTTATGGCGCGACCGTCTGACAGTGTGATGCAGCGCACCATTCAGATTTGCGGGCGTTGCGACTTTCGCGCAGGATGCACGGCAAAATCCGTCGAGATGCGGGGCAGGGAACGCCACATATAAAAGTGAGAATCATTTCCACTTGTCGGTTAGGATACGGCACATCCTCGGTCACACTGTTCGAGCCCTAAGGAGCCCGCTTGTCCACGCCCGTCGAACCGTTGCGCTTGCTGCTGTTGGCCGATGAGCCGGAATGGGCTGCGTTGCTGCGCGAATGTGTCCAGCCGCTGGCTGGCAGCGCGGTACTGTTGACTGCGCCGAACTGGGAGGCGGTGGACAGCCTGTTCGTTCACGATCGCCAGGCCGTGGTACTGGCCACGCCCGACCTGCAGCCGACACCCGGACGCTGCGACCTGCCGACCATCCTGCTGCTGGAGCACGAGCCCGAGACGCCTCCGGTGGGCGTGAGTGACTGGCTGGTGCGTGGGCAGCTGAGCAGTGATGCGCTGCGCCGCTCGTTGCGTCATGTGCGTGAACGCGGTGTGCTGGTTGCCACCTTGCAACGCCTGGCCGAGCAGGACCCGCTCACCGGCATCGCCAATCGCCAGGGCTTCCAGGCACTGCTCAGCGCACGCCTGGCGGAGAACGCAGGCCGCGGCCTGGCCCTCGGTCACCTGGACCTGGACAACTTCCGTCACGTCAACGACGCCCTGGGGCACCAGGGCGGTGATCGCCTGATCCTGCAGGTGGTCAACCGACTCAAGCAGCAGCTGGAGGCCGGTGATCAGTTGGCGCGCCTGGGCAGCGATGAGTTCGCGCTGCTGATCGACACCCGCCGCGACCCCAGCCGCGCCGAGCGCACCGCCGAGCGTATCGTCGAAGCCCTGGCCGAGCCGTACTGGATCGATGGCGAAAGCCTGCTGCTTGGCTGCAGCCTGGGCCTGGCCCATGCCCGTGCGCAAGCGGGCGCCGATCCGTTGATGTGGCATGCGCATATCGCCATGCGCCAGGCCAAGGGCAGCCAAGGCTGCACGTATCACGTGTTCAACGAGCGGATAAACAGCAACGCCCGCAGCCTCGCCGACCTGGAAAGCGAGCTGCGTCGGGCCCTGCGTCGTGACGAGCTTGAACTGCACTACCAGCCACGCTTGAACCTCAAGGACGGCACCATCGTCGGCCTCGAGGCACTGGTGCGCTGGCGGCATGCCGAGCGTGGTCTGCTGCCGCCCAGCGAATTCGTGCCGCTCGCCGAGCAGAGCGGGCTGATCGTACCGCTGGGCTACTGGGTGATCTCCCGCGCCCTGCGTGACATGCAGGCCCTGGGCGAGCACGGCCTGGCGCCGCTGCACATGGCGGTGAACCTGAGCTTCCGCCAGTTCCAGGACAGCCAGCTGTTGGCGACCCTGAGCCGGCTGATCGTCGAACACGGCGTCGATGCGCGTTGGCTGGAGTTCGAGCTGACCGAGACCGCGGTGATGCGCCGCAATGAAGTGGTGCGCCAGACCATGGATGCATTGGGGCGCCTGGGTGTGCGTTTCTCGCTGGATGACTTCGGCACTGGTTTTTCGTCGTTCGTGCACTTGAACAGCCTGCCCATCACTTTGCTCAAGGTCGATCGCAGCTTCGTCGCCGGCATGGAGCAGCGCGAAGAAAACCGCAAGTTGGTGCACGCGATGATCAACCTGGCGCACAACCTCAACCTGGAAGTGGTGGCCGAAGGGGTGGAAAGCGATGAGCAACTGGGTCTGCTGCGTGATTTCGGTTGCGACCAGGTGCAAGGGTTCCTGGTCAGTCGGCCGCTGCCGATCGATGAGCTGATCGTCTACCTGTTCCAGGCGGCCAAGCCGCAGTTGGTGAGTGTTTAGCCGGTAGCGGCCCGCGATAGGGCCGCCACTGATTTCAGGCCGAAACCGCCGCCCCCACGGCCGCCTTGCCCAGCAAGCGCTTCATCCGCCATTCGAACGCCAGCGTCAGCGCCACCGCCGCACACGCCAGCCCCAGCGCCAAGCCCCACCAGATACCCACCGCACCCCCGCCGAGCGTGAAGGCGAACACCCAGGCGCATGGCGCGCCCACCAGCCAGTAGCACAGCAGACCGATCACGAACGTGGTCTTGGCGTCCTTCAGGCCGCGGATCGAGCCCATGGCGATGGTCTGCGTGCCGTCGAACAGCTCGAACCAGGCGGCCACCATCACCAGCTGCACGGCGAGCGCGAAGATGGCGGCGAACGCTGGGTCATTGCGATCGACCAGCAGCCCCACGAAGGTCTCCGGGAACAGCCAGAACAGCACCGCGAAGGTGAACATCACCACCGCGCCCAGGCCGATCCCGATGCGCCCGGCGCTGCGCGCGGCGAGCAGGTTGCCTGCGCCGTAGTACAGCCCGACTCGCATGGTCACCGCATAGGACAGCCCGGTCGGCACCATGAACGCTGCGGAAATGATCGGCAGGGCGATCTGGTGGGCGGCCAGCTCGGTATCGCCCAGCACACCCATGCACAGGGCGGCGAAGGCGAACAGGCCGACTTCGACGATGTAGGTACCGCCGATCGGCAGGCCCAGCCGCCACAACTCGCGCAGTGCATCGAGCGATGGGTGTGACAGGCCCTTGCGCAGCGGATAGGCGTCGTATGCACGGTGCCAGTGGATGTATAGAGCCAGGGCGATGGCCATGCCCAGCGACACCACGGCAGTGACCAGGCCGATGCCCATGAGGCCCAGCTTGGGCAGGCCGAACATGCCTTCGATCAACGCGTGGTTGAACAGATAGTTGAGTACCGTGCCCACCAGGCTGATGACCATCACCGGGGTCGAATGGCCCAGTGCGCTGGTGAAGCCGCGCAGGGCCATGAAGGTCAGGTAGCCGGGCAGCGCCAGGGGTAGCAGGGTGAGGAACTGCATGGCCATGTCGACGTTGTCGGGACGCTGGCCGAACAGCAGCAACAAAGGTTTGAGGTTCCACAACACCAGGGCCGCGCCCAGCGCCAGGCCCCAGGCCAACCACAGGCCGTTCTGCGCCAGGCGCGTGGCACCGGCTGTGTCACCTGCGCCTTTGCGGAAGGCCACCAGGGTGCCGACCGCGGCGATCACGCCCAGGCAGAAGATCGACACGAAGGAGTAGCTCGCCGCGCCCAGGCCGCCCCCGGCCAGCGCCTGTGGACTGATGCGCGCCATCATCAGGGTGTCGGTGAGCACCATCAGCATGTGCGCCAATTGCGAGGCGACCAGGGGGCCGGCCAGGCGCAGCAGAGCCTTGAGTTCGGTGGTGGGCGCGACATGCATGGGGCGAAGTCCTTGGGTGTGGGTCCTACAGAAAGAGCTCACGATTCTGAGGCTTCGGTCAACATTGCACAAAAAGATAAAAGCGATCATTGGCATGAGTTCAACTCATGAATGTATGCTTCTGCCGAATTGCCTCATGCGCCCGTATGACAGGTGTCTCATGTCTCGTCAGCTACCACCGCTGTATGCCCTGCGCGCATTTGAAGCCGCCGCGCGGCTGAGCTCCTTCACCCGCGCCGGTGAGGAGCTGTCCATCACCCAGAGCGCGGTCAGCCGCCACATCCGCACGCTTGAAGATCACTTCGGCTGCCGCCTGTTCGTGCGCAACGGTCGTAATCTGCAGCCCACCGAGGCGGCGCGGATGCTGTTGCCCGGTGTGCGCGACGGTTTCTCGTCACTGGAGCGGGCCTGCAATACCTTGCGCGGCGAAGACGACATCCTGCGCATGAAAGCCCCCTCGACCTTGACCATGCGCTGGCTGCTGGCGCGCCTGAGCCGCTTTCGCCACCTGCAGCCGGGCAACGAGGTGCAACTGACCAGCGCCTGGATGGACGTCGACCATGTGGATTTCAATCAAGAGCCTTTCGATTGCGCCGTGCTGCTCAGCGACGGCAACTTTCCGGTGGACTGGGAGGTGCGTCGGCTGTTCGCCGAGCTGCTGATCCCGGTTGGCGCTCCGGACCTGCAGGCCGAAGCACCGTGGGATGCGCGCAGGCTGGCCAGTGTCGAACTGTTGCACCCGACGCCCGATCGTCGCGACTGGCGCAGTTGGCTGGCGCGCATGGGCCTGAGCGAAACGGTGTCGCTCAAGGGCGGGCAGGTGTTCGACACCCTGGAGCTGGGCATGATCGCCGCAGCCCGGGGTTATGGGGTGTCGATGGGGGACCTGCTGATGGTCGCCGAAGACGTTGCCCAGGGGCGCCTGAGCCTGCCATGGCCGACGGCGGTGGCCAGCGGCCTGGACTATTACTTGGTGTGGCCGCGCACCCGGCCGGGGGGCGAGCGGTTGCGGCGATTGAGCGCCTTCTTGCAGGAGGAAGCGGCGGCGATGGATTTGCCTGAGGTGGAGATTTTGGAAGCGCCTTAGGCGCGCCGATCAGGGCGTATTCGTTGCAAGATTTTTCAACAAATCCGCCCGCGAACCTTGAGCAAGACGCAGTGGAAGTGAACAATGTTCGCTTTCGTATTCCCGTCGAGATCTCCCATGATTCCCCGTTCCCGTCCACTCGCCTGGTTGCCGGCCTTGTTGCTCGGCTCGGTGCTGGCGCTCTGCAGCACCCTGGCGCAGGCCGAAGCCCCTGCCGACGCCACCAAGGCGTTGCACCTGCTGGACTATATCGGTGCCGACTACCCACCGACCGTGCATGACGGCAAGGTGGTGGATGAGGGTGAATACCGCGAACAGCAGGAGTTCAGCGGGTTGCTTGCAGAGCTGCTCAAGGGCTTGCCGGCCAACCCCGAGCGCGACGCCCTCGAGCAGGGTGTGCAGGTACTGCGTCAGGCCATCGAGCAACGCCAGGACGGTGGCGCCGTGGCGCACCAGGCTCGGCAGTTGGGCGCGCGGCTGGCGGTGGCCTATGAGGTCAGCCAGGCGCCGGTGATCACGCCGGATCCGGCACGTGGTGCTGCGTTGTACGCGCAGAACTGCTCGATCTGCCACGGTGACACCGGTGCCGGGGACGGCCCGGCGGGTGTCGGCCTGGAGCCTGCGCCGGCCAACCTGCGCGACGCCCAGCGGCTTGACCAGCTGAGCCTGTTCGACCTGTACAACACCCTCGGCCTGGGTATCGAGGGCACCGAGATGCCGTCGTTCGCCGACCAGCTCGACGAACGCCAGCGCTGGGACGTGGCCGCCTACATTGCCAGCTTCACCGCCGACCCGCAGGCGGCCAAGGGCGACAAAACCTGGAACATCGCCGACCTGGCCCGCCAGACCCCGGCCGAAGTCGCCGCCAATGAAGGTGCCGACGCCGTTGCCGCATTCCGTGCCCAGCGCGCCCAGCCACCGCAGGTCAAGCGTGGCCCGGCACAGTTGCTCGAATACACCTCCAGCACCCTGGACAAGAGCCTGGCGGCCTACCGCGAGGGCGATCACGACCAGGCCTACGACCTGTCGGTGGCCGCATATCTCGAAGGCTTCGAGCTGGTGGAGAGCTCGCTCGACAACATCGACGCGCAGGTGCGCAAGGATACCGAGAAGTCGTTGATGGCCTACCGGCAGTCGCTGCAGGATGGTCTGCCCGCCGAGCAGGCTGCGCAGCGGCTGGCCGAGGCCAAGGTCAAGCTGGAGCAGGCGGCGAAACTGCTGGGCAGCGATGGTCTGAGTTGGTCGTTGAGCTACATCTCCGGGCTGCTGATCCTGCTGCGCGAGGGCCTGGAGGCGATCCTGGTGCTGGCGGCGATCCTCGCCTTCCTGCGCAATACCGGGCAGCAGTCGGCGGTACGCAGCGTCAACATTGGCTGGGGCCTGGCATTGGTGGCAGGTTTCGCCACCTGGGCACTGGCGGCCTACGTGATCGATGTCGGCGGCGCCCAGCGCGAGTTGCTCGAGGGCTGCACGGCACTGTTCGCTGCGGTCATGGTGCTGTGGCTGGGGGTCTGGATGCATGACCGGCGCCACGCCGCAGCCTGGCAGGACTACATCAAGAGCAGCCTGCTCAGTGGTGGCGGGCGCTTCGGCTTTGCCATGCTGGCGTTTTTCTCGGTGTACCGCGAGCTGTTCGAGGTGATTCTGTTCTACGAAACCCTGTGGCTGCAGGCCGGGCCTGCCGGGCACCAGGCGGTGCTGGCCGGTGGCGCTACCGCGCTGGTGTTGCTGGTGGGGTTGGCCTGGGTGATCCTGCGTGGATCGGCGAAGCTGCCGCTGTCGCTGTTCTTCAGCATTAACGCTGCATTGTTGTGCGCGCTGTCGGTGGTGTTCGCCGGGCACGGCGTCAAGGCGCTGCAGGAAGCTGGGGTACTGGGCACGCGACCGGTGCCGTTCTTCGAGTTCGATTGGCTGGGGATTCATGCCGACGCCTATTCGCTGAGTGCGCAGGCGGCGGCATTGCTGGCTATCGTGGTGCTTTACGGACGCTCGCGCATTGCCGAAAAACGCAGGGCTGCAGCGAACTGAGGCCGGGGCTGGCACACTATTTCTTTTCGAATTACGGAAACATCGTCATGCGCATATGGATCGACGCCGACGCCTGCCCCAAGGCGGCCAAGGACCTGATCGTCAAATTCGCCCTCAAGCGCAAGCTGGAAGTGGTGATGGTGGCCGGCCAGGCCGTGGCCAAACCGGCCTTCGCGATCGTGCGGCTGATCGTGGTGCCCAGCGGCATGGATGCCGCCGACGACTACCTGGTGGAGCATGCAGAGCCCGGCGAGCTGGTGATCTGCAGCGACGTACCGCTGGCCGATCGTCTGATCAAGAAGGGTGTGGCGGCGCTGGACCCACGTGGTCGCGAGTTCGACGAGCGCAACATGGGGGATCGGCTGGCGGTGCGCAACCTGTTCACCGAGTTGCGTGAACAGGGGCAGGTCGGCGGCGGGCAGGCGCCCTATGGCGAGCGGGAGAAGCAGGCGTTTGCCAATTCGCTGGATCGGATCCTCACGCGGTTGACGCGTTGACCTTTTCACGGCCTTGGCCGCGAAAAGGCCCGCCCTGATGCGCTTCAGTCCTTCTCGTGAGTCAGCTCCAGCACCCGGTCCACCAGTTTGTAGATCCCACCCGCCGCTTCGCTGATCGACTTGGCCAGCATGTAGGCCGGGGTGGTCACCAGCTTGCGCTGGGTGTCTTCGACGATGTCATGCACATCGCATTCTTCATGGGTGCCGCCCATCTTCACCACGGCTGCGCTGGTGTCGGCATCGTTGCCGATGGTGCAGACCACGCCTGGGCCGTAGATCTTCGCGGCCAACGCCGGCGAGATGCAGATCAGGCCGACCGGCTTGCACGCCGCGGCGAAGGCCTCGGCCAGTGCCAGTACCTCGGGGTTCACGCTGCAACTGGTCCCTTCGACGGCGAAATTGGACAGGTTCTTGGCAGCGCCAAAGCCGCCAGGGACGATCAGCGCGTCGAAGTCCTCGGCCTTGGCTTCGCGAATATCCTTCACTTCACCGCGGGCGATGCGCGCCGACTCCACCAGTACATTGCGCGACTCGGACATTTCTTCGCCGGTCAGGTGGTTGATCACGTGCATCTGCGCGATGTTCGGCGCGAAACACTGCACCTGGGCGCCGCGCTGGTCGAGGCGCAGCAGGGTGATCACGCTTTCGTGGATTTCGGCGCCGTCATACACGCCACAGCCGGAAAGAATCACCGCTACCTTTTTCGTCATGCTCATTACTCCAGTGTCGAGGCGCTAAATGTCCTCTAGTTTGGCAGATGTGGCCATAAGGGTTGTGCCCGACGCAGCCTAATCTCTGTGGATAACGCTTGGGATCGTCACCATGGACCTGATTCTGCTGGCCGTGCCGTTCTTCTTCGTGCTGATTGCTGTGGAGCTGGTCGCCGACCGGCTGCGCGGGCAGCGCAACTATCGCCTGGCCGATTCGATCAACAGCCTGAGCACTGGGGCGCTGTCGACCAGCACGGGGCTGCTGACCAAGGGCGTCGGGCTTGTAAGCTACGCGCTGGCCTGGGAGCACCTGGCCCTGCTGCGCCTGCCGGACGGTGCGCTCTGGGTCTGGTTGCTGGCGTTCGTGCTCTACGACTTCTGCTACTACTGGCTGCACCGCCTCGGCCATGAACGCAACGTGTTGTGGGCGGCGCATTCGGTGCATCACCAGAGCGAGGAGTACAACCTCACCACCGCCCTGCGCCAGACCAGCAGCGGCTTTCTCTTCTCGTGGATCTTCTATCTGCCGCTGGCCCTGGTCGGCGTGCCGCCGCTGGCATTCGTCACCGTGGCATCGCTGAACCTGCTGTACCAGTTCTGGGTGCATACCCGGCACGTGCCCAAGCTGGGCTGGCTCGAATGGGTACTGATCACGCCGTCCAACCATCGCGTTCACCATGCGCAGAATCCTTTGTACTTGGATCGCAACTACGGCGGCGTGTTCATTCTCTGGGACCGCCTGTTCGGCACTTTCCAGGAGGAGGACCCGCGCGAGCCCGTGGTGTTCGGCGTGACCACGCCGCTGACGAGCTGGAATCCGCTGTGGGCCAACCTGCAGTTCTATGCCCAGCTCTGGCGCGATGCGCGGCGCACTCGCTGTCTGTGGGACAAGCTGCGGATCTGGTTCATGCCCACCGGATGGCGACCGGCGGATGTGGAGGCGGGTTATCCACAGGCCAAGGTTGATCTGGCGCAGTTTCGCAAGTTCGAGATACCGCTGGGGCGAGCCCAGCAGTTGTACGTGGCGCTGCAGTTCGCCGTGTACGCAGGGTTGGGGAGTTACCTGATGGAGGTGGCCGAGCGCGTGCCGCCAGCGGCGCTGGTGCTTGGCTGGACACTGATGGCGTTTGGCTTGTTCGTGCTTGGGGTGGCGCTGGAGAACCGGCCTTGGGCCGCGCGCCTCGAGCTGCTGCGGCTGGCGTCCAACGGGCCGGCGCTTTATCTGGGGGGGGTGTTGGGCCTAGGGGCGGTCACGCCCTTGGCCTGGCTCCTGCTCGGGCTCTACAGCCTGTTCAGCCTGTGCGGCCTGGCTTTCTGCCGCCGCCTTGCGCTCCGCACGCAAGTTGCGGAAACGTCGGCGCAGCCAGAGCAGCCCGCCCAGCACCAGCAGGCCGCCGAGCACCCATAGCTCGTATTTCTTCACGTTGCCCAGCAGGCCTTCGAGGATGGCGCCGAAATGATAGGCCGCCGCGCCCAGGGCCAGGGCCCAGATCGCCGCGCCAATACCGTTGAGCAGCAGGTAGCGCCGCGGGGGATAGCCGGACAGGCCGATGGCCACCGGCATCACGGTGCGCAGGCCATAGACGAAACGGAAGCTCAGCACCCAGATGTCGGGGTGGCGGCGGATGTGCTCCAGCGCGCGGTCGCCCATCGCCTGCCAGCGCGGTTTGCGCGCAAGGATCTTGCGCCCGTGGCGACGGCCCATGAAATACCAGAGTTGGTCACCGGCATAGCTGCCGAAGAACGCCACCACCACGACCAGGCTTATGTCCATGTATCCACGGAACGCGAGGAATCCTGCAAGTACCAGGATGGTCTCGCCTTCAAAGAAGGTGCCTAGAAAGAGGGCGAAATAGCCGAAATCCTGCAGGAATTGTTGAAGCATTTTCTGAGGTGCTGGCGAAATGAACGCGCAGCCTACCCCTTCGCGCGCCTGGGGGAAAGTGTCCAAATGTGTCTCGACGTGAACATTTCCTACAAGGACAATGCCTGCGGCCACAAGTCGCAGGGTTGCCCTTCCCTGTAACCTAGGCGTCATAATGGACGCTTATAACTGTCGCGCTAGCCCGCCTGCGCGGGCTCAGGAGTCTGCCGTGAGCTTTACCCCCGCCAACCGCCTGTTTCCTGCTACCCGCCTGCGTCGCAACCGCCGGGACGAATTCTCCCGTCGTCTGGTTCGCGAGAACACCCTGACCGTCGATGACCTGATCCTGCCGGTATTCGTGCTGGACGGTGAAAATCGTCGCGAGGAAGTGCCGTCGATGCCGGGCGTCGAGCGTCTGTCGATCGACCTGCTGCTCGAAGCCGCACAGGGTTGGGTCGAGCTGGGGATTCCGGCGCTGGCGCTGTTCCCGGTGACCCCGGTGGAGAAGAAATCCCTCGACGGTGCCGAAGCCTGGAACCCGGACGGTATCGCTCAGCGTGCCACCCGCGCCCTGCGTGCGCGCTTCCCGGAGCTGGGAGTGATCACCGACGTCGCACTCGATCCCTTCACCACTCACGGCCAGGATGGCATCCTCGACGAAGAGGGCTACGTACAGAACGACATCACCGTCGACGCCCTGGTGCGTCAGGCGCTGTCGCATGCCGAAGCCGGTGCCCAGGTGGTGGCGCCGTCCGACATGATGGACGGTCGTCTGCAGGCCATCCGCGAGGCCCTGGAGCTGGCCGGCCACGTGAACGTGCGCATCATGGCCTACTCCGCCAAGTACGCCAGCGCCTACTACGGCCCGTTCCGCGATGCGGTCGGCTCGGCGCTGAACCTGGGCAAGGCCAACAAGGCCTCCTACCAGATGGATCCGGCCAACAGTGACGAGGCCCTGCATGAAGTGGCCACCGACCTCGCCGAGGGCGCTGACATGGTCATGGTCAAGCCGGGCATGCCGTACCTGGACATCGTTCACCGCGTCAAAACCGAATTCCGCGTGCCGACCTTCGTGTATCAGGTCAGCGGCGAATACGCCATGCACATGGCGGCCATCCAGAACGGCTGGCTGAGCGAAGCCGTGATTCTCGAATCCCTCACCGCTTTCAAACGGGCCGGCGCCGATGGCATCCTCACCTATTTCGCCGTGCGTGCCGCTCAATTGTTGAGAGGGCAGTAACGCCCTCACAGGAACGTCAGATGAATAACGAAGTGCTCACTGCTGTCGAGATCAAGGAAGCCAAGGCCCTCCCGGAGGAACTGGTCCAGACCCCACCGGACCTGCCGGCGGCACCTGAGCCGGAGCCTGCGCCTGTCGTCGAGGCCGCCGCCCCGGCGCCGGCCCCGGCGATTCCGGTGCCGGGCCTGGACGACAGCAGCCTGTACATTCATCGTGAGCTCTCGCAGCTGCAGTTCAACATCCGCGTGCTGGAGCAGGCGCTGGATGAGTCCTACCCGCTGCTTGAGCGTCTGAAGTTCCTGCTGATCTTCTCCAGCAACCTCGATGAGTTCTTCGAGATCCGCGTCGCGGGGCTGAAGAAGCAGATCAATTTCGCCCGGGAACAGGCCGGCGCCGACGGCCTGCAGCCGCATCAGGCGCTGGCGCGGATCAGCGAGCTGGTACACATCGAGGTGGACCGCCAGTACGCGATCCTCAACGACGTGTTGCTACCGGAGCTGGAGAAGCATGCGATTCGCTTCATCCGCCGCCGCTACTGGACGCCCAAGCTCAAGACCTGGGTGCGTCGCTACTTCCGCGACGAGATCGCCCCGATCATCACCCCGATCGGCCTCGACCCGACCCACCCGTTCCCGCTGCTGGTGAACAAGAGCCTGAACTTCATCGTCGAGCTCGAGGGCGTCGATGCCTTCGGTCGCGACTCGGGCCTGGCGATCATTCCGGCGCCGCGTCTGCTGCCACGGGTGATCCGTGTGCCGGAAGAGGTTGGCGGCCCCGGCGACAACTATGTCTTCCTGTCGTCGATGATCCACGCCCATGCCGACGACCTGTTCCAGGGCATGAAGGTCAAGGGCTGCTACCAGTTCCGCCTGACCCGAAACGCCGACCTGGCGCTGGACTCCGAAGAGGTCGACGACCTTGCTCGTGCCCTGCGTGGCGAGCTGTTCTCGCGCCGCTACGGCGACGCCGTGCGCCTGGAGGTTGCCGACACCTGTCCTAAGCACCTCTCCGACTACCTGCTCAAGCAGTTCAGCCTGAGCGAGAGCGAGCTTTACCAGGTCAATGGCCCGGTCAACCTGACTCGTCTGTTCAGCATCACTAGCCTGGACAGCCACCCGGAGCTGCAGTACACGCCGTTCACCCCGGCGATCCCTAAGATCCTGCAGAACGCCGACAACATTTTCAGCGTCATCAGCAAGCAGGATGTGTTGCTGATGCACCCGTTCGAATCCTTCACTCCGGTGGTCGACCTGCTGCGCCAGGCCGCCAAGGACCCGCACGTGCTCGCCGTGCGCCAGACCCTGTACCGCTCCGGGGCCAACTCGGAGATCGTCGACGCGTTGGTCGATGCCGCGCGTAACGGCAAGGAAGTCACTGCGGTGATCGAGCTGCGCGCGCGTTTCGACGAAGAGTCCAACCTGCAGATGGCCAGCCGCCTGCAGGCGGCCGGTGCGGTGGTGATCTATGGCGTGGTCGGCTTCAAGACCCACGCCAAGATGATGCTGATCCTGCGCCGCGAGCAGGGCGAGATCGTCCGCTACGCGCACCTGGGTACCGGCAACTACCACGCCGGCAACGCTCGCCTGTACACCGACTACAGCCTGCTGACCTCCGATGATGCGCTCACCGAGGACGTCGGCAAGCTGTTCAGCCAGTTGATCGGCATGGGCAAGACCCTGCGCATGAAGAAGCTGCTGCATGCGCCCTTCACCCTCAAGAAGGGCATGCTCGACATGATCGCCCGCGAGACGCAGTTCGCGCTCGATGGCAAGCCGGCGCACATCATCGCCAAGTTCAACTCGCTGACCGATGCCAAGGTCATCAAGGCCCTGTACAAGGCGAGCCAGTCGGGCGTGCGCATCGACCTGGTGGTGCGTGGCATGTGCTGCCTGCGTCCGGGCATCCCGGGGGTTTCGCACAACATCAATGTGCGCTCGATCATCGGCCGCTTCCTCGAGCATACGCGGGTGTTCTACTTCCTCAACGGCGGCGAGGAGCAGATCTACCTGTCCAGCGCCGACTGGATGGAGCGCAACCTCGACAAGCGCGTCGAGACCTGCTTCCCGGTGGAGGGCAAGAAGTTGCTGCTGCGGGTGAAGAAGGAGCTTGAGGGCTACCTGACCGACAACACTCAGGCCTGGACCCTGCAGCCTGACGGTCGTTATGTGCGCAGTACCCCGACCGGCAACCAGAACCCGCGTAGCGCCCAGGCGACCCTGCTGGAGCGCCTGAGCAACCCGGTGCTGAACGTACGCTAGAAACGCTGTAGGCGCGGCACAAGGCCGCGCCTACATAGGGTCAGCGTCGGGGCTCAGCGCACGCTCAGCACGAACCCGACCCGCGCCAGCCACTCCGCCTCGTTGGCGAAGTCGGCCTGGGTAAGCGGATGCTGCTCCAGCCAGCCCTCAGGGAACACCACTTCCAGGCTGTCGTCGGCAGCCTTGAGCTCGACCTTGGGCATTTGCTGGGTGCCGCGGATGTGGTGGAAGAGGATGGCGAAGCGCAGCAGCACGCACAGGCGGATCAGCTTGACGCCTTCATCGCCGAACTCGGCGAACTTGTCCTTGGGGATGTTGCGGCGATGGCCGCGTACCAGCAGGGCCAGCATCTGCTGGTCTTCGCGAGAGAAGCCCGACAGGTCGGAGTGCTCGATCAGGTAGGCGCCGTGCTTGTGGTAGTGATAGTGGGCGATGTCCAGCCCGACTTCATGCACCTTCGCCGCCCAGCCCAGCAGGTCGCGCCAGTTGCCGTTTTCCAGATCCCACGCCTTGGCCACTTGGTCGAAGGCGTGCAACGCCTTGCGCTCCACGCGCGCGGCCTGGCCTTGATCGACGTGATAGCGCTCCATCAGCGAATTCAGTGTGCGCTCACGCACGTCCTCGTGATGATGGCGGCCGAGCAGGTCGAACAGTACGCCCTCACGCAGGGCGCCGTCACAGTGGTCCATGCGCTGCAGTTCGAGGGCGTCGAAGATCGCCTCGAGAATCGCCAACCCCGCAGGGAAAATGGTGCGCCGGTCCGGTTTGACGCCGTCGAAGTCGATCTTGTCGACTTCGCCCAGCTTGAACAGCTTGCGCTTGATCACGGCCAGGCCTTCGGCATTGACCTCGCCGTTGCCATGGCCGTTGGCCTTGATCGCGGCGCCGATGGCGCGGATGGTGCCCGATGAGCCGATGGCCTCGTCCCAGGTCAGGCGGTGCAGGGCGTTCTCGATGCTCATCAGCTCAAGGCGCGCGGCAGTATAGGCCTGGGCGTAGCGTGCCGGCGTGATCTTGCCGTCGCGGAAGTAGCGCTGGGTGAAGCTCACGCAGCCCATCTGCAGGCTTTCGCGCAGCAGTGGCTCGAAACGTTGACCGATGATGAATTCGGTACTGCCGCCGCCAATGTCGGCGACCAGGCGTTTGCCGGGGGTGTCGGCGAGGGTGTGCGACACGCCCAGGTAGATCAGGCGCGCCTCTTCGCGACCTGAAATGACCTCGACCGGATGGCCGAGGATGGCTTCGGCACGCAGGATGAAGTCATTGCGGTTGCGTGCTTCACGCAGGGCGTTGGTGCCGACGATACGCACTGCGCCGGCCGGCATGCCATTGATCAGCTGGGCGAAACGCTTGAGGCATTCGAGGCCCCGCTGCATGGCTTCTTCGCTGAGCTGGCGATCTTCGCTGATGCCCGCAGCCAGCTGAACCTTCTCCCCCTGCCGTTCGAGAATGCGGATCTCGGTATGGTGGGCCTTGGCCACGACCATGTGGAAACTGTTGGAGCCAAGGTCGATGGCGGCGATCAGAGACAGGTTCTTCGCGGTGGTTTGCGGCATGATCTGGATGTTCTCGGTCGATAACCCGGCAATCCTGCCATGATCGCGGGCATACGCCAACGCGCGACATGGCGAGGATTGATGCAGGGCAATGTGCGGGTGGCCTGGATGACTGATCAACAAAGGCCTCGGACAAATCCTATGACGCTTGTATGACAGTTTCGATTCGTGGCGTCTTGCACAACTATAGTTACACTCAATCGGCCGTGGCTTCCTGTAGGGCGTGGGTGCGGCTATGATGGGCAACGTTTTTTATGCTTACGACCTGGAGAACTCCATGAGCAGCGATCTGATCAAACACGTCACCGACGCCACCTTCGATGCCGAAGTGCTGCAGGCTCAAGGCCCGGTGCTGGTCGACTACTGGGCTGAATGGTGCGGTCCATGCAAGATGATCGCTCCGGTCCTGGACGAAATCGCCTCCACCTACGAAGGCAAGCTGACCGTCGCCAAGCTGAACATCGACGACAACCAGGAAACCCCGGCCAAGCACGGCGTGCGTGGTATCCCGACGCTGATGCTGTTCAAGAACGGCAACGTCGAGGCGACCAAGGTCGGCGCGCTGTCCAAGTCCCAGCTGGCCGCGTTCCTCGACGCCCACCTGTGATGTGAAAGAGCCCCGCAAATGCGGGGCTTTTTTTGTCCCCGAGGCTCGATTTCCCCTGTCAAAACCACTAGACGCCGAAAAAAGCAAGTGTTACATTCGGCCTCGCACTGCTTCTCCAGTGCCCTTCGCACGCCGTCGCCGACGCACTCCCAATTCGAATCAGTACGCGATCCTGTCGCCAATCTAGCGGCGCGGCCTCATTAAGCCAGAAGCTTAATTCTCCCCCCTTCTTACATGATTACGTCACTCCCCTTATGAACCTGACAGAACTCAAGCAAAAGCCGATTACCGATCTGCTGGAAATGGCCGAACAGATGGGCATCGAAAACATGGCCCGTTCGCGCAAGCAGGACGTGATTTTCGCCCTGTTGAAAAAACACGCGAAGAGCGGCGAAGAGATCTCGGGTGACGGCGTGCTGGAGATTCTCCAGGATGGATTCGGTTTCCTGCGTTCGGCAGATGCCTCGTATCTGGCCGGCCCTGACGATATCTACGTCTCGCCCAGCCAGATCCGCCGCTTCAACCTGCGCACCGGCGACACCATCGTCGGCAAGATCCGCCCGCCGAAGGAAGGGGAACGTTACTTCGCCCTGCTGAAGGTCGACACCATCAACTTCGACCGTCCGGAAAACGCGAAGAACAAGATCCTGTTCGAAAACCTGACGCCGCTGTTCCCGAACCATCGTCTGAAGATGGAAGCCGGTAACGGCTCCACCGAAGACCTCACCGGTCGCGTCATCGACCTGTGCGCACCTATCGGCAAAGGCCAGCGCGGCCTGATCGTCGCTCCGCCGAAAGCGGGCAAGACCATCATGCTGCAGAACATCGCGGCCAACATCACTCGCAACAACCCCGAGTGCCACCTGATCGTCCTGCTGATCGACGAGCGCCCGGAAGAAGTGACCGAGATGCAGCGCACCGTGCGCGGCGAAGTGGTCGCCTCGACCTTCGACGAGCCACCGACCCGCCACGTGCAGGTTGCCGAAATGGTGATCGAAAAGGCCAAGCGCCTGGTCGAGCACAAGAAGGACGTGGTCATCCTGCTCGACTCCATCACCCGTCTGGCGCGTGCCTACAACACCGTGATCCCGAGCTCCGGCAAGGTCCTGACCGGTGGTGTCGACGCCCACGCCCTGGAAAAGCCCAAGCGTTTCTTCGGTGCTGCCCGTAACATCGAGGAAGGCGGCTCGCTGACCATCATCGCCACCGCGCTGGTCGAGACCGGTTCGAAGATGGACGAGGTCATCTACGAAGAGTTCAAGGGTACCGGCAACATGGAACTGCCGCTGGATCGCCGCATTGCTGAAAAGCGCGTGTTCCCGGCCATCAACATCAACAAGTCCGGTACCCGCCGCGAAGAGCTGCTGACTGCCGACGACGAGCTGCAGCGCATGTGGATCCTGCGCAAGCTGCTGCACCCGATGGATGAAGTGGCGGCCATCGAGTTCCTCATCGACAAGCTCAAGCAGACCAAGACCAACGATGAGTTCTTCCTGTCGATGAAGCGCAAGTAAGCGTTTCCGTCGGCACAGCGAATTGGGGCTGCTGCGCAGCCCATCGCGGGACAAGCCCGCTCCTACAAGGATCACGCCAGACCTGTAGGAGCGGGCTTGTCCCGCGATGGGCCGCATAGCGGCCCCAAGTCATTGATGCGCCCTACGAACGAGCGCATTGCATTCTGCCATTTGGCTATCAAAGCCCGATCGGCGCTACACTCTGCACCCCGACCGATACAGCCAACACGAGGCTCACGCATGCAGTATCGCGATTTGCGCGACTTTATCCGTGGCCTGGAGCAGCGCGGCGAACTCAAGCGCATCCAGGTTCCGATCTCGCCCGTCCTGGAAATGACCGAAGTCTGCGACCGCACCCTGCGGGCCAAGGGCCCGGCGCTGCTGTTCGAGAAGCCCACCGGCTTCGACATCCCGGTGCTGGGCAACCTGTTCGGTACCCCCGAGCGTGTGGCCATGGGCATGGGCGCCGAGTCGGTCGGCGAGCTGCGTGAAATCGGCAAGCTGCTGGCCTTCCTCAAGGAGCCCGAGCCGCCGAAGGGCCTGAAGGATGCCTGGTCGAAGCTACCGATCTTCAAGAAAGTCGTGTCCATGGCGCCCAAGGTGGTCAAGGACGCGGTGTGCCAGGAGGTGGTGGTCGAGGGTGAGGATGTCGACCTGTCCCAGTTGCCGATCCAGCACTGCTGGCCGGGTGACGTGGCGCCACTGATCACCTGGGGCCTGACGGTGACTCGCGGGCCGAACAAGGATCGCCAGAACCTCGGCATCTACCGCCAGCAGGTCATCGGTCGCAACAAGGTCATCATGCGCTGGCTGAGCCATCGTGGCGGCGCGCTGGATTACCGCGAATGGTGCGAGAAGCACCCAGGCCAGCCGTTCCCGGTGGCCGTCGCGCTGGGCGCAGACCCGGCCACCATCCTGGGCGCCGTGACGCCGGTGCCCGACACCCTCTCCGAGTACGCTTTTGCAGGGCTGCTGCGCGGCAACCGCACCGAGCTGGTCAAGTGCCGCGGCAGCGACCTGCAGGTGCCGGCCACCGCCGAAATCATCCTCGAAGGCGTGATCCATCCGGGTGAAATGGCCCCGGAAGGCCCTTACGGCGACCACACCGGCTACTACAACGAGGTGGACAGCTTTCCGGTGTTCACCATCGAACGCATCACCCATCGACAAAAGCCGATCTACCACAGCACCTACACCGGCCGGCCGCCCGATGAGCCGGCAATCCTGGGCGTTGCGCTGAACGAAGTGTTCGTGCCGATCCTGCAGAAGCAGTTCCCCGAGATCGTTGATTTCTACCTGCCGCCGGAAGGCTGTTCCTACCGCATGGCGGTAGTGACCATGAAAAAGCAATATCCGGGGCACGCCAAGCGCGTGATGCTGGGTGTGTGGTCGTTCCTGCGACAGTTCATGTACACCAAGTTCGTTATCGTCACCGACGACGACGTCAACGCCCGCGACTGGAACGACGTGATCTGGGCCATCACCACGCGCATGGATCCCAAGCGTGATACGGTGATGATCGACAACACGCCGATCGACTACCTCGACTTCGCGTCGCCGGTATCGGGCCTGGGGTCGAAGATGGGCCTGGACGCCACGCACAAGTGGCCGGGCGAGACTACACGCGAATGGGGCCGGGTCATCGTCAAGGACGATGCCGTCACCCGCCGTATCGATGAGCTGTGGGACCAGTTGGGAATAGATTGATGCAGGTGACCTTGCAGCCGTCCGGCGCGGTGCTGTCCATCGAGCCGGGCGAGAGGATTCTGGATGCAGCGCGGCGCCTGGGCTACGAGTGCCCGAGCAGCTGTCGCAACGGCAATTGCCATGTGTGTGCGGCGTTGCTGGTGGAAGGGCGGGTGCGGCAGGACGGTGAGGTCCGCGATCACGGTGAACTGTTCACCTGCATCGCCGAACCGCTGGAAGATTGCGTGCTGCTGTGGGATGGCGTGCTGGCCTTGGGCGAGTTGCCCGTGCGCAAGCTGGCCTGCACCGTCAGCGAGTGCGTCGAGGTAGGCGGGGATGTCTGGCGCGTGCGTCTGCGCGCGCCCGCCGGCAAGCCGCCGCGCTACCACGCTGGGCAATACCTGATGATCGAGCGGGAGGGGGCCGACAAGGCTGCGTTCTCGCTGGCGTCTGCCCCGCATGCTGGTCGCGATCTCGAGCTGCATGTGCTGGCACGTGAAAGCAGCGCGGTAAAGCTGATCGAGCAGTTGCAACGCAACGGCATGGCCCGCATCGAACTGCCATTCGGTGACGCACACCTGGCCGAGCTGCCGGACGGACCGCTGGTGCTGATCGCTGCCGGGACCGGCATGGGCCAGATGCACAGCCTGGTCGAGCATTGCCGCGCCAACGGCTTCAAGCATCCGGTGCACCTGTATTGGGGTGTACGCCGGCCCGAGGAGTTCTACACCCTCGAGCACTGGGCCGAATGGGAGCGTCTGCCCAACCTGTTCCTGCACAAGGTGGTCAGCGACCTGTGTGGCTGGGAGGGGCGTTGCGGCCTTTTGCACGAGGCAGTGTGCGAGGATATCGCCGACCTGAACAGTGTGCATGTCTATGCCAGCGGTTCACCGAACATGGTCTATGGCACGCTCGATGCGCTGGTCGAGGCGGGCATGGATGCGCACCGCATGCGCGCCGACGTGTTTGCCTACGCTCCACGCGGCTGAGTAATTAGGTATTCATGAGAGCCTGCGGCGCGCTGCAATGGCGCGCCGTGATTAATAACCAAAGTTATCGTCGTCGATTATAAGCAGTGAATTATTACCCGCCGGGTTAATAACTTTTACTATGCTTATAACAACACTTTCCAGTCGTCGGTATCGCGCGTGAAACTTTGCCAAAAGGGGTTGAGGTTTCGCCGTCATATGTCTTACGGTAGGCACATCGTCATCAACCTCTTGCGGTACAGGCCCCGCAGCATTGGGTGCGGGCTCGCAGGCGAATGCGTCGATCGCAATACAGCACTCCGGTAGTTACACAGGAAATAATGGCGGCAGCCTATGTCGGCACTTGAAAGTTCTTCGTGGCAGGTTTCTTACCCTCCGTCGCTCGACTTCGGTCAACAACTGACCCCTGAGCAATTGCAGCACTCCATGACAACGACCATGTCCCGTCATGACGGTGGGCCTGTGTGGTTGTTCGCCTACGGTTCGTTGATCTGGCGTCCGGAGTGCAACTCGGTAGAGCGTCAGCGTGCGCGGGTGCACGGTTATCATCGTGGGCTTTACCTGTGGTCCCATGAGCACCGCGGTACACCAGAATGCCCAGGGCTGGTGTTCGGCCTGGATCGTGGTGGTTCGTGCAGCGGCTTTGCCTATCGCCTGGACGAGAGCTGCCTGGACGACTCGCTGATGGCCCTGTGGCAGCGGGAGATGCCTTATCCGGCCTATCGTCCGCATTGGCTGACCTGCCGACTCGATGACGGCAGCAAGGTGCAGGCCTTGGGCTTCGTGCTGGAGCGTCACTTGCCGTGCTATGCCGGCAACCTGCCGGACACCCTGCTCAGCCAGATTCTGGCAAGCGCCAAGGGGCGTTACGGCACCACGCGGGAGTATGTGGAGCAGACGCTGAATGCCCTGCGCAGCCACCAGATGCCTGATCGGGAGCTGGAAGCGCGGTTTCAGCGCTGCCACAACCTGCGCGAGGTTTGACTGCGCCGGCCTCTTCGCGGGCAAGCCCGCTCCTGCAGAGACGGTAACGTTTGTAGGATCGGGCTTGCCCGCGAAGAAGTCATCACCGAATCACCTGGCCAACACCACCAGCTTGCCCACCGCCTGCCGTTGCCCCAACCGTTCGATAGCCGCACCCGCCTCGCCCAGCGCGTAGGTCTGCGACACCAGCGGTTTCAACTTGCCCTCGGAGTGCCACGCAAACAGCTGGCGGAAGTTGGCAGCGTTGTCTTCGGGTTGGCGCTGGGCGAACGCCCCCCAGAACACCCCCAGCACCGCCGCGCCCTTGAGCAGCACCAGGTTGGCCGCCATCTGCGGGATGGTGCCACTGGCGAATCCCACCACCAGCAGCCGGCCGTTCCAGGCCAGGCCTCGTACGGCCTGGTCGAACAACTCGCCGCCGACCGGGTCGTAGATCACATCCACACCCTGGCCGTTGGTCAGGCGCTTGATCTCTTCCTTGAGGCTGACCTGGCTGTAGTCGATCAGCTCATCCGCCCCGGCTGCCTTGGCCACGGCGAGCTTCTCGGCGCTGCTGGCCGCCGCGATGACCCGTGCACCCAGTGCCTTGCCGATTTCCATCGCTGCCAGACCCACGCCCCCTGACGCGCCGAGCACCAGCAGGGTTTCCCCTGCCTTGAGCTGGCCACGCTGGGTAAGTGCGTGCATCGAGGTGCCGTAGGTCATGCCGAAGGCGGCCGCCGTGGTGAAATCCATGCCTGCCGGGATGGGTAGCACATTGTAGTAAGGCACCGCGACCTGCTCGGCGAAGGCGCCCCAGCCGGTGAGGGCCATGACCCGGTCGCCGACCTTGAAAGCCCCGGCCTTCTCGCCGACCGCCGCCACCACGCCGGCCGCTTCACCGCCAGGCGAAAAGGGTAGAGGAGGTTGAAACTGGTACTTGCCTTCGATGATCAGGGTGTCGGGGAAGTTGACCCCGGCGGCATGCACCTCGAGGAGGATCTCGTTCTTTTTCGGCACGGGGCCTGCGACCTCTTCCAGCACCAGGTCCCGTGCCGGGCCCAGGGTTTTGCACAACACAGCTTTCATCGGGCTATTCCTTTGCGGGTGATGGCCGATAAGTGTAGGAGGACGAAGGGGTGGGTCAACGAGCATGGCCTGCTCTGATGAGTCGGCATAAGCCCGGGCTTGGGTTTGAGCGATGCGCTGGGTAAGCTGGCGTCAATTGTATTGAGGAGCGATTTCGTGAAAGCGTGGATCTTGATG
>NZ_JAYFUI010000099.1:0-73278 GCF_034961125.1 Pseudomonas machongensis | reverse complement strand
GGTCTGGCGCAATCCATGGCACTTCATCGCGTTCGGCTTCGGCTCAGGTACCTTGCCCAAGGCGCCGGGCACCTGGGGCTCGCTGGTGGCGCTGCCGTTCATCCCGCTGTGGCAGATGCTGCCGGACTGGGGCTACTGGCTGCTGCTGGGAATCACCATGCTGTTCGGCTTCTGGCTGTGCGGCAAGGTGGCGAACGACCTGCGCGTGCACGATCATGAAGGCATCGTCTGGGACGAGATGGTCGGCATGTGGATCACCTTGTGGCTGGTGCCCGAAGGTTGGCAGTGGTTGCTCGCAGGGTTCCTGATGTTCCGCTTCTTCGACATCCTCAAGCCTTGGCCGATCCGCTGGATCGACCGCCATGTGCACGGCGGTGTCGGCATCATGCTCGACGATATCCTGGCTGGCGTGTTCGCCTGGCTGGGCATGCAAGTGCTGGTTTGGGCGGTAGCCTGATACAGGGAGCGGGTCGATGGCCATACGGACTGTGCTGCTGGCGCTGATGCTGGTTTTCCTGCCCTGGAGTGCCGGGGCCGTTGAGTTGCCGAAGCAGGTGCGGCTGGTCAGCGAGGAGTGGATCGACTACACCAACGCCGATGGCAGTGGGGTTGCCTGGGATGTGCTGCGCAAGGTGTTCGAACCGGCCGGGGTGAAGGTCGAGGTAACGAGCGCGCCTTACAGCCGTGCAGTCGGGCTGGTCAAGCGCGGCGAGGCCGATGCCTGGGTGGGTTCGTACAAGCAGGAGAACGAAGACAACCTCTACCCGCGCTGGCACTTCGATATGGACCATATCTATGCATTGGGGCTCGCCAGCAAGCCGGTTCCGACGCTGAACAGCGTCGGCGAGTACCGCCTGGCGTGGGTGCGCGGCTATGACTACCAGAGCTACCTACCCGATGTGAAAAACTTCCGCGAGATCCAGCGCCGCGAAGGCATCCTGCCGATGCTCGAGCATGACCGGGTGGATTTCTATATCGATGCCGAAACCGAAGTGGATTACGTGCTGCACCAGACCAGCAAGCCGCAGGACTTCCGCCGCACCCACATCGCTGAGCTGCCGCTGTATCTGGCCTTTACCCGCAGCGATCAAGGCAAGGCCCTGCGCGACCTGTTCGACCAGCGCATGGAGAAGCTGGTACGCAGTGGCGAGCTGCGGTCGATCTTCGAACGCTGGAAGCAGCCGTACCCGTTCGCTTCCGACAGCCAGCCGCATTGATCGCCGAGGCTCCGACCGCGGGGGGCGTATCGGGCGAGCCTATGCATCGAACTTTTCGATCTTAAGCCGCGAGATTCAGCCTGCGCATGCCCGCTGGGCTGCTGATACAATCTGGCCCATTGAAATTTCCTACTTATCAGGAGCACAACGTGCCCGTCGTCTTTGTTGCCGCCTCCAAACTCCCAACGCCCTTTGCGACATTCACCATGCATGGCTTTCTCGACGAAGCCAGCGGCCGCGAGCATGTGGTGCTCAGCCTGGGTGATATCGCCGATGGTGAACCGGTGCTCGGGCGTCTGCACTCCGAATGCCTGACCGGCGACGCTCTGTTCAGCCAGCGTTGCGACTGCGGCTCGCAACTGGAAGCCGCGCTGCAGGCCATCGCCCGTGAAGGTCGTGGCGTGTTGCTGTACCTGCGTCAGGAAGGTCGAGGCATCGGCCTGTTGAACAAGATCCGCGCCTATGAGCTGCAGGATGGCGGTGCCGATACCGTCGAGGCCAACGAGCGCCTGGGCTTTGCGGCCGACCAGCGTGACTACGCCATGTGCCTGCCGATGCTCGAGCACCTGGGCGTCAAGTCGCTGCGCCTGATGACCAATAACCCACGCAAGGTCAAAGCCCTGACCGACATGAGCATCGTGGTTGCCGAACGCGTGCCGCTGCACACTGGCCACAACCCGCACAACCGCCTGTACCTGGCGACCAAGGCCGACAAGCTCGGTCACATGATGGGCAACCGTCACCAGGGCGAGGCGCCCCAGGCGTGACCCGTGGCCAGGTGAAGCGGCGCCTGGCGCTGGCCTGGTGGCAGTATCTGGCTGTCGGGCTGGTGCCGCTACCGGTCATGGCCTGGGCTTTTGGTGGCAGTGAAGCGCTGATTCCGGTGCTGGCGATGCCACTGTTCATTGCCGGTGCGGCCACCATGTTTCTCAGCCTGCCGCGCTTCGGTGCCTACAAGCGGGCGCTGATCGCCACCTCCAAGGTGCTCGACACCCCCGAAGAGCCCGCCGCCTGGATCGAACTGGCGCGGGTTCGTCGCCTGGCAATGACCTACGCCTGCTTCCCGGCCTGGATCGCCGCGCTCTCGGTGCTGGTGGGGCTGGAGGCGGTGCCGCAGGTGCTGCTGGCGTTGTCCACCGTGGTGCTGCTCTACCTCTACCGCATCCCGCGCCAACTGGGCTGATGCGCGCCTTTTTCGTTGCCGTGCTGCTGTCGATCGGTGCATTTGCCGAGGCTGGGCCGCGCGTGATCAGCCTCGGGCCGTCGATGACCGAGATCGTCCTGGAGCTTGGGGCGGACGATCTGCTGGTGGGCGTGCTCGACAGCGGCGAGCGGCCGCAGCGTCTGAAGGATCTGCCGTCGGTTGGGCGTTACGGACAATTGGACATGGAGCGCCTGCTGGCGCTCAAGCCCGACCTGTTGCTGCTCTGGCCCGGCAGCGTGCCCCCGGCCCAGCGTGATCAGTTGCGCCAGTTGGGCATAGCCACGTTCAGCAGCGAGCCCCACGACCTGGAGCAACTGATCGAGCAGATCCAGGCCATCGCCGTTCGCCTGGGGCGTGCCGAGCAGGGGCAGCGCTACGCTGACAGGTTGCGTGAGCGCCTGGCCGACCTGCGCGAGCGCTATCGCCGCGAACAGCCACTCAAGGTGTTCTATCAGGTCTGGGATCAGCCGTTGTACACCCTGGGTGGCCGTCAGGTGGTGAGCGATGCACTGGCGGTCTGTGGGGCGCGCAACGTCTTTGCCGACCTTGAGCAGCCTGCGCCGCAGGTGAGCGTCGAGTCGGTGCTGGCGCGCGACCCTGATGTGATCCTGGCCGGCGACGCTGCGCAGTTGGCTGGTTGGAAGGCCTGGCCAAAGCTCAGCGCCGTTGCCGGTGGGCACCTGCTGGTGGTGCCCGACAAGGGCCTGGAGCGCCCCAGCGGACAAATGATCGAAGCGACGGCGCGCCTGTGTGCGCTGCTGGCGTCTACAGCGCCGGTGTCCAGGTAAGGCTCAGCAGCCAGGTGCGGCCTTCTTCGCGGTAGCCGTAGTCACTGCCGTCATAGTTGTAGAGCGCGCGGCTGTAGCCTTTGTCCAGCAAGTTATCCACCTTGGCCTCGAACTTCAGCGCATCGCTTGCCGCCCAGCTGCCGCGCAGGCCCAGCAGTGCATATCCGCCGAGCCTGTTGCGATTGGCCTCGTCGTCATAGCTGTTGCTCAATGCCTGCCAGCTCGCCCCCACACTGAAACGCTCGAACTGTCGGTCCAGGTCCAGGCTCAAGGTTCGGCGGGCGCGGCGAGCCAGGGTATGGCCGGTGTCACGGTCACGTGGGTCGATCACGGCCAGGCCGAGTTGGCTGCGCCACGGGCCCCAGTCCTGGGTCAGTGACATCTCCATGCCGTTGATCCGCGCCGAGGCAACGTTTCGCGGGATCGAGCCCTCGCCGAAAATGATCGCATCGCGCAGATCGGTGCGGTACAGCGAGGTTTCCAGGCGGCTGCTGCCGCTCAACTGGCTGCGCCATTGCAGTTCGTAGCTCCTGGAGCGCTCAGGGTCGAGGTCAGGGTTGCTGTACTGCGGGTAGTACAGGTCGTTGAAGGTGGGGGCGCGAAACCCTTCGCTGTACGACAGCAGCAGGTCGTTGTCGATGTTCAGCGGCAGGGTCAGGCTGGCGCTCCAGGTGGTCTGGCCGCCGAACTGCTGGTTCTGGTCGCGCCGCACGCCCAATTCGGTGGAGAAACTTTCGCCGCTGTAGCGATGCTGGAGGAAGGCCGCCCGGTTGTAGCGGCTGTCCTCGGCGAAGTCGGTGCTGCCGTACACCCGGTCCTGATACCAGTCGGCGCCCAGCGAGAGGTTGTTCCGTGCATCGAGGGCGAGATCATTCTGCCAAGTGATCTGGCCGCGATAGGTGTTGAACACGCTGCCATCGTCGCTAAGCTTGTCGCGCTTGCGGTCGCGGTTCTCGCTATGGCCGATCTCCACGCGCGAATGCCAGAGGTCGCTGAGCTGGGCATCGATATAGGTGCCCAGGCTGCTGACGGTGAAGTCGGTGTAGGGTTTCTGGCCGAAGCTTTCGAAGCTGACGGGGTCGAATCGGCCGAAGGGGTTGTCGTATTCGCTGCGCCCCCGGCTGTCGAGCAGGTTCACCCCGGCCTCGAAGCGCTCACCGAAGGTGTGGCTCAGGCTCAGGTTGAAAGACTTGTTGCGGTAGGCGTCGTGATCGCCATCGCTGGCGAAGGACGGCCCGGTCGAATCGATCCCTGCGGTTTCGTCGAGGCTGGCGCCGAGGTTGAAGCGTGTCTGGCCATCGCCACCGGACATTCCCAGGCTGCGCTGGAAGGTCTGGTTGCTGCCGGCCGCCAGGCGCAGCCGCGGTTGCAGGCCGGGGCCGCTGGCGCGTCGGGTGAAGATCTGGATCACCCCGCCGATGGCGTCGCTGCCGTAGACCGCCGAGCGCGAGCCACGCAGCACTTCGACGCGCTCGATCTGGTCGACGTCGAGAAACTGCAGGCCGCTGTCGCCGGAGGTGGCGTTGGCAATGCGTACGCCATCGACCAGCACCAGGCTCTGCGCGGCCTTGGTGCCGCGGATGAAAATCCCGGGCAGGCTGCCGCGGCCACCGGTGGGGGCGACTTGCACGCCGGGCACGCGGGTCAGCAGGTCGGTGACGCTGGAGGGCTGCAGACGGTCGATGTCGGCGCGGGTGAAGACCGTGTTGGCGGCGCTGGTGGCGCTGCGCGATTCGACTTCGCGGTTGGCGCTGATCAGCACGTCGGGGAGCTTCAGGGCGTTGTCGCGTTCGGCGGCCAGCAAGGGCAGAGGGAGGCAGAGCAGCGGTGCAAAGGTCAGGATTTTCATGGGCAGTACAATAGCATTCGCGGGCGAGCCCGCTCCCACAGGGTTTCTACAGTACTCGAATACTGTGCGATCCCTGTGGGAGCGGGCTTGCCCGCGAAAGGGCCTTACAGGCCGAGCTTGGCCATGCGGGCTTTCACCGAGGCCTCGATGCCAGCAGCATCCAGCCCGCACTCGGCCAGCATCTGCGCAGGCTTGGCATGCTCGACATAGATATCCGGCAAGCCCAGGTGCAGCAGTGGCTTGACCACCGCCTCACGCGCCAGGAACTCGCTGACCGCCGCACCGGCGCCGCCCATGATGGCATTTTCCTCGATGGTCACCAGCAGCTCATGGCTGCCGGCCATCTCCAGTACAAGCGCTTTGTCGAGCGGCTTGACGAAGCGCATGTCGACCACGGTGGCGTCGATCTGCTCGGCCACCTGCAGCGCTTCGGCCAGTTGCACGCCGAACACCAGCAGCGCGACTTTCGAACCCCGGCGACGAATCACACCCTTGCCGATTTCCAGCGGCTCCAGGTCGCCGTCGATCGGCGCGTTGGGGCCGGTGCCGCGCGGGTAGCGTACGGCGGCCGGGCCTTTGTACAGGTGCCCGGTGCTGAGCATCTTGCGCAGCTCGTTCTCGTCGCTCGGGGTCATCACCAGCATGCCGGGGATGCAGCGCAGGTACGAGAGGTCGAAGCTGCCAGCGTGGGTCGGGCCGTCCTCGCCGACCAGGCCGGCGCGGTCGATGGCGAACAGCACGTCGAGGTCCTGTACCGCCACGTCGTGGATCAGCTGGTCGTAGGCGCGCTGCAGGAAGGTCGAGTAGATCGCCACCACCGGCTTGGCGCCTTCGCAGGCCATGCCGGCAGCGAAGGTGACGGCGTGCTGCTCGGCGATCGCCACGTCGAAGTAGCGCTCCGGGAAGCGCTCGCTGAAGGCGACCAGGTCCGAACCTTCCTTCATTGCCGGAGTGATGCCCACCAGGCGGTTGTCGGCGGTGGCCATGTCGCACAGCCACTGCCCGAACACGGCGGAATACTTGGGCCCGCTGGGCTTTTTCGGCGCGGCGGGCTTGTCGACAGGTTCGAGCTTGGTGATGGCGTGGTAGCCGATCGGGTCGACCTCGGCGGGGGCGAAACCCTTGCCTTTCTTGGTGACCACGTGCAGGAACTGCGGGCCCTTGAGGTCGCGCATGTTGCGCAGGGTGGCGATCAGCGTCGGCAGGTCATGACCGTCGATCGGGCCGATGTAGTTCCAGCCCAGCTCCTCGAACAGGGTGCCGGGCACCAGCATGCCCTTGGCGTACTCTTCGGTGCGCCGGGCGATCTCCCAGGCGCCGGGCAGGCGCGACAGCACTTTCTTGCTGCCTTCGCGCATGCTCGCGTAGGTGCGGCTGGACAGGATCTTGGCCAGGTAGTTGGACAGCCCGCCGACGTTGCGCGAGATCGACATGTCGTTATCGTTGAGGATCACCAGCATGTCGGCATCGACTTCCTGGGCATGGTTCAACGCTTCGAAGGCCATGCCAGCGGTCAGCGCGCCGTCACCGATCACGGCGATGGACTTGCGCGGGTCGTTCTGCAGACGGGCGGCGATGGCCATGCCCAGTGCGGCGCTGATCGAGGTGCTCGAGTGGCCGACGCCGAAGGTGTCGTACTCGCTCTCGCTGCGGCGCGGGAAGGCAGCGACGCCGTCTTTCTGACGCAGGCTGAGCATGCGCTGGCGACGACCGGTGAGGATCTTGTGCGGGTAGGCCTGATGACCGACGTCCCATACCAGACGATCGTCCGGGGTGTCGAAGACGTAGTGCAGGGCGATCGTCAGCTCGATGACGCCCAGGCCTGCGCCGAAGTGCCCACCGGTCTGGCCCACGGTATAGAGCAGCTCCTGGCGCAGTTCGTCGGCCAGGCTCTCCAGGTCGGCTTCGGCTAGCCGGCGCAAGCCGGCTGGCGTGTCGGCGCGGTCCAGCAGAGGCGTGACCGGGCGTTCGCGGGGGATCTCTTGAAACGTCGTGGGCATCAGGCGAGTCGTTATAGGTTTGAAGACGCGGCAGTTTACCCCATTGTGGGAAAAGTGCCCATTGGACCACGGGTTACGCCGACCCTGTGGGAGCGGGTTTGCCCGCGAAGACGGCGGTAGGCCCGGCATCGCATTCGCGGGTAAACCCGCTCCCACAGGGGATTGGCATCAACGCTTAATGGCGGCGCTCGACGATATAGCGCGCCAGCGCCCGCAGCGGCTCGGCGCTTTCGCCGAACCCTTCAAGTGCGACCAGCGCCTGGTCGCGCAGTTCGATCGCATAGGCCTTGGCGGCATCCAGGCCGAGCAGGGCGGGGTAGGTTGGTTTGTCACGAGCGATGTCGGCGCCCTGGCGCTTGCCCAGGGTGGCGGTATCGCTTTCGACGTCGAGGATGTCGTCCTGCACCTGGAACGCGAGGCCGATGGCCTGTGCATAAGTCTGCAAGGCATCCAGTTGGGTGGCTTCGGCACGGCCGCTGGCCAGGGCGCCGAGACGCACGCTGGCCTCGATCAGTGCGCCGGTCTTGTGCCGGTGCATGTATTCCAGGGCCTGCTGGTCGAGCTTGACTCCGACCGAACCGAGGTCGATGGCCTGGCCGCCGACCATGCCGGCCGGGCCTGCGGCCTTGGCCAGGGCCTGGACCATGGCCAGGCGGATGGCATCAGGCTGCGGGCTCAGGTGCGCATCGAGCAGCGCGCTGAAGGCCAGGCTCTGCAGGCCGTCGCCAGCGAGGATCGCGCAGGCTTCGTCAAATGCCTTGTGGGTGGTCGGCTGACCGCGGCGCAGGTCGTCGTCGTCCATGGCTGGCAGGTCGTCATGCACCAGCGAGTAGGCATGGATCAGCTCTACCGCGCAGGCCGCGCCGTTGGCTTGCTCGGGCGCAACGCCAAAGGCTTCGCAGGCGGCGTAGGCGAGCAGCGGGCGTACACGCTTGCCGCCGTTCATCACGCTGTAGCGCATCGCTGCGTAGAGCCGTTCGAGCTCCTTGGACGGCGCCATGAACAGCGGCTCGAGGGCGGCGTCGACGCGCGCCTGGCAGGCGCTCTGGTAGCTGTTGATCATTCCTGCGGTTCCGCGTCGAAGGGCTCGGCGGCCAGTTCGCCGTCACGCTCCAGGAGGATCTGCACCTTCTGTTCGGCCTGGGCCAGCGCGCCCTGGCAGTCGCGGGTCAGGGCGATCCCCTGCTCGAACGCTGCCAGCGACTCTTCCAGCGACAGCTCGCCGGTCTCCAGGCGCTCGACCAAGGCTTGCAGGTCGGCGAGGGATTGTTCGAAATCGATGGAGGTTTTCTTGCGGGCCATGGCGACTGTCTCGGTGGCGTTTTTAACGGCGCGACACTAGCAGAGCGGGGCGGGGGGAGCAAATTGCGGTACCTCCCAGGAGGCAATCCGTTGGTAGTATTTTGTTGCACTTGCTTCAGAAGTTTCTTATTGCAATTTGAGACGTGGTCGGATTGTGACCCCAAGGGGGCTCTGCCATAATCCCGCGCGCTCTGGCCTGGGCATCTTGATGGCCTTGGGCCATCTTCTTCTCGACGTCACGTAACGGACTACGTTGTGAGCTTCCTTTCGATCGAATTCGGCCTCTGTTTCACGCTCTTCTTCATTGTCTACTGGAGCCTGTGCTGGAGCCTGCGCCTGCAGAACCTGCTGCTGCTTGCGGCCAGCTACGGGCTGGTGGCGAGTTTCAGCCTGCAATCGTTGTACATCCTGCTCGGCTACAGCGTGCTGGTGTATCTGCTGGGGTTGCTGGCTGCGCGCCAGCCCGGCCGCTGGCTCAATGGCCTTTTACTGCTGGCGCTGGTATTGGGGTGTTTCTACCTCTTCAAGTACCAGGAGTTCTTCGCCGCCAGTGTGCAGGGCGCATTCACGGCTGTCGGGCTCGAGGTGTCGCTGCCGGTGCTCGAGCTGCTGGTGCCGATTGGCCTGTCGTTCTATGCCTTCCATTCGGTCAGCTACCTGGTGTCGATCAACCGCGGCGAGATGGCCTCGGCGCCGCCGTTGGACCTGGCGCTGTACCTGGCCTTCTTCCCCAGCCTGATCGCAGGGCCGGTCAATCGCGCGGCGCATCTGTTGCCGCAGATCCGCCCGCAGGCCATGCGTGAAGTGCTGGAGCCGCAGCGGGCGCTTGGCCTGATCGCCCTGGCGGTGGTCAAGCTGTTCCTGCTCAGCGGCTGGCTGGGCAGCCAGTGGGTCGATCCGGTATTCGAAACCCCGGGCAGCTTCACGCCCGAGCAGGTGCTGCTCAGCGTCTATGGCTACAGCTTCCTGATCTATTTCAACTTCAGCGGCTATACCAACCTGGTCACTGGCATTGCCCTGCTGCTGGGTTTTCGCCTGCCGGAGAACTTCAACGCGCCTTATGCCGCGCGCAACCTCAAGGAGTTCTGGGGGCGCTGGCACATCAGCCTGTCGCGCTTCATTCGTGACTACATCTACATCCCCCTGGGCGGCAATCGCAAAGGGGTGTGGCGCGGCAACCTGAACATGCTGTTGGCCATGCTGATCTCCGGGCTGTGGCACGGCGCGAGTCTGAATTTCATTCTCTGGGGTGCGCTGCATGGGGTGGGGCTGGCGCTGTACAAGCTGTTCGAGCAGTTGTGGCCGGGCTTTGTGCGCCTGCCGGGCAGCGGGCTGCTGGCGCGCCTGCTGACGTTCCACTACGTCGCCTTCGCCTGGATCTTCTTCCGCAGCCCAACTCTGGATGGCGCCTGGGAGATGCTTGGCGATATCGCCCAGGTCAGCCTGGCCGGGCTCGACTCGGCCACCGGTGTAGCGCTGCTGGCCTGTGTGTTGTACGTCGCCACGTATCCACAGTGGCTGGCGTCCCTGCGCCAGGGCTTCGTAGCTAGCCAGCGTCTGCCCTGGCAACTGTACCCACTGCCACTGGCGATCTTCGTGTCGCTGGTGATCTTCGCGTCGCAATCGGGTGTGCCGGGGTTCATCTATGCAAGCTTCTGATATCCGTCAGCTGGTCCGGGTGCAGATGGGCGCGGCGCGCACGCTGTATGCCATGGTGGTCGCCACAGGCCTGCTGTTCTGGCTGAACCAGGACTCGATCAGCCTGTATTGCCAGCAGAAGTATCACGACAGTTGCGAACTGCCGGTGTTGGGGCAGTTGCCAGCCTGGCGCCTGGGCGCGGGCCTGACCACAGCGCTGGAGCAGGGCCGCGACAGCTTCCTCGACAGCCTCAACGGGCAGGTTGCGGTGGCGAGTACAGAGCCTGTGGTGGAACTGCCGCCGCCGATGCCGGTGGTGAGTGTCGATCTGCAGGCGCCTGTGGCCGGGCCTGAGCATGTCGCTGCAGCTGCCCCGCACCCTGTCGCACCGGCACCGGCACCGGCACCGGCACCGGCACCGGCACCGGCGCCACCGCCCGCTGCCGTGGTGGTGAAGCCACCGCTGCCGCAGATGGTCGCACCGGGCACCCTGGCGTCGTTGGCGGCGGGCGATGAAGTGTTCCTGGTGGGGGACTCGCTGATGCAGGGCGTCGCCCCGCACCTGGCCAACAGCCTGCGCAAGCGCTACCAGATCCACACCATCAACCTCAGTCGGCAGAGCACAGGGCTTGCCTACCCGGGCTTCTTCAACTGGCCGAAGACTGTGGCCGACACGCTCGCCAGCGCGCCGAAGGTTCGCCTGATGGTGATATTCCTCGGCCCTAACGACCCGTGGGACATGCCCCAGGGCAAGGGCAAGCCGTTCCTGCGCTTCAAGTCGCCGGAGTGGGAAGTGGCCTACCGTGAGCGCATCGACGCGATCCTCGAGCAGGCCCGCGAGCACAATGTCCAGGTGATCTGGGTCGGCCCGCCGAACATGGAGAAGTCGCGGCTGTCGACGGCGATGAGCTACCTCAGTGGCCTTTATCAGGAGCGCACCCAGCAATTCGGCCAGCACTACGTCTCGGCCAACCCGATTCTCGGCTATCCCGACGAGCAGTTCTCGTATACGGTGCAGACGCCGGAGGGCAAGCGGGTCAAGGTCCGGGTCGACGACGGCATTCATTTCACCATCACGGGCCAGAAGATGATCGCCGCGCAGGTACTGTCACTGATCAGCTTCCCGGTCCTGACTGCAACAGGACATTGAGATGCGCCTATGGCATCACCTGCTGGGCGTGGCGCTGCTGATCAGCGCCTTGCCCGCGTGCAGCACCGGCGCCAGCGCGCCACCCCAGCCTGCGGCCAAGCCCGCCGTTGTCGCCAATGTGCGCGACGACGGCAACCTCGCGCTGCTCGCCGGCAAGTTCCGCAATGCCGGCCGTGCGCCCATTTCCATCGTCCAGCTGGGGGATTCGCACACCGCTGCCGACCTGTTCAGCGGTGAGTTGCGCAAGCTGCTGCAGGCCCGCTATGGCGACGGTGGCATTGGCCTGGTGCCGGCTTCGCCCGTGCCGGGAATTCGCAACGACCGCGTGATCGTCAGCAGCGAGCGCCGTCAGTGGGAACTGGTTTCTGCGCGCAACCAGCAGAGCAGCCAGTTTCCGTTGGGTGGCTACCTGTCGCTGCCGGTGGTCGATCGCCCCGGCGTGAAGATCCAGGCCCGCGACCCCGACGAACAACGCTACCGGATCTCGGCCCTGTATCAGGCAACGCGCAGCAGCACGTTGGTGGCCAACGGCAGCCAGCGCCGCATGCTGCCGGCCACCAACGGTGAGTGGCGCTTCAGCCCAGCCTTCATCAATCTCGGCCTGCCGGTGCAACTGAGTGTGGAGGGTGTCCAGGGCGTGGCGCTGGGTGGTTGGTATATCCAGGGCCAGAAAAACGCCGGGGTCACCTATTCGTCGCTGGGTATCAACGGCGCACGGCTAGAGGTGGTCGACAAGTGGCAGGCGGGTTGGCAAGGCACGCTCAAGGCGCTGCGGCCTGACCTGGTGATCCTGGCCTATGGCACCAACGAAGCCTTCGACGACAAGCTCGATCTTGCCCTGTACCAGTCGCAGTTGGAGGCCACCTTGGCCCGGCTGCGCCAGGAAATGCCCAAGGCGGCCATCCTGCTGGTCGGGCCGCCTGACTCGATCAAGCAGCGCAAGGCCGCCAGTTGCGCTGCGCGCCAGCCACAGCCGCTGGCGAGCGTGATCCGCATCCAGCGCCAGGCGGCGCAGAAGTACAAGGCACTGTTCTGGGATTGGCAGGCAGGGATGGGCGGGCCGTGCTCGATTGTCGCCTGGCAGGCCAGCGGCCTGGGGCGACCAGACCTGGTACACCTGACTGCCGAGGGTTATCGCAAGAGTGCGGCGATGTTGTACGCCTATCTCAAGGGGCAACTGGGGCTGCGCTGAGTGCTGTACTGGTAGGAGCGGGGCAAGCCCGCTCCTGCCAAAGAGCAGCGCTGCAGATCAGGCGGGTTGTGCCTCAAGCTCCAGCATCGCTTCGCGATAGCGCGCCAGCTCCTCGATGGTCACTACCGGCAGGTTGTACTGGCGCGCATACACGGCCACCTGCTCGCCCCGGGCCATGCTGCCGTCGGGGTTCATCAGCTCGCACAGCACCGCGGCGGCCGCAACCCCGCCCCCCGCGCCAGGTCCACCGAGCCTTCGGTATGGCCGCGACGGGTCAGCACGCCGCCATCACGCGCACGCAATGGGAACACATGGCCAGGGCTGACGATGTGACGCTGCTCGGCGGTCGAGCGCAGTGCGGCCTCGATGGTGGTGATCCGGTCCTGTGCCGACACGCCGGTGCTCACGCCCTCGGCCGCCTCGATGGTGACGGTGAAGCCGGTGCCGTGGCGGGCCTGGTTGTTCTGCACCATGGGTGCGAGCTGCAGGGCATCGACCGTGGCTTCATCCAGGCACAGGCAGACGATGCCGCTGCAATCGCGAATCATCATGGCCATGGTCTGCAGTGACAGGTTTTCGGCGGCGGCGACGATATCGGCTTCGTCCTCGCGATCGTCGTCGTCGAGCAGCAGCACGGGGCGCCCGGCCTGGAAGGCGGCGATGGCGGCGGTGACGTTAGGGAATTTCGAGTGGTGCAAGGTGGACATGAAACGCTCCTCGTGAATGATCGATGAACGTCTCGGGGCGAACAAAATGCGCGCGCAAGGGCGCCCGATGGCCCCGCGCTTGCGCCTTCTTTCATCCGGACTATGACCGTCGGCTCTGGAGTCTCACCAGATCTGCTGACCCCCGGCATGGCCGGGGCGCTCGCGGGCTCATCTTTCGATTTACCGCCGGTGGGGACTTTCACCCCGCCCTGAAGACCGGGGGAGCATACCGCAAACCGACCGTTTGCTGGCAAGCCCTGCTTAAGTCGATGCCCGCCTTCCCCTTGATCCCTGTAGGGGCAACTGTCTTGCTCAAAAATCTGAGGCCTGCCCAATCCCTGTGGGAGCGGCGGTTCGGCGTCCCGGCTAGTCCCGCGATCGGGCGCGCAGCGGCCGTAAAATCAGGCCCCGAGGTGTTTCAGGAAAAGATAGTCGCCTGGATTGCGGCCGCTGCGCGCCCGATCGCGGGACTAGCCCGCTCCCACAGGGATAGGGCTGAACTTTAAATTTTGGGTCAGACAGTTGCCCTCAGATCAGTGCAGCCTGCCGCGCTCGACATCCGTCATCAGCGCTTTGGCAAAGGCGCTCAGGTAGTCGGCGGCGGTCAGCAGCCGGGCGTCCTGCTCCATCAGCCCTTCGTGCAGCAGGTGGCGGATGCAGGCAAGCAGGTTCATCACTTCGTCGTAGGCATGTTCGGCGGGAATGCCGGGCAGGATGCGGAACATGTCCACAGGCGGGTTGCCGGATTCGTGGAAGGACTCCAGGCCGGCAGTCACGGGTGGTTTCGGGTCATCACTCATGGCTTGCTCTCCAGTGCTTGAGTGGAGAGGTCGAGAGGTGGGTCGGGGACGATCTTTTTCATGTCGATAGCTCCTGCAAATTCAAGGAACCGCCAGCACTATCTTTCTCACGGATCGGGTGGCAGTCGTGCACGGGGTGAGAAAACCGAGGGAGCTACAAGGCTCGGCCAGACCGAGGTCTGCCCGTACACGACTGCCATAAAGGCATGCCTAGTAACTCCGATTCGGGTTCTCACACCCGGCCGCAATATCGCGACCCAGGGACGTTATTCCTGAGGTGATTTCCCGACAACAGAGAAGCTTCGGCAAGGCGCGTAGGATACTTCCCAAGCCCACTTGGCCCGAAGCATTTGGTTTCAGATTGGGAAACGTCCTACGGCCTAGCTATCACCCCTGACCCTTCACCTGCTGCCAATCCAGCCCGAATCGCGCCAGGTACTTGCGCAGGCGATCGGCGTCGTTGGGGTTGGCCTTCTCCTGGCGCGACACCGCGAACAATTGGCGCCCGGCCTCGGACAGGCTTGCTGCGCGGCGACAAACGCCGATCACCGCCTGCAACTGCACCTGGTCGAACAGGTCCAGTTCGCGCCCGGCCAGTACCGGCTCGCTCTCGCCCTCCAGCCCCCAGGCATGACGCAAACGCTCGATCTCCTCTGCCACCAGGGCTTCGTCTATTCGCCCGCTGTCTGCCAGCGTCGCCATGCGCGTGATCGAGGCCGACAGCTCGCGGAAGTTTCCAGCCCAGCGGGCTTCGCTGGCGTGGGCGAAGGCCAGGTAGCTGCGCTTGGCCTCCAGATTGAAACGCACCTGTCGGCCTTGTTCGCGGGCATGGCGCTGCAACTCGAAGTCCAGGTTCGGCTCGATGTCTTCGCGCCGCTGCGCAAGCCCCGGCAGGGCGAAGGTCCACAGGTTGATACGGGCGAACAGGTCTTCGCGAAACGAGCCTTCGGCGACCTTCGCGCGCAGGTCGCGATGGGTACCGGCGATCAGTTGGAAGTCGCTCTGCACTTCGCGGTCCGAGCCCAGCGGGAAGAAGCGCTTCTCTTCGATGGCCTTGAGCAGCATGGCCTGCTCGTCGGCGCCAAGCTCGCCGATCTCGTCGAGAAACAGCATGCCGCCGTCGGCAGCGCGCAGCAGGCCATCGCGGGCGTTCTGCGCACCGGTAAAGGCGCCCTTGGCATGGCCGAACAGGGTCGACATCGCGCCATCGCCGCGCAAGGTCGCGCAGTTGACCTCGATGAACCGCCCCTGCAACTGGTGCCGGCCGCGCTTGAGCTCGTGAATGCGCCGGGCCAGGAACGACTTGCCGGCGCCGGTAGGCCCGACCAGCAGGATCGGTGCCTTCGAGCGCAGGGCGACGCGCTCGATCTGTTCGATGGTGCGGTTGAATGCCGCGTTGCGCGTGGCAATGCCGGACTTGAGCAGCGACTGCGCCTCGACCTGCTCGTGGCGAAAGCGCGAAGCGATCAGGTCGTAGCGCGACAGGTCAAGGTCGATCAGCGTGGCGATACCGGCCGGGTCGCTGGCTTCGTCGTGCTTGCGTGAGGGCGAGGTCTGCACCAGGCGTGCGGGCAGGTAGCGCGCTTCGGTGAGCAGGAACCAGCAGATCTGCGCGACATGGGTGCCGGTGGTGATGTGCACGAGGTAGTCCTCGCGCTCGGTGTCGAAGGGGTAGCCGCTGGAGAAGTCGTGCAGGGCGCCATAGACCTCTTCGAAATCCCATGGGTTACGCAGGCTGAGCGGGTGCAGCCGCACCTCGGTGTGGGGTGACACCTGCTGGACGTCGGCGCGGATGCGTTCGGCCAGGCTGATGTCGCGTACGCCGGGGCCGTGAATCAGCTCCAGGCGATCGAGCGGCAGGTCTGGCTGGCGGCACAGGCCGATCGTGGGGCGCCAGCGGTTCCAGCGTGCGGCGCCCTTGCCATTGCGGTCGAGGGTGGTGCCGAGAAAACCGATGGCAACACGGGCTTTGCTCATGAAGTTATCCCAAAAGATAAAGTGTTATCCAAACATATATGAATTATCGAGTTTCCTGCTGCCGCTGAAATTGTCAGAAAACCGAATAGAAAAAATAAATCGTTAAAAATCAATAATTTAAAAAATAACTCGAACAGTTTTTAAAGCTGGCACGCCGCTCGCAATATCCCTCTCGACCGAATCGCCAGGCAGGCCCAAGGGCAAGGGGTTGAGACCCCGCTGGTGCACGTACCCACTCAGGTGTCGGTGTCGTGCATGCCGCCGCCGCAACGACCGGTCGCCCTGTGCAGTACCCGTGAAACGGCTGCGCAGACGCTCGCCGGGAAGCCCCGGCACTACCCTCCTAAGGTAGCTGTGAACGTAACACCCGCTGGTGCGGTGCAGGTCAGGCAAGCAGGGCCAGGATGGCCCCTCGACGGCCACGGACGCCTGCACCACCGCCGGCCCACCCGGCCTGCCGGCCGGACCTGACGCAACGAAGGACGCCGCCTGAGCTCTGCTCACGGTGCCTGACTCCGCCAGGTCTCGCCCGCAGTGCCCGGTGCGCCGGCACCACCGGCAACCCTGGATATGGATGAAAAGGATAGAAAGATGAAATTGTTCAAACGCTTTGTCGTGAAGAAGAACGAACGTGGCCTGCTGCTCGATGAAGGCGACTTCGAGGCCATTCTCGAGCCTGGGCAGTATTCGCGTGTCGACTGGCGCGACCGGCTGACGGTGCAGACCTTCAGCCTCAATTCCCCGCTGTTCGACCATCCGCTGGCAGGCTACCTGCGTCAGCACCAGCCGCAGTTGGTCGAGCAGTATTTCGAGCGCATGGACCTGGGCGAGCATGAGCTGGGCCTGCGTTTCGAGGACGGTCGGCTGGTCGAGCTGCTGGCACCGGACAGCCGTCGCCTGTACTGGAAGGGCCAGGCCCGGCAGACCCTGGAGCGAGTCGATCTGAGTGGCGGACGGCGCGTGGCGCCTGCATTGCTCGCACGCTTGAACCGTCCGGGCATGGCCGGCCTTGAGCATGTGTTGCTGGTCAGCGTGCCGGCGTTCCATGTCGGCGTGCTGAAGATCGACGGTGCCGTGTTCGACTTGCTCGAAGCCGGGCAGTATGGCTTCTGGCGCTGCGGTAGCCAGGTAACGGTGGAAACCGTCGACACCCGTGTGCAGGCGCTGGAGGTCGGCGGCCAGGAAATCCTTACCCGCGACAAGGTGAACCTGCGTCTGAACCTGGTCGCCAACTGGCGCTACGCCGACGTGCTGATGGCCCATGCACGCTTCAGCAAACCGGTGGAGCACCTGTACCGTGAACTGCAATTCGGTCTGCGCGCCGCAGTGGGGACTCGGACCCTGGATGAGTTGCTGGAAGACAAGCAGTTCATCGACGACAGCATCAGCCGCCACCTGCAGACGCAACTGCCGGGCAGCGGTCTGGAAATCAGCAGCCTCGGGGTGCGCGACATCATCCTGCCGGGCGAGATGAAGACCCTACTGGCGCAGGTGGTGGAGGCGGAAAAGGCGGCGCAGGCCAACGTGATTCGTCGCCGTGAGGAAACCCAGGCGACGCGCTCGCTGCTCAACACCGCCAAGGTGATGGAAGGCAGCCCGACGGCCCTGCGCCTGAAGGAGCTGGAAACCCTGGAGCGGGTGGCCGAACGCATCGACCGGATCTCGGTATTCGGTGGTCTGGATCAGGTATTGAATGGCTTGGTCAGCCTCAAGGCAGGCTGATCGAACACGAGGAACAAGGACATGAACCTGTTGGAAGTGGCCGGCGGCAAGCCGATCAAACTGTGGACCGATGGCGTGCCGGTCGAGGACGACGCGCGTCGGCAACTGATGAACACCGCACGCATGCCGTTCATCTTCAAACACCTTGCGGTGATGCCGGACGTGCACCTGGGCAAGGGCTCGACCATCGGCAGTGTGATCCCCACCGTGGGTGCGATCATCCCGGCAGCGGTTGGCGTGGATATCGGTTGCGGCATGATCGCCGCACGCACCTCGCTGCACGCGCGCGACCTGCCGGACAACCTGCATGGCCTGCGCAGTGCCATCGAGAAGGCCGTGCCCCATGGCAAGACGTTCGGTCGTCGTGACCAGGGCGCCTGGGGCGAAGTGCCGAGCCAGGCCGACCAGACCTGGGGCCGCCTGGCCGGACGTTTCAAGGTGATCACCGACAAGCATCCGCAGCTGGAGAAGACCAACAACCGCAGCCACCTCGGCACCCTGGGCGGCGGCAACCACTTCATCGAAGTCTGCCTGGACGAGGCCGACCGGGTCTGGTTCATGCTGCACAGCGGTTCGCGTGGGGTGGGCAATGCCATCGGTAACCTGTTCATCGAGCTGGCCCAGGCCGACATGCGTCAGCACCTGGCCAACCTGCCGGACAAGGACCTGGCCTATTTCGAGGAAGGTAGCCGGCATTTCGCCGACTATGTCGAGGCGGTGGAGTGGGCGCAGGACTTTGCCCGGCAAAATCGCGAACTGATGATGCAGGCGGTGGTGGCAGCGACCCGCAAGGTGCTGGGCAGGCCTTTCGAGGCCAGCCTGGAGGCGGTCAACTGCCATCACAACTATGTGCAGCGTGAGCAACACTTCGGGCGCGAAGTGCTGGTGACCCGCAAGGGCGCGGTATCGGCGCAGAAGGGTGAGCTGGGCATCATTCCCGGCTCCATGGGGGCAAAGAGCTTCATCGTCCGTGGGTTGGGCAATGAAGAGGCTTTTTGCTCGTGCAGTCACGGTGCAGGGCGGGTGATGAGCCGGACCAAGGCCAAGAACCTGTTCACCGTCGAGGACCAGGAGCGTGCCACGGCCCATGTGGAGTGCCGCAAGGACAAAAGTGTGATCGACGAGATTCCGATGGCCTACAAGGATATCGATGCGGTCATGCATGCCCAGCGCGAGCTGGTGGAGGTTGTGCACACCCTGCGTCAGGTGGTGTGTGTGAAAGGTTGAAGCGGCGCCAGGGGCGCCCTGACAAGGAGTGAAGATATGTACCAGGACGACCCACATCCACTGTCCGACGCCATGCGCGTGCGGGTGCTCGAAGAACTGCAGCGCATCGAGCGCGAGCATGACGTGACTGTGCTGTACGCCTGCGAGTCCGGCAGCCGCGCCTGGGGCTTCGCCTCGCCGGACAGCGACTACGACGTGCGTTTCGTCTATGTGCAGCGTGCCGAGTGGTACCTGCGCGTGGAGGAACCGCGCGATGTGATCGAGCGACCCCTGAGCGATGAGCTGGACGTCAGTGGCTGGGAGTTGCGCAAGGCATTGCGTTTGCTGCGAGGTGCCAATCCGAGCCTGCTCGAGTGGCTGGGCTCGCCGTTGGTGTACCGGGCCGACGAACAGGCCCGTGAGCAACTGGGCGCGCTGGCTCGTGCGTTCTATTCGCCGCGCGCGGTGCGCCATCACTACCTGTCGATGGCCCGCAAGAACCTGCGCGGCTATCTGCTGGGTGACACGGTGCGGCTAAAGAAGTACCTCTATGTGATCCGCCCGTTGCTGGCGGTGCGCTGGATCGACCAGGGCCTGGGTATGCCTCCGACTGCGTTCACGGCACTGCTCGAGCGAACCGTCGATGAGGCGGATGTGCGCCAGGCGATCGATCAGTTGCTCGAGCGCAAGCGCCGGGCGGGCGAGACGCAGCACGGGCCGCGGGATGACGTGCTGCACCGGTTCATCGAGGCCGAGCTGGCGCGGGCCGATACGGTCGAGGTGGCGCGTGGCGAGCGCAGCGACACTGGGGTGCTGGATCGCTTTCTGCTGGAGACGGTCGGGCGGTTTCAGGCGCAGTACGGTTGAGCCTGTGATTTCGAGGCTGGCGCAGCATCTGTGGGAGCGGGCTTGCCCGCGAAAAGGACACCGCGCTGCCTGGCACGGGCTACGCCCGTGTTCGCGGGACAAGTTGGAGCGCCGAACCACCGCTCCCACAGGGATTGGGCTGGTCTTTAGATTTTGAGCAAGACAGTTGCTGCTACACGTGTCGGGTCGGGTTGTGAGTGCTCATTCCATGCAGCGGCTCCCAGACACGGATGCCGCTGTTGATGTTCACGCTGCGCTCCAGGCAAACCCGTTCGCCTGCAAAGCTCAGGCACACCCGATCGCGGAATGCCGAGCGCGGGTACACCCATTCCAGCTCCAGTCGATCTGCCGCCACCCAGCGCGCCGTCGCCACCACCGGTGCATCGCGCAGTGCATAGCCATGGTGCAGTTGTGCCCCCGGCAACGAGCTGGTCCCCGCGACCCAATGATCGATCCCGGCTTCGATGCGCTCGCTGCCCGTCGCCTCTACCCACTCCATCACCAACCGCTCCCCCACCTGCAACAGGTTCAGCGTTTCGATGCCATACGGATTGGCCTCGAGCGCAAAACTCATCCGCGCAGGGAGCGGCAGGGTCGGACGTGCGAGCGAGCGCAGTGGTTGCTCTTCGGCGAAACGCTGGAGCACCTCGCGTAGCCGTTCGTCACCTGCGGCCCCAGCCTGTTCACCGCGCAGCGCCGCGCTCAGATGACGATCGATGAAAGGCGTCACCTGCGCCGACTTCTCCATCGCGCCGAATACCGCCAGCGTGGCGCGCTCGCCGGGGATCACGGCGGCCATCTGGGCGAACACGCCCACGGCGCTGTAGCCGTTCGCCGGGCGGTCGGTCCACCAGTGATAGCCATAGCGACTGCCCTCGCCACCCTGGGCGCGCGTTGCCGCCTCCACCCACGCCTGCGGCAGAACCTGCTCGCCGTTCCAGCGCCCGCCGTCGCGGTGCAGCATGGCCAGCTTGAGGACATCCACAGGCCGCGCCGTCAGGCCGTTGCCGCCGGGGCTGATGCCTTCGGGGCTGATGTCCCAGTGCTGCGCCTCGAAGCCCAGCGGCTCGAGCAGGCGCGGCTTGAGGTAGTCATGCAGGGTGACGCCAGCAACCTGGGTCAGCACTGCGGAGAGCATGTAGCTGGCGGCGCTGGTGTAGACGAAGTCGGTGCCCGGCGCGCTGGTCAGCGGGATGCGGAAGAACTCCTCGACCCAACTGCCGTCGATGCCGCGCCAGATCGAGCCGGAGGTGTTGCCGCCGTGGCCGGTGCGCATGGTCAGCAGGTGCTCGACGGTGATTTGCGCGGCGCGTGGGTCGGTGGCGCCTGCCGCCGCTTGCGGGAAGAACTTCGCCAGAGGGTCGTCCAGGCGCAGCAGCCCTTTGTCGATGGCCAGGCCGATGGCGCAGGCGGTGAAGCTCTTGGTGATCGAGTGGGTCACCCGTGGCGTCAGCGAATCGTACGGCCAGCGCCAGGCGTCCACCACCAGCACGCCGTCGCGCTCGAGCATCACCCCGTGCAGTTCGAGCCCGGCCTGTTGCACCGCCTCGAGAAAGGCGGCGACCTCGAAGCCGTCGATGCCGACGCTGGAGGGCAGCCCACGGGGCAGGTCATGGGCGGCAGGCTGATCGGCGGTGATTGGCTGGGGCATGGGTATTCCTCATGATGCGGGGCGTTGTTCAGTCGGCGGTGCGCGGGTGGACCAATCGGCTGTAGGACACCAGCATGCCGATGAAGACCTGGGCCACGCTGGTCAGCGTCGCGTTCTTGCGGGTGATCAGGGCCACGTCGCGGTGGCTCAGGCGCTCCTCGATGGGGATCTTCACCAGCGAGGAGGAGAACAGTTTCAGCGACGGAATGATCGCCGGCTCGATGGTCAGGTAGTCGGTCTCGGCGACGATGTGCAGGGTCTCGAGCAGCGATTCGGTGGTGATACCGATCTTCGGCATGCCCAGCCCGTGGGCGCGGAACAGCTCGATCAGGCGGCCCTCGGTGCCACCGACCAGGCCGTCGCGGCGCACGCTGATCCATTTGCATTGGGTCAGGTCGCGTACCGAGCGGGCATCACGCAGCGGGTGATCCTTGCGTGCGATCACCCCGGCGCGGGACGCGTGCAGGCGCTGGATGGACAGGTCGATTTCATCGACGTGGGCGGGCAGGGCGCACAGGGCGAAGTCCAGGCGGCCTTCGCGCAGTTTCTCGATGAGGATCTTGGTCGAACCGCTGGTCACCTCGAGGCGGGTCTGCGGGTGCTGCGAGGTAAAGCTTTCGAACACCGGCACCAGCAGTTCGGCCAACGGTTCGGAGGTGACGCCCAGGGCTACATGGCCCTGGGGTTCGACCAGGGCACGGACGTCAGCCACGGCGCGGTCGCAGTCCATCAGGATGGCGCGGGCGTGGGCGATGAAGCGCTGGCCGGAGTCGCTGAGGCGGATGCCCTGGTTGGTGCGGTGCAGCAACGGGCCGCCGAGCTCGCGCTCCAGCGCCTGGACCGACTGGGTGAGGGTGCTTTGCGCGATGTTCAGTGCGCGGGCCGCAGCCCGGAAGCTGCCCATGTCGACCACGGAGCAGAAGGCGCGCAGGTGGGTCAGGGTCATTATTGTTCGAACTCCGCAGGGTGCGTGGGGGCCGTGCTTGATGCGGCCATGTTAGAGAGCGATCGAATTTGCCGTCAGTGCGCTTTTGCTGATCCCGATAGCTTTATTGGATCAGGTGTTTCCGGGCGAAGAGCCCGTTATGACCAGCGCAGCATGGCCTTTGCCGAACGATTTTGGCAGGGGTGCACGGCAAGTCTGCGATCAGCGTGATTGGCTATGCCACTCATGATCGGAATTTATGTGCTTACGCAGCGACGCCACCTGAGACAGGATGCGCCAGGCATCGCTACCGGGCCTCGGGCGTACGTCACCCCAGAGCCACGGTCATAACAACAACAACGAGTTCCCGGATCGGGGCGCAACCTTTCACGACTCTGCCGCCGACTGCATTGGATCTCGAGCCCGAGGGGAATAACTTGAACAAGACTCTGATTCTGATGACTGGCCTGATGGCCTCCATCTGCGCCAACGCTCAGACACAAAACACCCTGAATGTCGCCCTCAACGCCGACATCCGCAGCACCCAGCCAGGCGTCAACCGCGACACCAACTCCGATGCGGTGGTGCTGCACCTGTTCGAAGGCCTGGTCGCCTTCCGCGAAGACGCAAGCGTCGGCCCGCTGCTGGCCAAGGAGGTCGTCACTTCCGACGACGGCCTGACCTACACCTTCAAGCTGCGCGACGGCGTCACCTTCCACAACGGCAAGCCGCTGACCTCCAAGGAAGTGCTCTGGACCTGGCAGCGCTACATGGACCCGGCCACCCAGTGGCGCTGCACCGCGTCGTTCGACGGCCACAGCGGCGCGAAGATCGTCGATATCAAGGCCCCTGACGCGCAGACCGTGGTCTTCACCCTCGACCAGCCCAACGCCCTGTTCCTGGCGAGCATGGCGCTGCCCGAGTGCGGTGGCAGCGGCATCATGCACCCCGACTCGGTGGTCAATGGTGAGTGGACCACGCCGATCGGCACCGGCCCGTTCAAGCTGGCGACCTGGAAGCCGGGTCAATACGTCGACCTGGACCGTTTCGCCGAATACAAGGCGCGCGACGAGGCTGCCGATGGCTATACCGGCAACAAGTCGACCACCCTCGACCGCGTGCACATGACCATCATCCCGGATCCGGCCGCCGCCAAGGCTGCGCTGCTGTCGCGCAACGTCGACATGCTCAACGACGTCAGTGCCCTGGAAGCCAAGGAGCTCGAAGCGCTGCCTGGCGTGCGTATCTCGGCGAGCACCACCATGTCGACCAGCGCCGTGCTGTTCCAGACCAAGGACCCGCTGTTTTCCGACGTGCGCATGCGCCAGGCATTGGCACATGCGCTGGACACCAGCACCATCGTCACCGCGCTGACCGAAGGCCGCTCCAAGCCCAACCCTTCGATGGTCGCCTTGGGCAGCCGTTACCACACCGCTGCGCAGGACAAGGGCTGGGGCTATTCACCCGAAGAAAGCAAACGGCTGCTCAAGGAGGCCGGCTACAAAGGCCAGCCGATCCAGCTGATCACCAACAAGCGCTACCCGAACATGTTCGACATCGCCGTCTATGTGCAGGCCATGGCCAGCCAGGTCGGCCTGAACATCCAGTTGCAGACCATGGAATGGGGCACCCAGCTCGAGCGCTACCAGAGCGGTAACTACCAGGTGATGGTTTCCACCTATTCCGAGCGCCTGGACCCAGCGCTGAACTACGACGCCGCCACCGGCGACAAGAGCAAGGAGCCGCGCAAGGTCTGGGATGACGCCAAGGCCCGCGAACTGATCGCCGAAGCCCGCCGCGAAGGCGAGCCGGCCAAGCGCCAGGCGCTGTTCGACGAGCTGCACAAGGACATGCTGCGCGACCTGCCGCTGATCCCGCTGTACAACGGCAATGCCATCACCGTGACCCGCGAGTACGTCCAGGGCCAGCGCCCATGGCCGGTGTCCAAGCCGCGCCTGTGGATGATCAGCCTCGATAAACAGGGGAAGAGCTGACATGTTTCGGTACATCCTTCAGCGGCTGGGCATGGCGATCCCGACCCTGCTGCTGATCGCGGTGGCGGTGTTCACCATCATTCGGCTGATTCCGGGCGACCCGGCGCTGCTGATGCTCGGTGACATGGCCGACGAACAGAGCCTGGCGAGCACTCGCCAGGCCCTGGGCCTCGACCAGCCGATGGCCGTGCAATTCGTGATCTGGTTCAAGGCCGTGCTCAGTGGCGACCTGGGCCATTCCATCACCACCCGCGAAGCGGTGCTGCCGATGATGCTCGAACGCTTCGGCGTCAGCTCCAGCATCGTGCTGATCGCCGTGCTGCTCGCCAGCCTGATCGCGGTGCCCGCCGGCATGCTGGCGGCCTGGAAACAGAACGGTTCGCTCGACCTGTCGGTAGTGGCGGTGGCCACCTTGCTGCTGTCGATCCCGTCGTTCTGGCTGGGCCTGCTGCTGCTCTATGGTTTCGGCATCAAGCTGGGCTGGTTGCCGATCGTGGGCTACGTGAGCTTCGACCAGGACGCCTGGCAGTCGATGCGCTACATGATCCTGCCGGTGGCGACACTGACCCTGGTGGAGATCGGTGCGATCACCCGCATGGCCCGGGCCAATGCCATCGAGGTGCTGCGCCTGGAATACATCACCCATGCCCGGGCCAAGGGCCTGTCGGAAAGCGCGGTGCTGTGGAAGCACGCCCTGCGCAACGCCTTCGCCCCGACCATGACCCTGATCGGGCTGATCCTGGGCAACCTGCTGGGCGGTATCGCGGTGCTGGAAACGGTGTTCACCTTGCCTGGCATCGGGCGCCTGATGGTCGATGCGATCTTCGGTCGCGACTATCCCGTGCTGCAGGGCTGCCTGTTGCTGGTCACCTTCATCTTCGTACTGGTCAACCTGCTGGTGGACCTGCTGTACCCACTGTTCGACCCAAGGGTGAAGCTATGAGCAAGCCTCAGACTCCGACCCTGTCCCCTGCGGACATGTCATCCACGCCGGCACCGCGCGCCCGTCGCCGTCGGCCGCTGCAACTGAACGCGCTGGTCGGCCTGACCCTGCTGGCGATCCTGACCCTGGTGGCCTTGCTCGGCTTGGTCTGGACGCCCCACGACCCGGTGCGCCTGGACCTGTTGACGCGCCTGCAGCCACCTTCGGCCGCGCACTGGCTGGGCACCGACGAATACGGCCGCGATGTGCTCAGCCGCCTGATGGTCGGCGCACACACCAGCCTGTGGGTGAGCCTGCTGACGGTGATCGTCGCGGTGACCTGCGGCACCATTCTCGGTCTGCTCGCCGGCTACCTGCGCGGCAACGTCGACCGGGTGCTGATGATGATCAACGACACCCTGCTGGCCTTCCCGGGGATTCTCATGGCGCTGGCGCTGATGGCGATCATCGGCCCGAGCCAGTACGGCATCATCCTGGCCCTGAGCATCGCCTATACGCCGTCGGTGGTGCGGGTGGTGCGCAGCAGCGTGCTGTCGCTGCGCGAGCGCGAGTTCGTCGAGGCCTCGCGGGTGATCGGCAACTCCGAGCTGTACACCATGCTGCGCCATGTCGCGCCCAATTGCGTGGCGCCGGTGTGTGTGATCGCCACCAGCATGTTCGGCTGGACCATCCTCGCCGAAAGCTCGCTGAGCTTCCTCGGCCTGGGCGTGCCGCCCCCCGCTGCGACCTGGGGCAACATGCTTGCCGCCAGCCGTCCGTTCATTGCCTCCGCGGGCTGGCTGGGGCTGTTCCCCGGCATGTGCATTGCCCTTTCGCTGTTGGCCTTCAACCTTGCCGGCGACGCCCTGCGCGACCGCCTCGATCCGCGCATGAGGACGCTGCAATGAGCCAGACCCAACCCTTGCTGGCCGTCGAGGGCCTGAAGATCCGCGCCGGTGTCGATGGCCCGGTGGTGGTCGATGACCTGGCGTTCGACATCGCCCCGGGCCAGATCGTGGCGCTGGTGGGCGAGTCCGGCAGCGGCAAGACCATGGCCGCGCGTGCCGCCATCGGCCTGTTGCCGCCGCCGATGCGGGTATGCGGTGGCAGCATCCGCTTCCAGGGCCAGGACCTGGGCAGCCTGAGCCCGCAAGCCCTGCGCGAGATTCGCGGGGCGAAGATCGGCATGGTGTTCCAGGAACCCATGGTGTCGCTCAACCCGGCACTGCGCATCGGCGAGCAGATGGCCGAAGGCATGCGCCTGCACACCGAGTTCGACGAGCAGACCATTCGCCAGAAATGCCTGCAGATGCTCGGCGACATCGGCATCCGCGACGCCGAGCGCTGCCTGCAGGCCTACCCGCACGAGTTTTCTGGCGGCATGCGTCAGCGCATCATGCTCGCCTCGGTCATGCTGCTGCGCCCGGCGCTGCTGATTGCCGACGAGCCGACCACTGCGCTCGACTGCCTGGCCCAGCTCGATGTGCTCAAGCTGATGCTCGAGCTGACCGCCAAGCAGGGCACCGCGGTGCTGTTCATCAGTCACGACCTGTCGCTGGTCGCACGCTATGCACACAAGGTGGTGGTGATGCGCAATGGCAAGGAGGTCGAGCAGGGCCCGATCGACCAGGTACTGCTCAACCCCCGTGCCGAGTACACCCGTCAGTTGCTCGAAGCACTACCCAGCCGTGGCGAGTTGCCGCCACTGCCGCAGGCCAACGCGCCGTTGTTGCAGATCGATGGCGTGCAGATCGCCTATCCCGGCCCGCGCCGGATGTGGCGCAAGAGCGAGGCGCGGCGGGTGGTGCATGGCGCCAACCTGCACATCGCGCCGGGCGAGACGCTGGCGCTGGTGGGCGGCAGTGGTTCGGGCAAGACTACCCTGGGTCGGGCCATCGTCGGGCTGGTCAAGCCCAGCGCTGGCGAGATCCGTTTCCAGGGCCACGACATTGCCCAGGCGGCCAATCGCAGCCATCGCCTGCAATGCCAGATGATCTTCCAGGACCCGTTCTCCTCGCTTAACCCGCGCATGAGCATTGGCCAGATTCTCGCCGAGCCGCTGCGCCATGTGCCGGACATGAGCCCGGCCCAGCATCGCGCTCGAGTGCTGGCGACGCTGAACGACATCAACCTGCCGGAGCGCCTGATCGACCGCTTGCCGCACGAGCTGTCCGGCGGCCAGCGCCAGCGTGTGGCAATCGGCCGGGCGCTGGTGCGCAGGCCCAGCCTGGTGGTGGCCGACGAGCCGATCTCGGCGTTGGACATGACCGTGCAGAAGCAGATCCTCGAGCTGTTCGAGCGCCTGCAGAAGCAGTACGGATTCGCCTGCCTGTTCATCTCCCACGACCTGGCAGCGGTGGAGCGCATCGCTCACCGGGTCGCGGTGATGTGCCAGGGCGATGTGGTGGAAATCGGGCCGCGCGACGAGATCTTCGATCGCCCTCAGCATGCCTATACCCGGCAATTGCTGGCAGCGTCGTGCCCGTTGGAGAAGCTCGAAGGTGGCGGTTTCAGGCTGCGCCAGACGCCTGCGACGAGCTGATCCACAAACCTTGATTCACCTTCCTCGGATGGCGCCAACCCCCGGTTGAGCGCCCAGGGGGAAGTCATGCCTTCAAAACATCCAACAACGAAAAAAGCAAGAAGGTGGGGAGCACAGACATGAACCGAGATTTCAAGAAAATCCTGATGGGCGCGAGCGTCGTCACGGTCCTTCCGGGGGCGGCCATGGCCGACTTCTTCAAGGACTCCAGCGCCAACCTGGATACCAAGAACTACTACTTCAACCGCGATTACCGCGAGGCCGCCAAGCAGTCCAAGCGTGACGAATGGGCGCAGGGTTTCACCTTCAACTTCATCTCTGGCTACACCCCGGGCACCGTCGGCTTCGGCCTGGATGTCACCGGCATGCTGGGCGTGAAGCTGGACTCCAGCCCCGACCGTTCCGGCACCGGCCTGCTGCCCAAGGGCAGTGACGGACGTGCCGCCGACGAGTACTCCAAGCTCGGCGTGGCCGGCAAGGTGCGCATCAGCAAGACCGAGCTGCGCGTCGGCGAGCAGGTGCCCAAGCTGCCGGTATTGCAGCCCAACACCAGCCGCCTGTTCCCGCAGACCTTCCAGGGCGCGACCGTCAGCTCCAGGGACATTTCCAACCTGACCTTGGGCCTGGGCCAGTTCGACCGCATGCGTGACCGCGAATCGACCGACCGCGAAACCATGAGCATGACCGCCCAGAACGGCGCCTACAAAGCCGCCACCAGCAATCAGTTCCGCTACGCGGGCGGTGACTACAACCTGCTGCCGGACCTGCAGCTGAGCTACTACTACGGCGAGCTCGAGCGCCTCTACCAGCAGCACTTCTTCGGCCTCAAGCACGCCTTCAAGTTCGGCCCCGGCACCGTGCGCAGCGAGTTGCGCTACTGGGATGCCGACAAGGACGGCGCAGGCCTGGCCGGCAAGGTCGACAACCGCGCGCTGAGCACCCGCTTCAGCTACGAGTGGGCTGGCCACAACTTCGGCGTGGGCTACCAGAAGCAGTACGGCGACACCCCGTTCCCGTATGTCGATGGCGCCAACACCTACCTGTTCACCGAGTATCAATTGGTCAACTTCTCGCAGACCAACGAGCGTGCCTGGCATGCCCGCTACGAGTACGACTTCGCCGCCCTCGGCGTGCCGGGCCTGACCTTCGGCATGCGCTACGCCCAGGGCTGGGGCATCGAAACCACCAAGCTGGTCGGCGAGCAGGGCCGTGAGTGGGAGCGCGACCTGGATATCGGCTACGTGGTGCAGTCCGGCCTGGTCAAGGGCTTGTCCTTGCGCTGGCGCAACGCCCAGCTCAACTCCAGCTATGCCAACGACATCAACGAGAACCGCTTCATCGTGGGGTACACCTGGGCGCTCTGGTAGCGCCGGGTTTCCCGCGGGAGGTGGCTTGCCTTCTGCTTCATGAACGACGCCGCCCGCGGCCATGGAATTCTGTATGAAACGAATCGCACATCCACTGCTCACTGCCACCCACGGCACCCAACGCGAGATCGTCAGCGAGCACTTTGGGCCGGACGTCTACACCAGGAAGGTGTACATCCAGGCCTGCCTGCACGCCGACGAAACGCCGGCGATGCTGGTCGCCACCGACCTGCGCCAGCGCCTGCTGGCGCTGGAGGCGGCTGGCCGGCTGACGGCACAGATCGTCCTGGTGCCGGTGGCCAACCCGGCAGGGCTCGCCCAGTTCGTCATGGGCGCGCCGAGCGGACGTTTCGAACTGGCCAGCGGGCGCAACTACAACCGTGATTTTCCCTTCCCGCTCGAGGCGATCCTGCAGCGGGTGGAAGGGCAACTCACCGACGATGCCCAGCACAACCTCAAGGCTGTGCGCGCCGCCTGGCAGCAAAGCCTGGAGGCGATCGCCCCGCGCGATGAAATGGCGTCGCTGCAGCGTCGGCTGATGCTGCTGGCACACGATGCCGACCTGGTCCTGGACCTGCACTGCTCGCGTGAGGCGGTGATGCACCTGTACACCTCCGAATGGAGCTGGGAGCAGGTCGAGCCGCTGGCCCGCTACATTGGCGCGAAGGCTTCGCTGCTGTCGGTGGACTCCCAGGCGCTGTCGTTCGACGAGGCGCTGAGCCTGATCTGGTGGCGCCTGCGCGAGCGTCTGCAAGGCGCCTACCCGATCCCGCTGGGCAATGCCTGCGTGACCGTCGAGCACCGTGGCCAGCGCGACGTCGATAGCGCCCTGGCACAACAGGATGCCAGCGCGATCATCGACTACCTGTGCCACGCCGGCTTCATCAGCGGCGAGCCGACAGCGCTGCCGGGACTACTGTGGCCGGGCACCCCGCTGGCTGGCAGCGAGCAGTTCATCGCTCCGGTCGGTGGCGTGCTGGTGCACCGCGTTGCCCTGGGCGCCCAGGTGCAGCCGGGCGAACCGATGTTCGACCTGATCGACCCGCTCAGCGGCGAGGTGACCACGGTCCGCAGCGCCACCGCTGGCGTGTTGTACATGCGCCGCGACGTGCGCTTCGTGCGCCCTGGCGATCCGCTGGGACGCGTCACCGGCACCAACCCCATTCGCACCGGCAAGCTGCTCAGCGCCTGATCAGGAGTTTTCATGAACATCACCCGTATCATCGACCGTGAACAGCGCTTCGGCGCCAACAATTACTCGCCGCTGCCGGTGGCCATCAGCCGTGCCCAGGGTGTCTGGGTCGAGGACTGCGACGGCAAGCGCTACCTGGACATGATGTCGGCCTACTCGGCGGTCAGCCATGGCCACGCCCACCCGCGCATCGTCGCTGCCGCCATCGCCCAGTTGCAGAAGGTCAGCGTGGTATCGCGGGCCTTCCACTCCGAAACCCTCGGTCACTTCCTCGAAGCCCTGTGCGAGATCGCCGGCTTCGAGGCCGCCTTGCCGATGAACAGCGGCGCCGAGGCAGTGGAGACCGCGATCAAGGCCGCGCGTCGCTGGGGCTATCGGGTCAAGGGCATCGCCCGTGACAAGGCGCGAATCGTCACCGCCACCGACAACTTCCATGGTCGCACCACTACCATCGTCGGGTTCTCCACCGAGCCGCAGTACAAGGATGGCTTCGGCCCGTTCAGCGACGGTTTCGACACGGCGACCTTCGGCGATATCGATAGCTTCCGTGCAGCCATCGGTCCGGATACCTGCGCCGTACTGATCGAGCCGATCCAGGGCGAGGCCGGCATTCGCGTGCCGCCACAGGGGTTCCTGCGTCAGTTGCGCGAGCTGTGCGATGCCACCAACACCCTGCTGATTCTTGACGAGATCCAGTCAGGCCTTGGGCGTACCGGCAAGACCTTCGCTTTCGAGCACGAGGGCATTCGCCCGGATGGCCTGATCGTCGGCAAGGCGCTGGGCGGCGGGATCCTGCCGGTCTCGGCGTTCATCGCCGACCATGCGCTGATGGACCTGTTCGATGCCGGCAGCCATGGTTCGACCTTCGGCGGCAATCCGCTGGCGGCGGCGGTAGGCCTGGAGGCGCTGCGCGTGCTGGAAGATGAGCAACTGGCGCAGAACAGTGCCGAGCTTGGCGCCTACCTGCAACAGCGCCTGCGTGAGATGGCGGTGCCGTTCGTGCGTCATATCCGTGGTCGTGGGCTGTGGGTCGGGATCGAGCTGGATCGCCCGGCGCGGCCATACTGCGAGGCACTGATGGCGCTGGGCGTGCTGGCCAAGGAAACCCACGAGACCGTGCTGCGCATCGCACCGCCGCTGTGCATCAGCCGCGAGGAGCTGGACTGGGGGCTGGAGCGCATCCAGCAGGTCCTGCTGGGCTGAGGTATCGACCCTGTCGCGGGGCAAGCCGGGGTGCTGAAGCGCCGCCTACCGGAACCGGGTTGGGTCCCCAGGTGCACCCGGCGATAGGATGGTGCAACTTCGGTATTCGCCCATTGACTGCAATCGGTCACGTTGCCCTGAATGTTGCGATCGGGCGCTGATTTACAGGCGTTAAAAAGCCGGCTTGTGGCCGGCTCTCGGGGACGGGCTTGGCTAATTTTTGGTAAGCCGCAACCGCCTTAACAGGTTGGCCATCGAGGCCTGAAAAAGATGACAAACGGCCGTGTGGGGCGTCGTCAGGTGCTCTGGGATGCGGCTTGTGCCGACCCTCGGCTAAATGTGCCGCGTAGCATACTAGGGCTCGTCAGGGATGCCCAGCGAAAATTGGCACCGGGTGTTTCATACGGGCCGCTGACGGCTGAACCACGACCACCAGAATACCCAACCCAGTACCTGCATGCCCTGGGCGTGGCGTTGGGCCGGGGTGTAGCGCTCGACGGCGTAGTTGCGTCGGTCGTGGCTGTGCAGGCACAGCGTGCCGTTCTGGCTCAGGCTGAGGCTGTGCACCCGCAACCGGCCCTCGTGCATCAGCGCGTAGGTCTGCCCGTCGACCACGCGGGTCAGGCTGCGGTCGATGGCCAGGGCGGCGCCAATGGGGATCAGCGGTGCCATGTTGGCGTCCGGCATATCCAGGCAGATGGCGTTTTCCGGGAGGATGCCGAGCGTCTCCAATGCCTGCGCCGACACCAGCAGGTGGCGATCCGGATCCGATATGAGCTGGCCGTCGAGCAGGCGGTGGAAATCGACGCAGATCTGCCTGCCGCCATGACCGGGGGGCGCGGTTTCGGGCTGTGGCAGGCCGGGGCGCAGGATCGGACTCGGGTGCTTGGGGCCTTCGCCGCTGCGCAGCCAGCGGCGATAGACGCAGAACAGGTCGGCGATTTCGTCCAGGCGCGCCAGGGGAATACCCCGTTTGAACCAATTGTTCACGTGCTGGGGCGTGACATTGCGCTGGGCGGCGAAGTCGGAAGGGGTCAGGCCACATTCCTGCAGGAGGGTCTTGAGACGGTCACCGGAATTGTTCATGGCGGCGAGTCTAGATTGTGGCGCGAGGGGAGGAAATAAACAGGGTGTTTATGCTAAGGGTGGGAATCTGGAGATTTTGTCGGCTGCTTTTGCAGGCTGATGTGGGATTTCTCTTTTATTTTTGGATGAGACATTTGACGACCCCGCAAGAAAACGGGGTCTGTATCCGACAGGCATGAAAAAGCCCGGCACGATGGCCGGGCTTTTCATGGCAAGGCGGTCATCAGCCCTTGTAGGCTGCAACCGACTTGGTGATCGCGGCGCGGGCGGCGTCAGCGCCTTCCCAGCCTTCGATCTTGACCCACTTGCCCTTCTCCAGATCCTTGTAGTTGGCGAAGAAGTGCTCGATCTGCTGGATCAGCAGTGCCGGCAGGTCGGTGTACTCTTTCACGTCGACGTACAGCTGCGACAGCTTGTCGTGCGGTACGGCGATGACCTTGGCGTCGCCGCCGCCGTCATCGGTCATGTTCAGCACGCCGACCGGACGGGCGCGGATCACCGAGCCTGGGGCGACCGGGTACGGGGTGACGACCAGCACGTCCAGCGGATCACCGTCGTCGGCCAGAGTGTTGGGGATGAAGCCGTAGTTGGCTGGGTAGAACATCGGGGTCGCCATGAAACGGTCGACGAACAGGGTATCGCTGTCCTTGTCGATCTCGTATTTGATCGGCGCGTGGTTGGCCGGGATCTCGATGGCGACGTAGATGTCGTTCGGCAGGTCCTTGCCCGCAGGAATCTTGCTGTAGCTCATTGGGCTTTGCCCCCGTGATTGACCAAAAAAGTGGCGGCGATTATAGGCACATTCCGCCAGCGCATGCCACGGTCGGCCTGATGTGCGGGCGTATCAGGCGGGGGCGTCGCGGTACTGCGGGTGTTCGGCCTGCAGGCGCGTCAGGCGGGCCAGCGGGTCCTGGCGATAGAACAGCGACAATTGTCGGTACACCTGTGGATAACTCTCGTGCAGCAGGTCTGGAGCACTGAAGAAGTATTCACTGGTCACGGCGAAGAATTCGGCCGGATTTTCCGCAGCGTAGGGATCGATGGCCGTTTCCAGGTCAGGGTTGGCGTCGAGCTGGCGGTTGAGGTCGTCGTAGGCCTGCTGCATGGCGTGGGCCCAGGCATTGACGTCCATGCCCGGGTGCAGGGGCGGCAGGCCGTTGGCGTCGCCGTTGAGCATGTCGAGCTTGTGCGCTAGCTCGTGGATCACCAGGTTGTAGGCTTCCCAACCGCCGCTGGCCTCGACGCCGGCCCAGGCCATGATCACCGGACCCTGCTGCCAGGCCTCGCCGCTGTGTTCGCCGTCCCACACATGCTCGACACCACTGGCATCGCGGTGGCGCTGGGGGCTCTTGAAGTCGTCGGGGTAGAGGATGATCTCGTGAAAGCCCTGGTACCAGTTCAACTCGCCCAGGTGCAGCAGTGGAAGCTGGGCCTGGGCCGCGAGGAACAGGCGCTGTTCGTCGTCCAGCTCGACGCCGGGCAGGGTGGTGAGGTGCTTGTCGTACAGAAACAGCACGCTGGCCTCGCGCAGCCAGCGGTCTTCCTCGTCGCTGATGCCGTCGAGCAGGGGCAGGCGGTCACGGATCGCCTGCCACAGCGCTTGATCGACCTGGTAGCGCGCCAGGGTGCGCTTGCGCCGCCAGGCGCTGAACGACCACATGGACGGTCAGTGGGCCTTGGCGGTACGGCCCAGTCGGCCACGCAGCAGGCCCAGGATCATCGGCACCAGCGACAGGACGATGATGGCCACGACCATCAGCGACAGGTGCTGCTTGATGAAAGGCACGTTACCGAAGAAGTAGCCCAGGGTGACCAGGCCGCCAACCCACAGCAGGGTGCCGGCGACGCTGAAACCGAGGAAACGCGGGTAGTGCATGTGGGCAATGCCGGCGACGAACGGGGCGAAGGTGCGCAGGATGGGCAGGAAGCGGGCAAGGGTGACGGTCTTGCCGCCGTGGCGCTCGTAGAATTCGTGAGTGCGCTGCAGGTAGTCGCGGCGGAAGATCTTCGAGTTCGGGTTGCGGAACAGGCGTTCCCCGGCCGTTCGTCCGATCACGTAGTTGGTGCTGTCGCCGAGGATCGCGGCGACCATCAGCAGGCCGGCGAGCAGTACCGGATCCATGCCACCGCCCGCGGCCACGGCGCCGGCGATGAACAGCAGCGAATCGCCCGGCAGGAAGGGCATGACCACCAGGCCGGTCTCGCAAAAGATCACCGCGAACAGGATGGCGTAGATCCAGGGACCATAGTTGGTCACCAGCAGGTCGAGGTAGGCATCGAGATGCAGGATAAGGTCCAGCGGGTTGAATTCCATGTACAGCACCTGTTGTCTTGACCCGCTTCCACGGGCGCGCGATGACGGACGACGTCATTTTGCGTGGGCATGTTCACCGGTGGATGGGTAACTTTTCACACATGACGAATGGGGCATTATACGGCGAAGTCGTGAAGATGCCCGGGGAGTTTGTAGCGGGGGGTTACGGGGCGGCGTAAGCCGTCCCCCACAGGATGGACGGCACTGGCCTCCAGATCTGAACGGGACGGTTGCTGGCTATGGAAAGCACGCCGAGCAGTGTCAGATGAGCCCGGTCGGTCAATCCTGGCTGATCGGCAGGACGTAGTTCTCGAACTCGGTATCCTTGCGAAAGCCCATGGACTCGTAGGTCTTCATCGCTACCTCGTTGTCGCTGCTGGTGGATACGCGCATGCGCACGGCGTTGGTTTCCTTCGCCATCTTCTTGGCTTCGCGCATCAGGTGGTCGGCCACCAGCATGCGTCGGGAATCCTCGGCAACGTAGATATCGTTGAGGATCCACACACGTTTGAGCGACAGCGAGGAAAAACTCGGGTAGAGCTGGCAGAAGCCCAGCAGCTTGCTGTTGTCGTCATCCGGCAGGGCCAGGTAGATCACCGATTCACCGCGTTTCAGACGCTTCTCGAGAAAACTGCGCGAGGTGTCCGGGTAGGGCAGTTGCCCATAGAACTCGCGATAGGTGACGAACAGCGGGGTGAGCAGGTCGAGGTGTTCCAGGGTTGCCTTGATGATGCGCATGAGCAGGCCTCAGAGTCCATGTGGGAACGGGGGGATGCAAGCTGCCTCGTACCGGCATGCTGCCCCAAGGCAGCCTAGAAGCGCAATCCGCCTTGGGTTACATGTTTTCTACCCTTCACCGAGCAGGAAGTTTCCGCATTTGCTGGACGAGTTTTCGCTGTCGATGCTGTGGACCTCGGCTTCATCCTTCAGGTTCACCCCTGAAAGCTGCCGGCGACAGGCCTCGCGCATCAGGTACAGCAGGCGATGCGCGGCCATGCCGTAGCTCAGGCCTTCCAGGCGCACGTTGGAGATACAGTTGCGGTAGGCGTCGGTCAGGCCCACTTTCGGGGCGTAGGTGAAGTACAGGCCCAGGCTGTCGGGCGAGCTCAGGCCAGGGCGTTCGCCGATCAGCATCACGGTCATCCGCGCACCGAGCAGCTCGCCGACTTCGTCGGCCACCGCGACTCGGCCCTGTTCGACCAGGATCACCGGGGCGCTGCTCCAGCCATCGGCGGCGGCCTGTTCCTCGAAGCGGCTCAGCAAGGGCAGCGTGTGGCGATGCACGGCCAATGCCGAGAGGCCGTCGGCCACCACGATTGCCAGATCGACGCCGCCCGGGTTGGCCTGGGCGTGTTCACGCAGTTTCAGTGCCGAGTCGTCGCTCAGGCGCCGCCCAAGGTCAGGACGCTGCAGATACTGGTGACGATCGGCGGCGGCGCTGTGCAGCAACAGGCTGTCACGGCCACGGTCGCTCAGTTGCTGGCGCAGGCCGGCATGGTCGAAGGGCAGGTGCACCGCATCGCGGGCCTGGGCGTGGGCGAACTGGAAATCCAGCTGCGCCCCGGTCGGCAGGCTGGTACCGGTACGGCCCAGGGCGATGCGCGCGGGCGTCAGGTTGCGCAGGGCCAGCCAGGGGTTGTCATGCGTGGGGGTAGGTCGGTCCATGGTCGTCCCTATGCGAGCTGCGCCAACGCGTGGCGGAAGGCCGGAGGCAGGTTGTCGCCGAAGCGTACCCGGCCGTCGGCCTGGGTGAAGATGCCGGTGCGTTCCAGCCAGGCCTCGAATTCCGGGCCGGGTTTCAGGCCGAGCGTCTGGCGCGCGTAGAGCGCGTCGTGGAACGAGGTGGTCTGGTAGTTGAGCATGATGTCGTCGGAGCCAGGGATGCCCATGATGAAGTTGATCCCGGCGACACCGAGCAGGGTCAGCAAGGTGTCCATGTCATCCTGGTCGGCTTCGGCGTGGTTGGTGTAGCAGATGTCGCAACCCATCGGCACGCCGAGCAGCTTGCCGCAGAAGTGGTCTTCCAGGCCGGCGCGGATGATCTGCTTGCCGTTGTACAGGTACTCCGGGCCGATGAAACCGACCACGGTGTTGACCAGGAATGGCTTGAAATGCCGGGCCACGGCGTAGGCGCGGGTCTCGCAGGTTTGTTGATCGACGCCGTGGTGGGCGTTGGCCGACAGCGCGCTGCCCTGGCCGGTCTCGAAGTACATGAGGTTCTGCCCGAGGGTGCCGCGCTTGAGCGATAGCCCTGCCTCGTAGCCTTCCTGGAGTACGTTGAGGTTGATGCCGAAGCCCGCGTTGGCGGCCTCGGTGCCGGCGATGGACTGGAACACCAGGTCCAGCGGCACGCCGCGGTTGATCGCCTCGATCGAGGTGGTGACGTGGGTGAGCACGCAGGCCTGGGTGGGAATGTCGTAGCGCTGGATGATCGCGTCGAGCATTTCCAGCAGTGCGCAGATCGATGCGATGCTGTCGGTCGCCGGGTTGATGCCGATCATGGCGTCGCCGTTGCCGTACAGCAGGCCGTCGAGGATGCTGGCGGCGATGCCGGCGGGTTCGTCGGTGGGGTGGTTGGGCTGCAGACGGGTCGACAGCCGCCCGCGCAGGCCCATGGTGCCGCGGAACGCGGTGACCACGCGGATCTTCTGTGCCACCAGCACCAGGTCCTGGACGCGCATGATCTTCGACACGGCGGCGGCCATTTCCGGCGTCAGGCCGGGGGCCAGGGCGCGCAGGCTGGCTTCGTCGGCCGCTTCGCTGAGCAGCCAGTCACGCAGGCCGCCGACGGTGAGGTGGCTGACCGGGGCGAACGCGGCGGCGTCATGGGTGTCGATGATCAGCCGGGTGATCTCGTCCTGTTCGTAGGGGATCAGCGCTTCGCTGAGAAAGTGATTGAGCGGGATGTTGGCCAGGGCCATCTGCGCGGCGACCCGTTCGCCGTCGTTGGCGGCGGCGACGCCGGCCAGGAAGTCGCCCGAACGCGCCGGGCTGGCCTTGGCCATGACTTCCTTGAGGCTGTCGAAGCGGTAGACCAGATTGCCTACCGTGTGTACGAAACTTGCCATACAGAATCTCCAGAGCGCCGCAGGGCTGGCCTGCGGCGTAAGTCGGCGATCAGTGCAAGGCCTCTTCGGCCTTCTGGATCGCGGCGAATTCCTCTTCCGGCGTCCCGGCCACCAGATGGTGACGACTGTAGAAAGCAAAGTAGGCAATTAATACCGCATAGATCACGGCAGCGCCAATCACCACGCGTGGGTCGACCAGGAAGCCGGCGACCACGGCGATGCAGGCCAGCACCAGGGCTACGCCCGAGGTGAAGATGCCGCCGGGGGTGCGGTACGGGCGCTCCATCTTCGGTCGACGAATGCGGAGGGTGATGTGCGCGGCCATCATCAGTACGTAGGACAGGGTGGCGCCGAACACCGCGACCAGGATCAGCAGGTCACCCTGGCCGGTCAGCGACAGGGCGAAACCGATGATGCCGGGGATCACCAGGGCCAACACCGGCGCCTTGCTCTTGTTGGTTTGCGAGAGCTTGCGAGGCAGGTAGCCCGCGCGCGAAAGCGCGAAGATCTGCCGCGAATAGGCGTAGATGATCGAGAAGAAGCTGGCGATCAGCCCAGCCAGGCCGACCAGGTTGACGAAGCCGCCCATCCAGGTCGAGCCGCCGTACGCCTTCGACAGTGCCTCGACCAGCGGGTTGCCCGAAGCCTTGAGCGCTTCGGAGCCGGCGCCGCCGGGGCCGACCACCAGGATCAGCAAGGCGAAGGCCAGCAGCACCAGCATCGCGCCGATCAGGCCGCGGGGCAGGTCGCGCTTGGGGTTCTTGGTCTCTTCGGCGGCCAGGGGCACGCCTTCGACGGCGAGGAAGAACCAGATCGCATAGGGGATTGCCGCCCAGATGCCGACATAGCCGAACGGCAGGAAGCTGCTGGCGCCGACGGCGTCGGTCTTGGCGATGTCGAACAGGTTGGCTGCATCAAAATGGGGCACCATGCCGATCAGGAACACCGCCAGTGCAATCGCAGCGACGGCGGTGATGATGAACATCAGCTTCAGCGCCTCGCCGACCCCGAAGATGTGGATGCCGATGAAGACGATGTAGAACGCCAGGTAGATCATCCAGCCGCCGATGCCGAACAGCGATTGGCAGTAGGCGCCGATGAACACGGCGATGGCGGCGGGGGCGATGGCGTATTCGATGAGGATCGCCGTGCCGGTGAGAAAGCCGCCCCAGGGCCCGAACGCGCTGCGGGCGAAGCCGTAGCCACCGCCAGCGGTGGGGATCATCGAGGACAGCTCGGCCAGCGAGAAGCACATGCACAGGTACATGGTGGCCATCAGCAATGTGGCCAGGAACATGCCGCCCCAGCCACCTTGGGCGAGGCCGAAGTTCCAGCCGGCGTAGTCGCCGGAAATCACGTAGGCCACGCCCAGGCCCACCAGCAGGACCCAGCCTGCGGCGCCTTTTTTCAGTTCACGTTGCTGGAAATAGTCGGAGCCGACTTTCTCGAAATCTACGGAAGAACTTGCCGGCGTGCCGGCGGATTGATCGCTTGGCATGGATTCACCTGTTGTTTTTTTGCGGGCCGGAAGGGGTTCCGGACCTTGGTGATTGTGTTGCAGGAAGCGAGCCAGAGCGGTTGGAGCGCGCCAACCGGCCTGAAATCTGGTGGATGCAGGTCGGGCCTCTTCGCGGGCAAGTCGCAGCGGCGGTTCGCCGCTGCGACTTGCCCGCGAAGGGCGCACCTCGGTTTAGAAGAAGCCCAGCGGATTGATGTCGTAGCTCACCAGCAGGTTCTTGGTCTGCTGGTAGTGGTCGAGCATCATCTTGTGGGTTTCACGGCCGACGCCGGACTTCTTGTAGCCACCGAACGCGGCATGCGCCGGGTACAGGTGGTAGCAGTTGGTCCACACGCGGCCGGCCTTGATGCCCCGGCCCATGCGGTAGGCGCGGTTGATATCGCGGGTCCAGACGCCGGCACCCAGGCCGAACTCGGTGTCGTTGGCGATCGCCAGGGCTTCGGCTTCATCCTTGAAGGTGGTGACGCTGACCACCGGGCCGAAGATTTCCTCCTGGAACACACGCATCTTGTTGTTGCCCTTGAGCAGGGTCGGCTGGATGTAATAGCCGGTGGCCAGCGAGCCATCGAGTTGCTCTACCTTGCCGCCTGTCAGCAGCTCGGCGCCCTCTTCCTGGGCAATCTTGAGGTAGGACTGGATCTTCTCGAACTGCTGCTGCGAGGCCTGCGCGCCGACCATGGTGTCGGTGTCCAGTGGGTCGCCGCGCTTGATCTGCAGCACCTTCTTCATCACCACTTCCATGAACTGCGGGTAGATCGACTCCTGCACCAGGGCACGGGACGGGCAGGTGCACACTTCGCCCTGGTTGAAGAACGCCAGCACCATGCCTTCGGCGGCCTTCTCGATGAAGGTCGGCTCGGCCTGCATGATGTCTTCGAAGTAAACGTTCGGCGACTTGCCGCCCAGCTCCACGGTGGACGGGATGATGTTCTCGGCGGCGCATTTCATGATGTGCGAGCCCACCGGGGTGGAGCCGGTGAAGGCGATCTTGGCGATGCGCTTGCTGGTGGCCAGCGCTTCACCGGCTTCGCGGCCGTAGCCCTGGACCACGTTGAGCACGCCCTTGGGCAGCAGGTCGCCGATCAGTTCGAGCAGTACGGTGATGCCCAGCGGGGTCTGCTCGGCGGGCTTGAGCACCACGCAGTTGCCGGCGGCCAGGGCCGGTGCGAGTTTCCAGGCGGCCATCAGCAGCGGGAAGTTCCACGGGATGATCTGGCCGACCACGCCCAGCGGTTCGTGGATGTGGTAGGCGACAGTGTTTTCGTTGATCTCGGCGGCGCCGCCTTCCTGGGCGCGGATGCAGCCGGCGAAATAGCGGAAATGGTCGACCGCCAGCGGGATGTCGGCGTTGAGGGTCTCGCGGATCGGTTTGCCGTTGTCCCAGGTTTCGGTGATGGCCAGCACTTCGAGGTTCTGCTCGATGCGGTCGGCGATCTTCAGCAGGACGTTGGAGCGGTCCTGCACGCTGGTGCGGCCCCAGGCGTCGGCGGCGGCGTGGGCGGCATCCAGGGCCTTGTCGATGTCTTCGGCAGTGGAGCGGGGGAATTCGGCGATCAGCTTGCCATTCACCGGCGAGGTGTTCTCGAAGTATTGCCCTTTGACCGGAGCTACGAACTCGCCGCCGATGTAGTTGCCGTAGCGGCTCTTGAACGAGACTTTGGCGCCCTCGGTACCGGGATGTGCGTAACGCATGGTGTGTCTCCTGGCTATTGTGTTTGTTGGGGAGTTGGAAAGCGTAGAGCAAAGGTCGGGCCAGTGCTTTGCAGCCCTTTGCGATCAATGACTTGGATCAGTTGTCGAGCGACTTCGAGCGGGTGTTGTGCCGAGAGCGGTACAGGCAGGGTGACACTTTGTGCCATTGGCGAGACGCTGCTGACTCGACGGTCGGACCGTCATTGCAAAGCGTTCCCGGGAGGAGGATGCTGGCGGGACGCTTCATCTGCGGAGAACAACAAAAATGCAGAGCAACGCTTTCAGTCGCCATGCCCAGCAGGTGCTCACGGTCGCTCGCGGGCAGCCCCACGGCCCGGCCAGCGACCCGTCCATCGCGCGCTCCTGGCTGCGCTGCCTCGAGGACTATCACCTCGACCCTGCGCTGGCCCAGGCTCCGGTGGTGCTCGAGCACGGGCGCCTGCTGGAGAGTCGCGAACGCCTGCAGCAGGTGCTGCAGATCGCCGATGGCGAGATGAACAGCCTGCATCAGCAGTTGTCCGGCTCGGGCCACGCGGTGCTGCTTACCGATGCCCGCGGCGTGATCCTCAACTGCGTCACTGCGCCCAGCGAGCGACGGATCTTCGAGCGTGCCGGGCTGTGGCTCGGTGCAGACTGGAGCGAGGCGCGCGAGGGCACCAATGGCATCGGCACCTGCCTGGTCGAGCGCCAGGCCCTGACCATTCACCAGGACGAACACTTTCGTGGCCGCCATACCGGGCTGACCTGCTCGGCCAGCCCGGTGTTCGATCCGCACGGCGAGCTGCTGGCCGTGCTCGATGTATCCTCGGCGCGCCCGGATGTCTCGCGCCAGAGCCAGTTCCACACCATGGCGCTGGTCAACCTCTCGGCGAAGATGATCGAGAGCTGCTATTTCCTGCGGCACTTCGAGCATCACTGGTTGTTGCGCTTTCATCTGCAGGCCGAGTCGGTCGGGCTGTTCAGCGAGGGGCTGCTGGCCTTTGACGGCGATGGCCGGGTCTGTGCGGTCAACCAGAGCGCGCTGAACCTGTTGGGTAGCATTCGTGGCGGGGTGCTGGGCAAGCCGGTCGGGCGCTTCTTCGCCTGCAGTCACGACGAGCTGTTCAGCCGCGCCACGGCGCAAGGCAGTGCGGCCTGGCCGCTGCGTACCCATGACGGGCGTCAGGTCTTTGCCAGCGTACGCGGGCAGGCGCACAAGCCGGTATGGTCGGTGCCAGCGTCCTTGCCGCTGGCCACCCCGCGTGCCGAGCCTGGCATCTGCCTGCTCGACCCGGCCCTGCAACGGGATTTTCATCGTGCGTTGCGGGTTTACCAGCGCGATGTGCCGCTATTGCTGCGTGGCGAAACCGGTTGCGGCAAGGAGGCGTTTGCCCAGGCCGTGCACCAGGCCAGCGAGCGTAGCGCCAAGCCGTTCGTGGCGATCAACTGCGCATCGATTCCGGAAAGCCTGATCGAGAGTGAACTGTTCGGCTATCGCGGCGGCAGTTTCACCGGGGCGCGCAAGGAAGGGATGCGCGGCAAGCTGCTGCAAGCCGATGGCGGCACCCTGATGCTGGACGAGATCGGCGACATGCCGCTGGCCCTGCAGACCCGCCTGCTGCGAGTGCTGGAGGAGCGCCAGGTGGTGCCGATCGGGGGTGAGCCGCAGGCGGTGGACCTGCGCATCGTCAGCGCCACTCACCGGGATCTGCTGGAGCGGGTGGCGCAGGGGACGTTCCGTGAGGATCTGTATTACCGGCTCAATGGGCTGGAAGTCGCGCTGCCAGCGGTGCGTGAGCGCAGCGACAAGGCTCAGCTGCTGGACTTGCTGCTGATCCAGGAGGCCGAAGGGCAGGCCATCGAGATCGCGTCCGAGGCGCGTGAGGCGTTGTTGGAATTTGCCTGGCCGGGGAACGTGCGGCAGATGCGTAACGTACTGCGGACCTTGGTGGCGTTGTGCGATGGTCAGCGCATCGAGCTGTCGGACCTTCCCCAGACCGTTGTGGGAATGGGATTGCCCCGCGCTGGCTTAAGCGGGGGCAGCGATGTTGACTGTGCTGACGCCATCGCGGGGCAAGCCCGCTCCCACAGTAGTGATCGTGCACCGCTGGAAAGTGCCGAGCGCGATGCACTGTTGAAGGTACTGGAGGCAAACCGCTGGCACATGACCCGCGTCGCTGAACACTTGGGCATCAGCCGCAATACCTTGTATCGAAAACTGCGCAAACACGGTATCGCCAGGGCCAGTTGAGCGAAACAGCGGGTGCGATTTCCCTCGCCCTGGGCTACCCTGCCTCGATGTTTTGCGAGGTCGATCATGCACATTCACATTCTCGGTATTTGCGGCACTTTCATGGGTTCGCTGGCGGTGCTCGCCAAGGAGCTCGGCCATCGCGTCACCGGTTCCGACGCCAACGTCTATCCGCCGATGAGCACTCAGCTCGAGGCTCAGGGCATCGAGCTCACCCAAGGCTACGATCCGGCCCAGCTGGAGCCGGCTCCTGACCTTGTGGTCATCGGCAACGCCATGTCGCGTGGCAACCCTGCCGTGGAATACGTGCTGAACAAAGGCCTGCCTTATGTCTCCGGCCCGCAGTGGCTGGCCGACCATGTGCTGCAGGGCCGCTGGGTGCTGGCCGTGGCCGGTACCCATGGCAAGACCACCAGCAGCAGCATGCTGGCCTGGGTGCTGGAGCATGCGGGCATGAGCCCGGGCTTCCTGATCGGCGGCGTGCCGCAGAACTTCTCGGTCTCGGCGCGCCTGGGCGGCACGCCGTTCTTCGTGGTCGAGGCCGACGAATACGACAGCGCCTTCTTCGATAAGCGTTCGAAGTTCGTGCATTACCACCCGCGCACCGCGATCCTCAACAACCTTGAGTTCGATCATGCGGACATCTTCCCGGATCTGGCCTCCATCGAGCGGCAGTTCCACCATCTGGTTCGGACCATTCCGAGTGAGGGGCTGGTCATCCACCCGACCACTGAGCAGGCGCTCGAGCGGGTCATCGGCATGGGCTGCTGGACTCCCGTGCAAACCACTGGCGAAGGTGGCCAGTGGCAGGCGCGCTTGCTGAGTCCTGACGGTTCGCGCTTCGAAGTGCTGTTCGAGGGTGAGGCCCAAGGGGTGGTGGACTGGGCCTTGACTGGCCAGCACAACGTCGCCAATGCCCTGGCCACGCTCGCCGCCGCGCGCCATGTCGGCGTGGTGCCGGCCATGGGCATCGATGGCCTCAGCGCCTTCAAGAGCGTCAAGCGGCGCATGGAGAAGGTCGCCGAGGTGCAGGGTGTGACCATCTACGACGACTTCGCCCACCACCCCACCGCCATCGCCACCACCCTTGACGGCCTGCGCAAGCGTGTGGGCGAGGCACCGGTGATTGCGGTGATCGAGCCGCGCTCCAACTCCATGAAACTGGGCGCCCACCGTGATGGCCTGCCGGAAAGTGTCAACGACGCCGACCAAGTGATCTGGTACGCCCCGGCCAACCTGGGCTGGGACCTGGCCGCCACGGCAGCGCAGTGCTCGGTGCCGAGCGTGGTGGCCGACAGCCTCGAGGCGATCATCGAGCGGATCAAGGGCCAGGCACGTGCGGGTACCCATGTGGTGATCATGAGCAATGGCGGTTTCGGCGGTCTGCACGGCAAGCTGGCCGAGGCCCTGAAGTGAGCGGCCCGGAGCGCATCACCCTGGCGATGACCGGCGCCTCGGGGGCGCAATACGGCCTGCGCCTGCTCGATTGCCTGGTGCGTGAGGACCGTGAGGTGCACTTCCTCATCTCCAAGGCGGCGCAACTGGTGATGTCCACCGAAACCGACGTGCTGTTGCCGCCCAAGCCACAGGCGATGCAGGCCTTTCTGACCGAATACACTGGCGCTGCCGATGGGCAGATCCGCGTGTATGGCAAGGAAGACTGGATGTCGCCGGTGGCCTCGGGCTCCGGCGCACCTGCGGCGATGGTGGTGGTGCCCTGTTCGACCGGCACGCTGTCGGCAATCGCCACCGGTGCCTGCAACAACTTGATCGAGCGGGCAGCGGACGTGACGCTCAAGGAGCGCCGCCAGCTGATCCTGGTGCCGCGTGAAGCGCCGTTCTCCACCATCCACCTGGAGAACATGCTCAAGCTCTCGCAGATGGGCGCGGTGATCCTGCCGGCGGCGCCGGGCTTCTATCACCAGCCGCAGACCATCGATGACCTGGTGGACTTCGTTGTCGCGCGAGTGCTCAACCTGCTGAACATCCCCCAGGACATGTTGCCGCGCTGGGGCGAGCATCATTACGGGGTCGATGATTGAAGCGCGTGCTGACAGGCTTGCTGCTGCTGGGCTGCCTGAGTGGTTGCGCGACAGTGCGAACGCTGGATGCCAACCAGCCGGGGGCGCCGGTGGTGTATGCCGGCACCCGGCTGGACCTGTATGTGATGAATGGCGGGTGCTGCCCTGAGGATCGCTTCGGGGCCAAGGCACCGGGCTATCCTGCGCTGGATCTGCCCGGGAGCATGTTGCTCGATACACTGCTGCTGCCGCTATCGGTGCTGACGGCGCTGGGGGTTGGATTCAACGCCAGTGGCGGCCTGTAACGGCCCTTTCGCGGGTTTACCCGCGAAGAAGCCTTGGAAGGTATTGCTATTTCTTGCCCAGCTTGCGCAACTCGTCAGACTCGACCACGCGGATCCCGTCCTCTTCCTCCAGTGCCAGCCGCCACAGCGCCCGGGCCAGGGTGCAGGCCTCGATACCTTTGTACTTGCCGGGAATCAGCCGGGCGAATAGCCCGGCCAGTCGCTCGGCCAGCCGTGGTTCGAGCCGTTCGCCCAGCAGCAGCGACGGCCGTACGATGGTCAACTGCGGCCAGTCCTGAGCCTTGAGCGCCTCTTCCATCTCGCCCTTGACCCGGTTGTAGAAGATCGATGATTTAGGGTCTGCACCGATTGCACTGATCACCAGCAGATGGCGTGCGCCCAGCTCGCGTGCGCGCTTGCTGAAGGCCACGACCATGTCCAGGTCGACTGCACGGAAGGCGGTTTCGGAGCCGGCCTGCTTGAGTGTGGTGCCCAGGCAGCAGAAGGCGATATCGACGCGCCCGGCCAGTTGCGGGAGAAACACCGCCGGGTCACCCACCGGGTTTTCCAGGTGCGGATGCTCGGCCAGCGGCCTGCGGGTAGGCGCCAGCACACGGCTGATGGTGGGTTCGTTGAGCAGGCGGTCGAGCAGGTGTTCACCCGTAAGACCCGTGGCTCCGGCAAGCAGGACATGCTGAGGCGTCAAGTACATGATGTCTCTCCCTTGTTACAGCTCAGCTTAGCGGGTTCCAGGCTTTTTTGCCTGCTCCGGCGCGGCTGGCTGGGCCTTGTTCTTCAAGGCCTCCTCGGCTTGTTGCCGACGCAGTCGCTGCCAGTGCGCGAGCACCTGTGGCGGTGCCCAGATCTGCGGCTCGGAGGCCTCGAAACCTTCCCTTCGTTCCCGTTCGGCAACGCTTTTGCGCGCCAGTTCAAACGCTTGTTTCAGGTCGTCGGTCTGGTTCAGTGCCTGGGCGAACAGGGCATCGCCGAAATAGGTGAAGTCGGCTTCTTCGGAGCAGCCGAACGAGACCCGGTCAGGGCGCGCTGCCGTCATGATCAGCGTGCGTTCATCCTTGAGCGGGGTGATGTAGCCACCTGAATAGCAGGCGGAGATGACAATCACCTTGTCGCGATCTTTCAGGGGGGAGAGGGCGTTGGCCAGTTCGTCCGCTGACAGGTCGGCCAGTTGCAGGCGCGGCTGGTCGAGTACCAGTTGGTGGTCATGGCTGCCGTGGCTGGTCAGGTAGACGAACACGATATCTTCCGGGCCACTGCGTTCGGCCAGGGTGCGGGCGGCGCGTGTGAGGTTCTCGCGGGTGGCCATCGGGCGGTCGGCCAGGTGGTCGCGGTGATTGACCAGGGTGACCTGGCCGCGGGCGCCGAAGCGCACCCTGAGCATGTTGCTGACATAGTCGGCTTCGCGCAGGAACACGCTCTGCTGGCCATCGCCGGCCAGCACCAGGCTGTACAGCTGGATGGGTGGGGCCGAGCGCGGTACTTTGGCCAGGGCCTCGTCGAGCAGCTTGCCCTGGTTGAGCAGGGCAAGGTCCAGCGGGTCGGGCAGCAGCGTGCCCTTGTCGTCGCGCACGCGCACGCCATTGATCCACTGGCCGGCCTCGACGCGGCCATCGGCCTGGATCAGTCGACCGCTGCCCTGGTAGACGTCGTTGGCGAAGCCGCCAATGTACTGGCTGCCGTCCGCCAGGTGCAGATGGCCTTTGCCTGAGAAGCGCCAGTCCTGGAAGCCGCCCTTGTAGCGGCTGCCGTCGCTGCCCAGCAACTCGCCCTGGCCGCTGAGCGCACCATCCTTGAAGTCGCCGATCCACACATCGCCGTCGGCGTTCTCGTAGCGGCCGCGGCCTTCGAGGCGGTTTTCCTTGAATTCGCCGATGTACTGCTCGCCTTCGACGCTGTCGAAGGTGCCGGCACCTTCGAGTTGACCATTGATGAAGTGGCCGCTGAACTGGTTGCCGCTGGCATCGCTGCGCACTCCGGCGCCATTGGGCTTGCCTTTGGCGAACAGGCCCTGGTAGCGGCTGCCGTCAGCCAGTTCGAGCTGGCCGGCGCCGTCGTACAGGTCATCCTTGAACTGGCCGCGGTAGGTCTGGTCGTGCTGCTTGAGGGTGCCTTCGCCGTCGCGCCGGCCATGCTTGAAGGTGCCGGCATAGTGGCTGCCAGGGGTGGTCAGGTCGCCCAGGCCTTCGAACAGCCCGGCGGCGAATTGGCCGCGATAGACCTCGCCATTGCTGCCGTGCCACTCACCCTGGCCATGCCACTGACCGTCCTTGAACGTGCCCGCATACCAGCTGCCGTTGGGATAGTCGATGCGGCCTTCGCCCTGCAGCAGACCATTGACCACCTCACCCCGGTAGCGCCCGCCGTCGGGCAGGCGCGCGTCCGGCGGCGACAGCGGTTCGCCTTCGCCACAGGCAGCGAGCAGCAGGATCAGGGTCAGGGGCAGCAGCGGGCGCATGGCGTAATCCGGGCACAAAGGTGCGCCGAGTATGCCGCAGAATCGGAGCGTGAGACAGTCGTGGCCGGGGCCGCGGAACGGCCCCGGCGCTGCCTCAGACGAAGCAGAGCGACAGTGGCTCGGCGATGTAGGCCGGTTTTTCCTGGCCTTCGATCTCGAGGGTGACGGTGGCCTTGAGCAGCCACTGGCCGGGCTTCTTTTCGGTCGCGTCGGTGAGGTCAACCTTCAGCCGCACGCGGCTGTCGACTTTCACCGGCTGGATGAAACGCACGCTGTCCAGGCCGTAGTTGACCACCATCTTCAAGCCCTCGGGCAGCACGAGGATGTCTTCCATCAGCTTGGGAATCAGCGACAGGCTGAGGAAGCCGTGGGCGATGGTGGAGCCGAAGGGGGTCTTGGCGGCTTTCTCCGGATCGACATGAATGAACTGGAAATCGCCGGTGGCCTCGGCGAACAGGTTGATGCGCTGCTGATCGATCTTCAGCCATTCGGAACGTCCCAGTTCCTTTCCAACGTACTGCGAAAGCTCTGCAACAGGTACATAGGGCATCGCGACTCTCCAGGTTGTCTTTTGGTACGAAGGTGCAAGATCACCACGGTGCACCGTTGCGGTCAAGTTCTTCCCTTTTCGGCGAATATCGCCTTATACAGGCAGGACGCGTGCTTATAATGGCGCCCGATGCCCCAAGGAGATGCTTATGCTGTTGCGTGGATTGACCTGGCTGGTGGTGTTCCAGTTGCTGGGCACGGCGATCAATCACCTGGTACTGCCCATGTTGCCGGGCCCGATCATCGGCCTGCTGTTGCTGCTGGCCTGCCTGATGATCCGCGGCGAAGTTGGCAAACCGCTCAACGAGGCCGCCAGCAGCCTGCTGCGTTACCTGCCGTTGCTGCTGGTGCCGCCAGCCGTCGGCGTGATGGTCTATGCCCGCGACATCGCCGCCGACTTCTGGGCCATTGCCGGTGCGCTGGTGATCTCCTGCCTGGTCACCCTGGTGTTCGTCGGCGTACTGATGCAGAAGCTGATCCATCGCCACGGCAAGCACGAGGAACAGCCATGAGCCTCGACTGGCAGGGTGCATTGCAAGCCGTCATTCACCACCCATTGTTCGGGATTGGTATCACGCTTGGGGTTTACCAACTGGTGCTCGCCGGCTACGAGCGCACCCGTTGGATCTTCCTGCAACCGGTATTGGTGTCGATGCTGGTCCTGATCGGTGTGCTGCTGGCGTGTGGCATCGACTACAGCGAGTACAAGCGCAGCACCGAAATCCTCAATATTCTCCTCGGACCGGCCACCGTGGCCCTGGCGGTCCCGCTCTATCTCAACCTGCGACGTATCCGCCAACTGTTCTGGCCGATCTTTACTACGCTGGTAATCGGGGGAGTGTTCGCCACCCTGGCCTGCGTGACGCTGGGCTGGTGGTTCGGCGCCGAACACATGATCCTGATGACCATGGCGCCCAAGTCGGTGACCTCGCCCATCGCCATGCTGGTGGCCGAGCAGATCGGTGGCGTAGCGGCACTGGCGGCGGTATTCGTGCTGATCACCGGGGTGATCGGCGCCATCTTCGGCCCGGCCCTGCTGACGCGCTGTGGTGTACTCAGCCCCGAGGCGCGGGGTATGGCCCTGGGCGTCACGGCGCACGCGGTGGGTACCTCGGTGGCATTGCAGGAAAGTGATGAATGCGGCGCTTTCGCCGCACTGGCGATGAGCCTGATGGGCGTGGCCACGGCGGTGTTCCTGCCGCTGGCAGTCAGTCTGGTGGCTTGAGGAGTCGAGATGACGTTACCGCTGTTCCCCCTCAATACCGTGCTGTTTCCCGGCTGCTTGCTCGACTTGCAGATCTTCGAGGCGCGCTACCTGGACATGATCGGCCGCTGCATGAAGCAGGGCGAAGGTTTCGGGGTGGTGTGCATTCTCGAGGGCGATCAGGTGGGGAAGGCTCCGGCAGGCATCGCTGAGTTCGGCTGCGAGGCGCTGATACGCGACTTCGAGCAGCAGGACAACGGCCTGCTGGGCATCCGTGTCGAAGGTGTGCGGCGCTTCAGGGTGGAGCAGACCGACGTGCTCAAGGACCAGTTGATGGTCGGCGAGGTGCAGTGGCTGGTCGATCAGGCGGACAGCCCGCTGGGCGAGCAGGACGATGACCTGCTGGCGCTGCTGGTGGCCCTGGGCGAGCACCCGATGGTCGAGGCGCTGGACATGCCGCGCGAGGTGGACGGGCGCCGGTCGCTGGCCAACCAGCTGGCGTACCTGCTGCCGTTCATGGAAGAGGACAAGATCGACCTGCTGGCGATCGACTCGCCAGTGCAGCGGCTGGAGGCGATCCAGACGCTGCTGGAGCGGATCCAGGGCGAGTTGTTTGCCTGAAGTTGCCGGCGCTAGGGCCAGCAACTCCCGTACATCGCTTCAATACTGATAACGCAGCAACGCCTTGGGCAGCGAATGCATGGCGAAGAACGCCAGCAGCGCGATACACGCCGGCAAGATCAGCCACCACACCTTTTGCGGCAGTGCTCTCAGTGGCTCGCGATACTGCACCAGCGTCAGGCTGGCTGCACACACGCAGCACGCCAGCAGGGCGCCGGCCAGGATGTCGGTCGGCCAGTGCGCGCCCAGGTACACCCGTGACAGGGCGATCGACAGCGCTGGCAGCACTCCCAGCAGCACCCAGGTCAGGCGCATGCGCGGCGGCTGGCCGCGACCGGCCAACACCGCCAGCACCAGGAAGAACGCAAAGGATGCCGAGCTGTGCCCGCTGGGCATGCTGTAGCTGGTCAGCGGATCGACCAGCACTTCCGGGCGTGCCCGGGCGAACAGCCATTTCAGCGAGCCGTTGCACAGCGCGGTACCGATCAGTGCGCCGCCGGCGAACAGCGCATGGCGCCATTGCCGTGCCAGTAGCAGGAGGCCGGTCAGCAGGCCACCGAGGAAGAACTGGGTCTTGAAGTCGCCCAGGCGGGTGACGATGACCACGGCACCGTCGATGGCCTTGCTGCGATGTTCCTGCACCAGGGTCATCACGCCCTGGTCGAATTCGTGCAGGTAGGGCCAGCCGAGGAATACGCCCGCCAGGGCCACCAGGCTCAAGCCTGCGATCAGGCGGGTGCCGTGGCGCTGGTCGCGAATGCTGGCGTTGAAACTCAGGCCCACCAGCACGGCCAGACCACCGGCGATGATCCCTGCGTCCAGCCAGAACCCTTCAGGCAGGGGCAGACGCATCGCTGCGCCCGTGGCCCAGCCGGGCAGCAGGTAGGCCACCGACCAGCCGGCACCGGCCACCAGGCTCACGGCGATGAAGCGCGGCAATGGCATGTCGAACATGCCGGCGACCATCGGCAGCATCGGCCGCAGCGGGCCGATGAAGCGGCCCACCAGCAGGCTGGCGATACCGTAGCGCTGGAAGTAGGTTTCGGCGCTGCCGATCCATTCGGGGTGGTGGCGCAGCAGCGGCAGGCGTCGGATGTTCTGATGGAAATACTTGCCGATGGCATACGACATGGCGTCACCGAGCATGCCGCCGAGAAAACCCAGCAGCAGCGTCTCGCCCAGGCTGAAGGTGCCGCTGCCGGCCAGCACCGCCACAGCGAACAGCAGCACCGTACCGGGCACGATGATGCCGGCGATGGCCAGGCACTCGATGCAGGCGATCAGGAAAATGGCCAGGCCAAGCCACTGCGGGTTGGCGCTGAGCCAGCTGGTCAGGCTGTCGAGCCATTGGCTCATGGTGTCAGTTTCCTTGTTCCAGAATGAAGAAATCCCGTCCTTCGACCTGGCCCCGACGCAGCGGGTTCCGGGTGCAGAAACGGGCGAATTCGGCGTCCACGAAGCGGTACGGCAGGTGTTCGTCGCGGCCGTGGGGGATGCCCAGGCGGGTGGTCTGGATCACACGCGGCACGCTGACGGCGCAATCTTCGACGTAGAGCCGCTGCGGGTCGAAACGGCGGGCGTCCCAGTCCGGCACCTTCAGGCCCAGAGCGCGGCACAGCAGGGTCTGACCGGCGCACAGGCGCTCTGCCGGGCGCAGGTTGCCGCTGGCATCCGGGTTGTTCAACTGCATCTGCGCCAGGCTGTTGTCATCGGAGAGTGCGTCGACCCAGGGATAGGCCGACTTGATCAGCACGGCGTTGCCCGGCCCGTGGGCGCTGAAGTTCAACGAGTCGCCGCCGCGGGCGTAATACATGTAGATGTGTCCGCCGTCGAGGAACAGCGCCTTGCGCTTATCCGTATAGCCGAGCGAGGCGTGGCTGCCTTTGTCGGTAAGGTAGTAGGCCTCGGTCTCGATGATGCGGGCGGCCAGCCACAGGTCGCCGTGGCGGTGGCGGATGACCTTGCCCAGCAGCGCGCGGGCGAGGGTCTGGGCGTCGCGGTCGAAGAAGCTGTCGGGCAGGGCAAGGGCCGGGCAGGGGGCGGGCATATTCGCGGTTCGTGGTGGTGAGGGCAGGGATGATAGCAATGAACGGCTTAATCGAGGCTGAACCATGTTGTAACTGGGTGGATCTTCCCGGGGGGCGCGCCCGCTTCTGCCCAGGCCACGCCACGCCTGGTAGGAGCGGGCTTGCCCGCGAAAGAGTCGACGCCATAAACGGCCAGTTCCGATACTGGTAGTTACATCTTTCCTACATATTTCCGCTGCCATCTTCTACCATCCGCCACCCGCCGCTGGGCGTACCCGAGCGCGGCAGTTATAATCAGCCGATTTCCCCTTCGCCAAGACACCGAACCCATGACCGAGTCCGTTCTTGACTACATGACCCGCCTGGGTCGCGCCGCCCGTGAGGCCTCGCGGGTGATCGGCCGCGCCAGCACTGCGCAGAAGAATCGCGCCCTGCAGGCCGCCGCCGACGCGCTCGACGCAGGCCGCGCCGAGCTGACCGCAGCCAACGAACAGGACCTCGCCGCAGGCCGTGCCAATGGCCTTGAGCCAGCACTGCTGGACCGTCTGGCGCTCACCCCGGCGCGTATCGACGGCATGATCACCGGCCTGCGCCAGGTCGCTGCGCTGCCGGATCCGGTCGGTGCGATCCGCGACATGAGCTACCGTCCGTCGGGCATTCAGGTCGGCAAGATGCGCGTCCCGCTCGGTGTGATCGGCATCATCTACGAGTCGCGTCCGAACGTCACCATCGACGCCGCCAGCCTGTGCCTGAAGTCCGGCAACGCCACCATCCTGCGTGGCGGCTCGGAGGCCATCCACTCCAATCGCGCCATCGCTGCCTGCATCCAGCGCGGCCTGGCCGAGGCCGACCTGCCGCCAGCCGTGGTGCAGGTGGTCGAAACCACCGACCGCGAAGCCGTCGGTGCGCTGATCAGCATGCCCGAGTTCGTCGATGTCATCGTTCCGCGTGGTGGCCGTGGCCTGATCGAACGCATCAGCCGCGATGCTCGCGTGCCCGTGATCAAGCACCTGGACGGCATCTGTCACATTTATGTCGATGCGCACGCCGACCTGGAGAAGGCCGCGCGCATCGCTTTCAACGCCAAGACCTACCGCTACGGCATCTGTGGCGCCATGGAGACGCTGCTGGTCGATGCCAGCGTGGCCCAGGCGTTCCTGCCGGACATGGCCCGCCGCTTCGAAGAGAAGGGCGTCGAGCTGCGTGGCTGCGAGCGCACCCAGGCGATCATCGCCGCCAAGCCGGCCACCGAGGACGACTGGCACACCGAGTACCTGGATGCGATCCTGTCGATCCGCATCGTCGATGGCCTGGATCCGGCCATCGAGCACATCAATCACTATGGCTCGCACCACACCGACTCGATCGCCACCGAGCACCAGGGTAATGCCCGGCGCTTCATGGCCGAGGTCGATTCGGCGTCGGTCATGCTCAACACCCCGACCTGCTTTGCCGATGGCTTCGAGTATGGCCTGGGCGCGGAGATCGGCATTTCCACCGACAAGCTGCACGCCCGCGGTCCGGTCGGCCTGGAAGGGCTGACCTGCGAAAAATACGTGGTGATCGGCGACGGTCAGTTGCGCGGGTCCTGCTGAGTTGAGAAAGACCCCGGCAGTCCGGCGTATCGGCATTCTCGGCGGCACCTTCGATCCGGTGCACATCGGCCACCTGCGCAGCGCGCTGGAAGTGGCCGAGTTCATGGGGTTGGACGAGTTGCGCCTGCTGCCCAACGCCCGGCCGCCGCACCGCGACACACCGCAGGTGGCCGCCACCGACCGGCTGGCCATGGTGCGCAGTGCGGTACAAGGGGTCGAGGGCTTGAGCGTGGATGCCCGGGAGCTGGCGCGCGACAAACCGTCGTACACCATCGACACCCTGGAGTCGATCCGCAGCGAACTGAACGCGCACGACCAGCTCTACCTGGTGCTGGGCTGGGATGCCTTCTGTGGTCTCCCGGGCTGGCACCGCTGGGAAGAGCTGCTGCAACACTGTCACATCCTGGTGCTGCAACGCCCGGATGCCGATGTCGACCCCCCCGACGAGCTGCGCAACCTTCTGGCTGCGCGCTCGCAGAGCGATCCCACCGCCATGTCCGGCCCGGCGGGGAACATTTCGTTCGTCTGGCAGACGCCGCTTGCGGTGTCCGCCACACAGATCCGGCAGCTGCTGGCCAGCGGCAAGTCGGTTCGGTTCCTGGTGCCGGACGCAGTACTGGCCTACATCGAGGCGCACGGTCTGTACCGTGTGTCCAACTGAGGGCGCTGCAGGGCGCCTCATTACAACGAGTTGAACGAGTTTTATATGACCAAGCAGAAAATCAATGGCGAAGAACTGGTCGAACTGACCAAGGCCGCGCTGGAAGACGTCAAGGCCCAGGATATCCAGGTCATCGACGTGCGCGACAAGCACAGCCTCACCGACTACATGATCATTGCCACCGGTACCTCCAACCGCCAGATCAACGCGATGCTGGAAAAGGTTCGTGAGGCCGTCAAGGCCAAGGGCGCGCAGCCGCTGGGCGAAGAAGGCAAGGGCGACAGCGACTGGGTGCTGCTGGACCTGAACGACGTCATCGTGCACATGATGACCGCCGCTGCCCGTCAGTTCTACGACCTGGAGCGCCTGTGGCTGGGCGCCGAGCAGAGCCGTGCTGCTGATGCCAAGCACCACAGCCCGGAAAACGCCAGCGACTACTTCACCGACAAACTCAAGGATCGGGAATAAGGAAGCGTCGTGCGTCTGCGTCTGATCGCGGTCGGCTCGCGCATGCCGAAGTGGGTCGAGGAAGGCTGGCACGAATATGCCAAGCGCCTCCCCGCCGAGCTGTCGTTGGAGCTGGTTGAAATTCCGCTGAACACCCGTGGCAAGAACGCCGACGTTGCCCGCCTGATCCGTCAGGAGGGCGAGGCGATGCTGGCCAAGGTCCAGCCCGGTGAACGGATCGTCACGCTCGAAGTCCATGGCAAGCCGTGGAGCACCGAGCAGCTGGCGACCGAGCTGGATCGCTGGCGCCTGGATGCGCGTACGGTCAACCTGATGGTGGGCGGCCCGGAAGGGCTGGCGCCGGAAGTCTGCGCCCGCGCCGAGCAGCGCTGGTCGCTGTCGCCGCTGACCCTGCCGCACCCGTTGGTGCGGATACTCATCGGTGAACAGATCTATCGCGCCTGGACCGTGTTGTCCGGGCACCCTTACCACAAATGACTTCGTAAGCCTGTCCGATGCCGCAGCAGATCCGCCTCAAGGACCACGAGAAAGACGCACGCCTGGTGCGCAACCGCGTCGTGGTCGGCGCGGTGGCGATCATGCTGCTCGTGTCCGTGCTGATCGCGCGCCTGTATTACCTGCAGATCATCCAGTACGACTACCACTCGACGCTGTCGGAGAACAACCGGGTGCATGTGCAGCCGATTCCGCCGACCCGTGGGCTGATCTTCGACCGCAACGGGGTGATCGTTGCCGATAACCGGCCAAGCTTCAGCCTGACCATGACCCGCGAACGGGCAGGCAAGTGGCAGGAGGTGCTGGATACCATCATCGAGGTGCTCGAACTGAGCGAAGATGATCGTGCCCTGTTCGAGCGCCGCATGAAGCAGGGGCGTCGGCCGTTCGAGCCGGTGCCGATCCTGTTCGAACTGAGCGAGGAGCAGATCGCCCGCGTCGCGGTGAACCAGTTCCGTCTCCCCGGCGTTGAGGTGGCGGCGCAACTGGTGCGGCATTACCCACAAGGGGCGCATTTCGCCCATTCGGTGGGCTATGTCGGGCGGATCAACGAGAAGGAGCTCAAGTCCCTCGATCCGGTGAACTACAGCGGCACCCATCATATCGGCAAGACCGGTATCGAGCGCTTCTACGAGGACGACCTGCACGGCCAGGTTGGCTACGAGGAAGTCGAGACCAACGCTCGCGGCCGTGTATTGCGGGTGCTCAAGCGCACCGACCCGATTCCTGGCAAGGATATTGTCCTGAGCCTGGACATCAAGCTGCAGGAGGCCGCCGAAGAGGCGCTGGCCGGGCGCCGTGGTGCGATCGTCGCCCTCGATCCGCGCACCGGCGAGGTCTTGGCGATGGTCAGCCAGCCGAGCTTCGACCCCAACCTGTTCGTCACCGGCATCAGCTTCAAGGCCTATGCCGAGCTGCGCGATTCGATCGACCGCCCGCTATTCAACCGCGTGCTGCGCGGCCTGTACCCGCCGGGCTCGACCATCAAGCCGGCAGTGGCCATCGCCGGCCTGGACAGCGGCGTGGTCAATGCCAGCAGCCGGGTATTCGATCCGGGCTATTACCAACTGCCCAACTATGACCACAAGTACCGCAACTGGAACCGTACCGGCGATGGCTGGGTGGATCTGGATGTGGCGATCATGCGCTCGAACGACACCTACTTCTACGATCTTGCACACAAGATGGGGATTGATCGGTTGTCGGCCTACATGAACAAGTTCGGTATCGGCCAGAAAGTCTCGCTGGACATGTTCGAGGAGTCGCCCGGGTTGATGCCATCACGTGAGTGGAAGCGCGCCACCCGCCGCCAGGCCTGGTTCCCCGGCGAAACGCTGATCCTGGGCATTGGCCAGGGCTACATGCAGGCAACGCCCCTGCAACTGGCCCAGGCCACCGCGCTGATCGCCAACAAGGGCAAGTGGAACCGTCCGCACCTGGCCAAGACCATCGAGGGCAAGCAGCCGGTGGATGAAAATCCGATGGAAGACATCGTGCTGCGCGACAAGAACGACTGGGCCCGGGTCACCCATGGCATGGAGCAGGTGATGCACGGCGCGCGCGGTACAGCGCGCAAGGCCGCGCTCGGGTCGCAATACCGCATCGCCGGCAAGAGCGGTACCGCGCAGGTGGTGGCGATCAAGCAGGGCGAGAAGTACGACCGCAACAAACTCCAGGAGCGTCACCGCGACCACGCGCTGTTCGTCGCCTTCGCACCCGCCGAAGATCCGAAGATCGTGGTCTCGGTAATGGTCGAGAACGGCGAGTCCGGCTCCGGCGTCGCCGCCCCCGTGGTGCGCCAGGTCATGGACGCCTGGTTGCTCGACGAAAACGGCCGGCTCAAGCCCGAATTTGGCCCTGCCACTGTCACTGTCGCCCAGGAAACGGCCCCGTGAAGAACAATTTCGATCGCATGCTCTCCAGCGAGGACGTGATGCGCAGGCGCGCCAGCTTCCTGCAGCGCATCCATGTCGACGGTCCACTGCTGCTCATTCTGCTGACGCTCGCCGCCGGCAGCCTGTTCGTCCTCTATTCGGCCAGCGGCAAGAACTGGGACCTGCTGATGAAGCAGGCCAGTTCCTTCGGCATCGGCCTGGTTTCCATGTTCATCATCGCCCAGCTCGAGCCGCGCTTCATGGCGCGCTGGGTGCCGTTGGCCTACGTGGCGGGGGTGCTGTTGCTGGTGGTGGTGGACGTGATGGGCCACAACGCCATGGGCGCCACGCGCTGGATCAACATTCCCGGGGTGATTCGCTTCCAGCCCTCGGAGTTCATGAAGATCATCATGCCGGCGACCATCGCCTGGTACCTGTCCAAGCGTACCCTGCCGCCCCATCTGAAACACGTGGCAATCAGCCTGGTGTTGATCGGTGTGCCGTTCATCCTTATCGTCCGACAACCTGACCTTGGCACGGCTTTGCTGATCCTTGCCTCCGGCGCGTTCGTGCTGTTCATGGGCGGCTTGCGCTGGCGCTGGATCATCAGCGTGGTGACGGCGGCCGTACCGGTGGCTGTGGCGATGTGGTTCTTCGTGATGCATGACTATCAGAAGCAACGGGTCCTGACCTTCCTCGACCCCGAGAGCGATCCGCTGGGCACTGGCTGGAACATCATCCAGTCCAAGGCCGCGATCGGTTCGGGCGGCGTGTTCGGCAAGGGCTGGCTGCTGGGCACTCAGTCGCACCTGGACTTTCTGCCCGAAAGCCACACCGACTTCATCATTGCCGTACTGGGTGAGGAATTCGGCCTGGTAGGCATCTGTCTGCTGCTGATCATCTACCTGTTGCTGATCGGTCGCGGCCTGGTCATCACCGCGCAGGCTCAGACCCTGTTCGGCAAGTTGCTGGCCGGCAGCCTGACGATGACCTTCTTTGTTTATGTATTCGTCAACATCGGCATGGTAAGTGGCCTGCTGCCCGTGGTGGGTGTGCCGTTGCCCTTTATCAGCTATGGCGGAACTTCGTTGGTGACGCTGCTGTCAGCGTTTGGCGTTTTGATGTCGATCCACACGCACCGCAAATGGATCGCACAGGTTTGAAAAAGGTGAAGAATTTCATGCAAGCAGTGCGTGGCTGGGCTGCCCGTTGTATGCCGTGGATCGGCGCGATGGGGCTACTCGGCGCTGTCCAGCAGGCCAATGCCGGCGACTATGACGGCTCGCCCAAGGTGGCCGAATTCGTTGGCGAAATGACCCGCGACTACGGCTTTGCCGGCGAGCAGCTGATGGGTGTATTCCGCGAGGTGCAGCGCAAGCAGGCGATCCTCGACGCGATCTCGCGTCCGGCCGAGCGGGTCAAGCCCTGGAAGGAATACCGCCCGATGTTCATCACCGATGCGCGCATCGCTCGCGGTGTCGACTTCTGGCGCCAGCACGAAGCCGTGCTGGCCCGCGCCGAGCAGGAATACGGCGTTCCGGCCCAGTACATCGTCGCGATCATTGGCGTGGAAACCTTCTTTGGCCGCAATACCGGCAACTACCGGGTCATCGATGCCTTGTCGACGCTGGGCTTCGACTACCCGCCGCGCGCCGAGTTCTTCCGCAAGGAGCTGCGAGAGTTCCTCTTGCTGGCGCGTGAGGAGCAACTCGACCCGCTCACGCTCAAGGGGTCCTATGCTGGCGCCATGGGCCTGCCGCAGTTCATGCCGAGCAGTTTTCGCAATTACGCCGTGGATTTCGACGGCGACGGCCACATCAATATCTGGAACAACCCGGATGATGCCATCGGCAGTGTGGCCAGCTATTTCAAGCGCCACGGCTGGGTCGCCGGGCAGCCCGTGGTCAGCCGGGCCCAGGTCAGCGGTGCGCGTGTCGACGAGGGCCTGACCACCGGCATCGAGCCTGTGAAGACGGTCGGGGAGTTGCGAGCGCTGGGCTGGTCGAGTCATGATGCGCTGCGCGATGATCTGCCGGTCACGGCGTTTCGGCTCGAAGGCGACAACGGCCCCGAATACTGGATGGGCCTGAAGAACTTCTACGCGATCACGCGTTACAACCGCAGCGTGATGTATGCCATGGCGGTGCATCAGCTCTCGCAACAGCTGGTCCAGGCACGGGGCGTCAAGTAATGCGCGAATTGTTCAAAGCCAATACCTTCAAGTTGCTGACTTGCGCCGCCATCGGCGTATTGCTGGTCAGCTGTTCTTCCAGCCGTCCGACCTCGCAGGGGGGCGGCAACACCGTTCGCTCGCAGCCGGGCCTGGACATCAACCGTGCCCACAAAGACGGTGCACCCTGGTGGGACGTGGACGTCAACAAGATCCCCGACGCTACCCCGACCGTGCACACCGGCAACTACAAGGCCAACCCGTACACCGTGCTGGGCAAAACCTATTACCCGATGCAGGACTCGCGCAACTACCGCGCCGAGGGCACGGCGTCGTGGTACGGCACCAAGTTCCACGGGCAGAACACCGCCAACGGTGAGCTTTACGACCTCTACGGCATGAGCGCGGCGCACAAGACCCTGCCGCTGCCGGCCTATGTGCGGGTGACCAACCTGGCCAACGGCCGCAGCGTGATTCTGCGGGTCAACGACCGCGGGCCATTCTATTCGGATCGCATCATCGACTTGTCGTACGCCGCGGCGAAGAAGCTCGGTTACGCCGAAATCGGCACCGCCCATGTGCGCGTCGAAGGCATCGACCCGCAGCAGTGGTGGGCGCAGAAGGGCCAGCAGCCGCCATTGATGCTCAAGGAGCCGCAGGTCGCCCAGGCGCAGCCGATCCCCGCCAGCACCGGGCGTGTCGAACAATGGACCCCGCCGCCGCAGCAGCACGCTGCTCCCGTGGTGCCGGTGCAGGTGGCCGGCAACAACGTACCGGGCAACAGCGGCGGCAGCTTCCTTCAGGTCGGCGCCTTCGCCAACCCGGACGCCGCCGAGCTGTTGCGTTCGAAGTTGAGCACCATGGTCAGTGCGCCGGTGTTCATCAGTTCCATCGTGCGCAACCAGCAAACGCTGCACCGGGTACGTTTGGGGCCGATCAGCAGCCAGGGTGAAATCCAGCAGGCGCAGGACAGCATTCGCCTGGCGAACCTGGGGCAGGCCAAGCTGGTCACAGCAGACTGAAAGCGCAGTACCTTCCGGCGCGGGTTTGCCCGTGAGCAAGACGATGCCGACCTGTCGGTTTGTTCATGAATTGCCAGGTCCGGCCATGTACAATGGCGGTTTTGCCCCTTGGGGCATGGGCTGTCCGCCAGCCCCGAAGCAGACTGAAACGCCGTGGTCTCCCCACGGAACATCAGACCATTAGCGATTTACGAGAGACGGATGAACATCACCAACCTTGCCAAACGACTTTGCCTGCCCGTACTGCTGCTGATCGTGCCCGCTGCCTTTGCAGCCGAGCAGATGATGCCAGCACCTCCGCAGTTGGCAGCCAAGTCCTATGTACTCATGGATGCGTCCAGCGGCAACGTGCTGGTCGAGAACAACGGTGACGAGCGCCTGCCGCCAGCCAGCCTGACCAAGCTGATGACCGCCTACATCGCCACCCTCGACATCCGTCGTGGCCAGATCGGCGAGAACGACCCGGTGACCGTCAGCGAGAACGCCTGGCGTACCGGCGGTTCGCGCATGTTCATCAAGGTCGGCAGCCAGGTGACCGTCAGCGACCTGCTGCACGGCATCATCATCCAGTCGGGCAACGATGCCTCGGTAGCCCTTTCCGAGCACATCGCCGGCAGTGAAGACGCCTTCGCCGACATGATGAACAAGACTGCCGCCGACCTGGGCATGTCCAATTCGCACTTCATGAACCCGACCGGCCTGCCGAACCCTGAGCACTATTCCTCGGCCCACGACATGGCCCTGCTGGCGCGTGCGATCATCAACGAAGATCCCGCGCACTACGCGATCTACTCGCAGAAAGAGTTCTACTGGAACAACATCAAGCAGCCTAACCGCAACCTGCTGCTGTGGCGCGACAAGACCGTCGACGGTCTGAAGACCGGCCACACCGAGGAAGCCGGCTACTGCATGGTGGCCTCGGCCGTTCGCGATGGCCAGCGTCTGATCGCGGTGGTGTTCGGCACCAACAGCGAGCAGGCCCGTGCCGCCGAAACGCAGAAGCTGCTGACCTACGGTTTCCGCTTCTTCGAAACCCAGACCTTCTACCAGAAGGGTACCGAGCTGACTCAGGCGCCGGTCTGGAAGGGCGCCACCGCTCAAGTCAAGGCGGGTCTGGCCAACGACCTGACCATGACCATGCCTAAAGGCCAATTGAAACGCCTCCAGGCTTCGATGACCATGAACCCGCAGCTGACCGCTCCGATCGCCAAAGGTGACGTGATCGGTAAAGTGGAAGTCAAACTGGACGAGAAAGTGGTGCACAGCGCCGACCTGATCGCCCTGGATGGCGTCGAGGAAGGTGGTTTCTTCCGCCGTATGTGGGATAGCATCCGCCTGTTCTTCTACGGTTTGTTCAACTGATACGTGACCGGCCATGCCCCCGCGCAACCGCTCGGGGGCATTGTTGTTGCCACGCCTTACGAGGGCGTACGCGCCATGAGCGAAGCTGACGTCAAGTCGCACAAAATCGAATTCCCCTGCGCCGATTACCCGATCAAGGTCATCGGCGATACCGTTGTCGGCTTCAAGGACATGGTCATCGAGGTCCTGAGCAAGCACGCCAAGGTCGACCTGTCCACCCTGGCCGAGCGCCAGAGCAAGGAAGGCAAGTACACCACGGTACAGCTGCACATCGTCGCCGAGAGCGAGAACCAGCTGCACGACATCAACAGTGCCCTGCGTGCCACCGGCATCGTGAAAATGGTACTGTGATGCCCGCGCCCCTCGGTTTTCGCGATCTTGGCCTGCAGCCCTATGAACCGGTGCTGGAAGCCATGCGTCGCTTTACCGAGCAGCGCGGCCCGGACAGCCAGGACGAAGTCTGGCTGGTCGAGCATCCCGCGGTCTTCACCCAGGGCCAGGCCGGCAAGGCCGAGCATCTGCTGATACCGGGCGATATCCCGGTGGTGCAGACCGACCGCGGCGGTCAGGTCACCTACCACGGCCCCGGCCAGTTGGTCGCCTACCTGCTGCTGGACGTGCGTCGCCTGGGTTTTGGCGTGCGCGAGCTGGTCAGCCGTATCGAGCGTACGCTCATCGAACTGCTCGCCAGCTACGGCGTGCAGGCGCTGGCCAAGCCCGACGCCCCTGGCGTCTATGTCGATGGCGCGAAGATCGCGTCACTTGGCCTTCGAATCCGCAACGGCCGTTCGTTCCACGGCCTTGCCCTGAACGTGGACATGGACCTTGCGCCATTCCGCCGAATCAACCCCTGCGGGTATGCGGGGCTGGCCATGACCCAGCTGCGCGACCTGGCAGGCCCGATCGAACTTGACGAGGTCAGGACAAGGCTGCGTGGACAGCTGGTCAGGCACCTCGACTATGCTGAGCAGACGACCCTCACGGGCGGAATCGACTGATTATGACAACTGTGCAAGAAGCCGTGCCGAACCTGATCGCGACGCAAGACGTCACCCCACGCCCCGCCCCCAAGAAAGTGGAAGCCGGGGTCAAGCTGCGTGGCGCCGATAAGGTCGCGCGCATCCCGGTGAAAATCATCCCCACCGACGAACTGCCGAAGAAACCCGACTGGATCCGCGTGCGCATCCCGGTTTCGCCGGAAGTCGACCGCATCAAGCAACTGCTGCGCAAGCACAAGCTGCACAGCGTCTGCGAAGAGGCATCCTGCCCTAACCTGGGCGAGTGCTTCTCCGGTGGCACCGCGACTTTCATGATCATGGGTGATATCTGCACCCGTCGCTGCCCGTTCTGCGACGTTGGCCATGGTCGTCCCAAGCCGCTGGACCTCGATGAGCCGAAGAACCTGGCGGTCGCCATTGCCGATTTGCGCCTGAAGTACGTGGTGATCACCTCGGTAGACCGCGACGACCTGCGTGATGGTGGTGCCCAGCACTTTGCCGATTGCATCCGCGAAATCCGCGCCCTGTCCCCAGGCGTGCAGTTGGAAACCCTGGTACCGGACTACCGCGGGCGTATGGACGTAGCGCTGGAAATCACCGCGCAAACGCCGCCTGATGTGTTCAACCACAACCTCGAGACCGTGCCGCGTCTGTACAAGGCCGCGCGTCCTGGGTCGGACTACGACTGGTCGCTGGACTTGCTGCAGAAGTTCAAGCAACTGGTGCCGCACGTCCCCACCAAGTCGGGCCTGATGCTCGGCCTGGGCGAGACCGACGAGGAGGTCATCGAGGTGATGCACCGCATGCGCGAGCATGACATCGACATGCTGACCCTCGGCCAGTACCTGCAGCCGTCGCGTAGCCACTTGCCGGTGCAGCGTTTCGTGCACCCCGACACCTTCGCCTGGTTCGCCGAGGAAGGCTACAAGATGGGCTTCAAGAACGTGGCCTCCGGCCCGCTGGTGCGCTCGTCCTACCACGCCGACCAGCAGGCTCACGAAGCCAAGATCAAGCTCTGATCAAGGCTGAGCTGAACATGCCGATGCACGCCGGAAGGCGGCATCGGCATTTTTGTTTTCCGGGGCAGCGCTGCCTATGTGCGTCCTTACATTACCCCCGTTAGAGTGGCCAGCCCTCATATGCAAGGAATCGCACGATGAACTGTCTTGAAACCCCGGTCTTCAGCCTGCCCAGGGCATTGCCCGGCAACGCCTGCTTCGCAATTGTCGCGCCAGCGGGGCCTGCACGGCTGGATGTGAGCAAGGCGCGTCAATGGTTCGAGCAGCGTGGCTTGCGTTGCCGCATCTACCCCGGCGCGCTACAGGCCGACGGCTACCTGGCAGGCAGTGACGAGCAACGCTTGCGTGACCTGCACGACGCCTTCGCTGACCCTCGGATCGACGCGATCCTGTGCATGCGAGGTGGCTATGGCAGCATGCGGCTGCTTGATCGGCTGGATTTCGAGCTGATTCGTCGCCACCCCAAACCCTTGATCGGCTACAGCGACATCACCGCCCTGCACACGGCAATCCATCGCCATGCCGGGTTGCTCACCTTCCATGGCGGGATGCTCAATGCCGACCTGCTCGGTGCCAAGCTCGAGCCGACCGTCAGTTCGTTGTTCCAGCAATTGCAGGGGCAGCTCGGGCGAGGCGATGCCATCGAGCATCCGGCGGCGTTTGGCCTGACGACCGTGGTCCGTGGTGTCGCCAGCGGGCGGTTGGTGGGTGGCAACCTGTCGATGCTTGGGGCGACTCAAGGCACCTTGGCGCAGATCGATACCCACGGCAGCATCCTGTTCATCGAGGACGTCAACGAGCCCCTGTACCGGGTGGACCGCCTGCTGACCCAGTTGCGTCTGGCTGGCACGCTGGAGGGGGTCAAGGGTGTGCTGGTGGGAGACTTTGCGGGGATCACGGTGACGGCGTTGGAGCCATTGCTCAGAGACGTATTCGGGCCGCTTGAGGTGCCGGTGCTGGCAGGATGGCGCAGTGGACACTGTGATCCGAATGTCTGCCTGCCGCTGGGGGCGCAGGTGCGGCTGGACAGTGATGCACAGCAGCTTGTGCTGGAGCAGGCGCTGTTCACAGCCTGAAGCTATAGGGGCTGCACAAGCAGCCCCACTATTCTCTAGCGCCGCAGGCTATCGAGCAGCTTGTGCGTCGGATACCCATCAGCCGGCCAGCCTTGGGCCTGCTGGGCATTGCGAATGGCTTTGCGGGTGTTGGCACCGATGATGCCATCGGCGTTACCGGCTTCGTGCCCGCTGGCATTGAGCAGGTTCTGCAGCTCCATGCGCTCGCTGCGGCTCAGTGGCAGGTCGTCCTTCGGCCACGAACCGGCAATGAAACCCCAGCCCGAGAAGCGATCACCCAGCAGGCTTACCGCCAGGGCGTAGGACGAGGAATTGTTGTACTTCAGGATTGCGCGGAAGTTGTCCAGCACCAGGAATGCCGGTCCGCGTGCGCCTGCTGGCAGCAATAGCGCTGCCGAGAGCTGGTTGCTGCCGCTGGGCAGTTGGGTGCCGGTCGGCAGTGTCACACCCAGGCTCAACCATTCGCTGACCGACTTGCGTTGGGCGCCGTCTGCCAGCCAGTAATCGAAGCCTGCCGGCACCTGAACCTCGAAGCCCCAAGGCTGGCCACGCTTCCAGCCCGAGCTTTGCAGGTAGTGCGCGGTGGAGGCCAGGGCGTCTGCCGTGCTGTTCCAGATGTCGCGGCGGCCATCGCCGTCGAAGTCCACCGCGTGGGTGTTGTAGGTGGTAGGGATGAACTGGGTCTGCCCCATTGCACCGGCCCAGGAGCCGCGCATGGCCTCGGGCTGAATGTCGCCGTTCTGGAGGATCTGCAGCGCGGCGATCAACTGGTCCTGGGCGAAGGTGGGGCGGCGGCCCTCATAGGCCAGGGTGGCCAGCGAGCGGATCACCGACTTGTTGCCCTGGAACTGTCCGAAATTGCTCTCCATGCCCCATACGGCAACCAGTACCTGGCGGTCGACGCCATAACGTTGCTCGATACGGCCGAGTAGCTCGGCGTGCTGTTCCAGCAGTTTCTTGCCGTTGCGCACGCGCAGGGGCGACAACGCACCGTCGAGATATTCCCAGACCGGGCGGGAGAACTCAGGCTGGCTGCGATCGGCCTTGATCACGTCCATGTCGGGTGTCACGCCAAGGAATGCACGGTCGAAGGTGCTTGGGCTGATACCAGCTTGCAGCGCTTGTTGGCGGAAGCCCGCCTGCCATTGGGCGAAGGTCTGCAACGGTTGGATTTCGCTGCTGGTGTCAGTGGCGGTGCCGGGCAGGGTAACGTTCGGAGCGGGCTGGGCAGGGGCCAGCGGCAGGGCGTCGGCAGCGGTGGGTTTTTCCGCGCAGGCGACGAGCAGGATGAAGCTGGAGGCCGCGATCAGCTGGCGGGGGCGCCAGCGCTGGGAAAGACTGAAGGACATGCACAGATCCAGTTTTGCAGTTCAGGTGCCGACCATATCATGCCTGCGCCTTTTTCAGGCGGCCAGAAAGCAAGAAGCCTCCCAATCTCTCGATTGGAAGGCTTCGCGGCGGTAGCTGCCCTTGCCCTTTTCCGGTCGTTCCTGGCGGCAGCGGAACAGGGGTTGGGCGATGATCGACTTGGCCTTGTTGGGGCCGTGCTTTTTCGGCTTCTTGCTCATGGCGGGTTCCCAGGTTGGATGAACTTGGGGGCCGACTTTATGGCCTAGGCGAACGGGGAGCCAATTGATTGTGTGTATTGACGTTGAGTGACGACCTGTGACCCCCCTGTGGGAGCGGGCTTGCCCGCGAATCAGGCAACGCGGTGAGTGGCACCGGCTGCGCCGGTGTTCGCGGGCAAGCCCGCTCCTACAGTAGTCCCAATCATTCCGAAGGCAGCGCCAGGCGCTGTCCGGCCATCAACAGCGACAGCCGCGACAGCCCGGTCCACGGCGAACCCTCAGCCTGGCCTTTGATCTGTGCGTCGATGCGTTGGGCATCCTGCAGCAGTTGCGCCCAGCGTTGCGCTGACAGGCGCTGCAGGGCCTTGCTGACCAGAGGGCGGCGTTTGTCCCACACGGGCGGGCGCGCCTGGCTGAAGGCCTTGTCCAGCGGTACACCCTGGCTGAACTGCTGGGCCAGCCCCGCCAGCAGGCGCAGCTCGCGGGCCAGCGCCCACAGAATGACCGGCGGCTCGACCCCCTCGCCACGCAGCCCTTCGAGCATGCGCAGGGCATGCCCGGCCTCGCCGTTTAGGATGGCATCGACCAGGCCGAAGACATCGAAGCGGGCGCTGTCGGCGACGGCGGCCTGGACGGTCTCGACGGTGATCTGGTTGCCCTCGGCGAGCAGCTTGAGTTTCTCGATCTCCTGGGCGGCCGCCAGCAGGTTGCCCTCGACCCGTGCGGCGATCAGGTCGACGGCATCGCGCTGTGCCGACAGCCCGGCCTGGGACAGGCGCTGGTTGATCCATTGCGGCAATTGCTGGGCGTCCACCGGCCAGATCTGGATGAACTGGCAGTGTTCGCCTTCGATGATGGCCTTGCCCCACTTGGTCTTCTGCGCGCTGCCGTCGAGCTTGGGCAGGCTGACCAGCAGCAGCGTGTCTTCGGCAGGGTGGGCGCAATACTCCATGAGCGCGGCAGCGCCCTTGTCGCCGGGTTTGCCCGACGGCAGGCGTAACTCCAGCAGGCGACGTTGGGCGAACAACGACAGGCTGGCACCGGCCAGCAGCAGGCTGCCCCAGTCGAAATTGGCATCGGCGCTGAACACCTGGCGTTCATCGAAACCCTGCTGGCGCGCGGCGGCGCGAATGGCGTCGGCGGCTTCCTGACACAGCAGCGGATCGTCGCCACTGACCACATAGACCGGGGCCAGTGTGCCTTGCAGGTGCTTGTTGAGTTGGGCGGGAGAAAGCTTCATGGGATGGGCGGGGCACCAGCGGTGCCCCGTTCAGGCTCAATGGGCCGGGACTTCCAGCGGCGATTGCTGGGGCGTGTTGTCCTGGATGCGCTGGGCCTCTTTCAGGGCTTCGGCTTCGGCGCGTGCACGCTCGTCAGCCTTGCGCTGAAGGTGCGCCAGGTGCTCCGGGGTAAGCTGCTGCAGGCGGACCATCATGCCCTGCACCAGGTCGCGACGCATTTCCTGGCGAACCTGCGTGGCTTCCTGGGTGGAGCCGGTGATGTTGTTGCCGTCGTAGACATAGATCTTGCGGACTTCCAGCTTGTCTGCGAGCAGTACTGCATCGTTCTGACCCTGAACCTCGTAGTTCAGCACGGTGGTCAGCTCGTATTCAGCAGAGCGGCTACCGCCGGAGTAGGTCGCCGCGCGCTGGCTGTCCTGCTCGTTGGTCAGTACCAGTTTGTAGGGCGCGCCGGCCTGGACCTTGACACCACTGTTCTGCAGGGTCTGGCGCAGTTGGGTGACGGTCTCGCCGTAGGCGTTACGTGCACCGAGGTCCAGCTCCTTGAGGGCAATTTCGTTGGTGCCGGTACCGCGCAGCTGGAAACCGCAGGCACTGAGCACGGCGGCCAGGCCTATTACCAGCAGATTGCGTTTGATCATGTTGTTGCTCCCTTGTGGGCCTGTTCCGCCCGCCCCGTGTCTCAGGGGCGGGCGTTGCCATCAGTTGGCGACGATGTTGACCAGCTTGCCCGGTACCACGATGACCTTGCGGATGGTCAGGCCATCGAGGAAGCGCAGGACATTGTCGTTGTTACGGGCGGCGGCTTCGATTTCCTCGCGGCTGGCGGCAGCGGGCATTTCGACCTGGCCACGCAGCTTGCCGTTGACCTGGACCACCAGGGTGATGGTGTCCTGTACCAGCGCGCTTTCGTCGACGGCCGGCCAGCCAGCATCGATCACCGCCTGGGTGTGGCCCAGTTCCTTCCACAGTGCGTGAGAGAGGTGCGGGGTGATCGGTGCCAGCAACAGGGTGACGGCCTCCAGGCCTTCCTGCAGCAGGGCGCGATCCTGTTCGCTGGCTTGCGGAGCCTTTTCCAGGATGTTCATCAGGGTCATCACCTGGGCGATGGCGGTGTTGAACTTGTGGAACTGACCCACGTCGGTGCTGGCTTGCTTGATTGCTGCGTGGATGCCGCGGCGGATGACCTTCTGCGCGTCGTCCAGGGCGGCGATGTCCAGCTTGCCTGGCAGGCCCTGGGCAACATGGCCGTGAGCCAGGCGCCAGACACGACGCAGGAAGCGGCTCGCGCCTTCGACACCGGAGTCGGACCACTCCAGGCTCATGTCGGGTGGCGAGGCGAACATCATGAACAGACGGCAGGTGTCGGCGCCGTAGGCGTCGATCATGGCCTGCGGGTCGACGCCGTTGTTCTTCGACTTCGACATCTTCTCGGTGCCGCCGATTTCCACCGGCAGGCCGTCGGTCTTCAGGCGTGCGCCGATGATCTTGGCCTTGGCGTCGCGCTCGACCTCGACATCGGCCGGGTTGAACCAGTCACGGCCGCCGTTGCTGGCGACGCGGTAGTAGGTTTCGGCGACGACCATGCCTTGGGTCAGCAGGTTCTTGAACGGCTCGTTCGAGGTGACCAGGCCTTCGTCGCGCATCAGCTTGTGGAAGAAGCGTGCGTACAGCAGGTGCAGGATGGCGTGTTCGATACCGCCGATGTACTGGTCGACCGGCAGCCAGTGGTTGGCCGCTTTCGGGTCGACCAGGCCACCCTCGTAGTTGGGCGAGGCGTAGCGGGCGAAGTACCAGGACGATTCGACGAAGGTGTCCATGGTGTCGGTTTCGCGCTTGGCCGCGGTGCCGCATTTCGGGCAGGTGCACTCATAGAACTCGGGCATGCGCGCCAGTGGCGAGCCAGCGCCGTCCGGCACCACGTTCTCTGGCAGCACGACCGGGAGCTGGTCTTCCGGCACTGGCACGTCGCCGCAGGACGGGCAGTGGATGATCGGGATCGGGCAGCCCCAGTAGCGCTGGCGGCTGATGCCCCAGTCGCGCAGGCGGAACTGGGTGCGCGACTTGCCGAGGTCCTTGCGGATCAGCGCGGCTTCGATGGCGTCGAAGGCGCCGGCGAAGTCCAGGCCGTCGAACTCGCCGGAGTTGATCAGTTGGCCGTGCTCGCCATAGGCGGCCAGCCATTCGCTGCCGACTTCGTCGCCGGCGCTGGTGCGCACCACGGCCTTGACCGGCAGGTTGTACTTTTGAGCGAACTCGAAGTCGCGCTCGTCATGGGCCGGAACAGCCATTACCGCGCCATCGCCGTAGTGCATCAGCACGTAGTTGGCGACCCAGACCGGCAGCTTCTCGCCGGTGAGCGGGTGCTCGACCAGCAGCGAGGTGGCCATGCCTTTCTTCTCTTGCGTGGCCATGTCGGCCTCGGCCACGCTGCCGCTCTTGCATTCGTCGATGAATGCTTGCAGCGCCGGGTTGCCCTGGGCGGCCTGGGTGGCCAGCGGGTGCTCGGCGGCGACGGCGACGTAGGTGGCGCCCATCAGAGTGTCGGGACGGGTGGTGAAGACCTTCAGCGCGCCCTCGTGACCGATGCTCGCCTGGTCGTAGGGGAACTGCACTTCCATGCCACGCGACTTGCCGATCCAGTTGCGCTGCATGGTCTTGACCTGCTCTGGCCAGCCCGGCAGCTCGTCGAGGCTTTCAAGCAGCTCGTCGGCGTAGTCGGTGATGCGGAAGTAGTACATCGGGATTTCGCGCTTCTCGATCAGCGCGCCCGAACGCCAGCCGCGGCCGTCGATGACCTGCTCGTTGGCCAGCACGGTCTGGTCGGCCGGGTCCCAGTTCACGGTCCCGTTCTTGCGATAGATCACGCCTTTTTCGAACAGGCGGGTGAACAGCCACTGCTCCCAGCGGTAGTAGTCCGGCTTGCAGGTGGTGACTTCACGCGACCAGTCGAAGGCCAGACCCAGGCTCTTGAGCTGGGTCTTCATGTATTCGATGTTTTCGTAGGTCCACTTAGCCGGGGCGACGTTGTTCTTCATCGCCGCGTTTTCCGCCGGCATGCCGAAGGCATCCCAGCCCATCGGCTGCAGGACATTCTTGCCCAGCATGCGCTGGTAGCGGGCAATGACGTCGCCGATGGTGTAGTTGCGCACGTGGCCCATGTGTAGCTTGCCGCTCGGGTACGGGAACATCGATAGGCAATAGTAAGTATCCTTGCCTTGCTGTTCGGTGACAGCGAACGATTGTTGCTCGTCCCAGAAGTTCTGGGCGGCGGCTTCTAAATCACGGGGCTGGTATTGTTCGTGCATGGCTACTTTTGCTGAGAGTGAAGAGACCTTGTTTCCAGGCAGCGCAACCTCGCTGCGTCCGGCACTCCGGTGTCGATGAGAGTGAACGGCCTAGCATACATGAGCGTCGCGCGTCGTGGGAAACCCAGAATGCGATTGACGCCGTGCGGGCCGTTTGTCGCAGCGGGCTGCTGCTTTTTTCAGTGCCGCTAAGCTCATCTATGGGGGGAGATATTCTTACCTTCAATGAGGTGAACGGATGGGAGAGTCGCAGCTAACCGCAATCAAACCGGAGCTATACGAACGCCTGATCGACCGACTGGGCCTGGCACTCGAAGTGGCCAGAACCTCGGTGCGACTGCGCGACGAAATGCCAGCAGAATTGGAGCTTCGCGGCCTGAGCCCCGCGGAGTTCCAGGTGATCAAGGCTTATCTGGACACGCTTCCGGAGAGCCGTTTCGCCAGTGCCGGCGCCTACCCTCAGCCGGAGTCGGGCAAGGGCAAGATCGTCTGGCTCAAGGACCGGCAGCGCCCCGCTGCAATGGACAGATCCAGAACGCAACCTTCCCGATAGCCGTTCAGGACACCAGGCCCGCGTCGTTTCGTGACGCTTCTTCGATACACCACTCTGATCGACGCCGGTCGCGCACTTGTTGCCCGGCGTCGATCCTCTTAGGCTGCACCTCTTCTATTGAGGTGCGCGCATGCCGATTCGTTTTTTCGTCAAGCAGTGGCTTATGCCGCCGGGCTTGCTGTTCCTGTTGCTGCTGGCAGCTTGGTGGCTGCGCAAGCGCCGCCCGCGCCTGGCCGGGTTGTGTTTTGTCATCGGGCTGGGAGGCTTGTGGCTGATGAGCCTGCCGCTGGTGGTACAGGAGTCGGCGCGGGCGTTGGAAACCGAGGCGCCCCTGGCGCTGGATGAGTGGGCCGGGTTGGCCGCGCGTGCCGATGCCATCGTGATCCTGGGCGCAGGCCGGGAGCGTGGCGATCCGGCCTGGGGCGGACAGGACCAGCCCACTGGCACGGCGCTGGAGCGCATGCGCTATGCGGCGCAGTTGGCCAAGGCTTCGGGCTTGCCGGTGCTGACCACCGGCGGCCTGCACTACGGCACGCCGCCGAGCGAGGCGCAACTGATGGCCGCTCGGCTCAAGGCTGACTTCGGGGTGGATGTGGCCTGGAAGGAAGAGGCCAGCCGCACGACCTGGGAAAACGCTCGTTTCAGCGCCGATGTTTTGCAGCCGCTGGGCCTGCGCCGTGTGGTGGTGGTGACCCAGGCCTGGCACATGCAACGCTCACGCTGGAGCTTCGAGCAGGTGGGGTTCGAAGTGGTGCCCGCGCCAGTGGGGTTCCTGGGGGGCGATCATGCACGACCGTTTGCCGGGCTGCTGCCGGAAAGCCGGGCGATCTGGCAGAGCGGGCAGTTGCTCAACGAGGCGGTAGGGCTGCTGGGATATCGATTGTTCTATTGATGTGGCAAACGCTGTGCTGGTCTCTTCAAGGGGAGCCCTCCCCCACAGGCACTGGGTTCTGAAGACCTTGCAGTGCCTGTGGGAGCGGGCTTGCCCGCGAAAAAAGCCCGTTATCAGACTGTGTGAAAACACACTGACAAGCCTTAGACCAGACGCCCCGACTTGTTCGGGGCGTTTGTTTTTGTGCTGAAAAAGGCTCTTCAGCCCATCAGTTGCATCATTTTCTTGGCACCCAGGACGCTGATCGCTCGCTTGAGGTTGTAAGCGGTCACGGCCAGCGACATCTCAGCTCTTGTCCCTTCGAGTTGTCGCAGCAGGAAGCGCCCGTTCCCAAATAACCATTGTTTGAGATTGCCAAACGGGTGCTCCACGATGGATCTGCGCCGTTCCATCATCTCTGGATGCAGTTGCATCCGCTGCGCCATACGCTCAAAGGCTTCCTCTTGAGCGTGACGTGAGACATAGCGGCGCTT
>NZ_JAYFUI010000098.1:0-15498 GCF_034961125.1 Pseudomonas machongensis | reverse complement strand
CCGTAGAAGTTGCCGAACACCTCGGCGTGCTCGAGGAAGTCGCCTTGGGCAATCAATGCCTTGAACTCCTCGTGAACCACGAAGTGATAGTTCACTCCGTGGATCTCGCCTGGGCGCATGGCACGGGTGGTGTGGGAGACAGAGACGCGGATCTGCTGGTCTTGCTGGGTCAGAGCAGTGACCAGGCTGGTCTTGCCAGCGCCGGAAGGCGCCGAAACGATGTAGAGGGTGCCGCTGCTGTGCTTCATGGTGGGGTGGCCTTACTCGATGTTCTGTACTTGTTCACGCATCTGTTCGATCAGCACCTTCAGGTTGACCGCTGCTTGGGTGCTGCGCGGGTCGAAGGCCTTTGAGCCGAGCGTGTTCGCCTCGCGATTGAGTTCCTGCATCAGGAAGTCCAGGCGTCGTCCGGCGGCGCCGCCCGACTTGAGCACGCGGCGCACCTCGGTGACATGGGTGCTGAGACGGTCGAGCTCTTCGGCGACGTCGCTCTTTTGTGCCAGCAGCACCATCTCCTGCTCCAGGCGCTGCGGGTCGAGCTCGGCCTGCAGGTCGTTGAAACGGTCGACGATGCGCTGGCGCTGGGCGGCCAGCATTTGTGGCACCAGGGCGCGCAGGGTGGCGACTTCGGTGGTCATGGCGTCCAGGCGCTCGTTGATCAGTCGGGCCAGCTCCTGGCCCTCGCGCAGGCGGCCGGCCTTGAGCTCGGCGAGCGCCTCGTCGAACAGTGCCATCGCCTCGGTGTTCAGCGCCTGTGGGTCGGCGGCATCGGCTACCAGCACGCCGGGCCAGGCCAACACTTCGAGGGGATTGAGCGGGGCTGGCTGATTGATCAGCCCGGCCACGGTCTCGGCGGCAGCGACCAGTTGCGCGGCGCGCTCGCGATCGACCTGCAACGGCTTGCCGGTGCTGTCTTCGGACAGGCGCAAGGTGCACTCGACCTTGCCGCGCGACAGCCCCTGGCGCAGGCCTTCGCGTACCGCGCCCTCAAGATCGCGCAGGGCTTCGGGCAGGCGCAGGTGCGGTTCGAGATAGCGGTGGTTGACCGAGCGCAGCTCCCAGGCCAGGGTGCCCTGGCTGCCGGCGCGCTCGACGCGGGCAAAGGCGGTCATGCTGTGCACCATGGGGAGTACCTCGCGAATTCGGTGTGTACGGGGAAGCCTTTCGGCTGCAAGGCGCAGGATTGTAGCGCAGTGCGGCGATGGCGCCCAATCGGACCATGCTACAGGGCGTCGCAGGCATAGGTGGAAAAAGTCGACGGGTTGCGAGGCCGCGACAATAGGCATGTCCTCGCAGGACGCACGGCTCTATAATGGCCGCCTGATTCGAATTCCAGTACAGGTATCCCAGATGAAACGTCCAAGTGGTCGCGCTGCCGATCAGCTTCGCTCGATCCGCATCACCCGCAACTACACCAAGCACGCCGAGGGGTCGGTACTGGTCGAGTTCGGTGACACCAAGGTCATCTGCACGGTCAGCGTCGAGAACGGTGTACCACGCTTCCTCAAAGGCCAGGGGCAGGGCTGGTTGACGGCCGAGTACGGCATGCTGCCGCGCTCCACTGGCGAGCGTAACCAGCGTGAGGCCAGTCGTGGCAAGCAGGGCGGCCGCACCCTCGAGATCCAGCGCCTGATCGGCCGTTCGTTGCGCGCAGCCCTGGACATGAGCAAGCTGGGCGACATCACGCTGTACGTCGACTGCGATGTGATCCAGGCCGACGGCGGCACCCGCACCGCTTCGATCACCGGCGCAATGGTGGCCCTGTGCGACGCCCTGGCGGTGATCAAGAAGCGTGGCGGTCTCAAGGGCGGCAACCCGCTCAAGCACATGATCGCCGCGGTGTCGGTGGGCATGTACCAGGGCGAGGCAGTGCTGGACCTCGACTACCTCGAAGACTCGGCTGCCGAAACCGACCTCAACGTGGTCATGACCAGCGCCGGTGGCTTCATCGAAGTGCAGGGCACTGCCGAAGGCGCGCCGTTCCAGCCTGAAGACTTCAACGCCATGCTGGCGCTGGCGCAGAAGGGCATGACCGAGATCTTCGACCTGCAGAAGGCTGCATTGGCCGACTGAAGCTGCGCCAAGGAGGCGATGGACCCATGAGTGAGACGAATCTGCCGATCGAAACGCCGAGCGCCGAAGTTCGGCAATGGGCGATGTTCTGCCACTTCAGCGCCTTGCTCGGGCTGGTGATGCCGCTCGGGCATCTGCTCGGGCCACTGGTGATGTGGATCTGGAAGCGTGAGGTCGATCCGTTCGTCGATGCCCAGGGCAAGGAAGCGCTGAACTTCCAGATCAGCATCACCATTGCCGGATTCATCTGCTTCCTGCTGATGTTCGTGGTGATCGGCATCGTGCTGTTCGCCATCCTGGCGGTGGCAGTGCTGATCCTGATCATCCTGGCAGGGGTTCGGGCCAATGAAGGCAAGCCGTACCGCTACCCGCTGATCTGGCGGCCTATCAAGTAGCCCTGCGCTCAAGGCAGCTGCAAACCGCCAGCTGCCTTGTGCAGGGTGCGCAGGTGTTCTCCTATCTGCTTCACGTTGGCCTCGATGGCCGCAATTTCCTTCGCGCGTGCTGGCTCCAGCAGCGCTCGAACTTCCTTGTCCAGGTCGGTACTCAGGCGTAGCAACTGCGCCTGCCGTTCACTGCTGACCTTCTCCAGGTGCACCCGCTCCTGGGGTTGCGGCAAGCCGTAGCCATCCGCCTCGAGCAGCTCGGCCGGGCGGCTGAGGAACCCACTGTTGGCAAGCATCTGCTGCAGCGTGGCATTGGCCTTGTCGATGCTGCCGTCCTTGAGCGCGGTGGCATTGAGGTAGCGTTGCTTGACCTCGTCCTGGGCCAGTAGCAACTGGCGGCGCAGGCTGGCCTGCTCGAGCAGCAGCAACGCCGCACTGGTGCGCAAGTCGGCTTGGGCGAACCAGGGCCGACGCTGCTCGGCATCCTGGGCCAACCAGTCTTCCACGGCGCTCTGTTTGATCGGCAACTGCTTCTTCAACACTTCGAACATGGCCTGGTAGCGGTCGCGATAAGAGTCGAAGCGATAGCCCAGGCGCAGCGCCTCGCGCGGATCGTCGAGTACGCTGGTGTCGGCCAGACCTCTTCCCTTGAGGACTTCGAGCAAGCCGTTGGGCATGATCGCGTCGAGATCGCTGAAGCGCTGGTCGGCGGTGCCGCTGCGCATCAGCTTGAGGGTTTCCACCGCGCAATTGTTGGACAGGAAATAGTAATTGCCGTCGTAGCTCCAGTGCATTTCGGCAGCCTGGCGCACCAGGTCCTCGATCTGCCGGCGATCGAGCTTGAGCGGCACGGAGGCCAGGCTGCGCAGTTCGGTCTTGGTGTACTCGTCGATCACCTGGCCCAACGGCAGGACGAACAGGCGCGACGGATAGGCGCCGGTCAGGCCGTCCCAGCTGGACAGTTGCACATCATTGACGAACGCGCGGTACGACAACACCAGGTGGCGGTCCAGGTCCAGGCGGCAGTCCGGCCCGCGTGGGCGGCCCGGTGCGCAGATCACCAGGCGCAGCATGCTGTGTCCCCAGCGGCTGACCCAGTTCTGGTTGGCCTCGGCAAGCAGGTAGTCGACTTCGTAGACGCGCTCGGGGTCGATTTCGCCCAGCGGCTCGCGAGCGAAGTCACTGCCGGCGTTAAGGAACGGCAGGCCCTTGGCGCAGGTGTCTTGCTGAGGTGCCCAGCCGAAATGATCGTGCAGGTACTGGTTCAGGGCCGGGCGCCGGCAGCCATAGCTCGGGTCGAGGAGGAAGTACTCCATGTTGACCGCGACAAACTCCTTGGGGCTGCTCAGCTCATAGCTGTCCGGGGTGCGTACCAGTTGACCGTTGTGCTGTTCACGCTCGCCACGGCGGCCGACGTACTGCGGCCAGCCGGCAAGGTCGAGCAGGCGCGGATCGTCACTCAGGGTGAAGCGGCGAGCAGTCTGACCACGGCATTGCTGGGGCAGGCCGATCTGGCCGAGGGTGCCCTGCTGGCGGTTGCACCGGGCGATCAGCGAGCGCTCGGCACTGGGCCACAGGCGCGCGCGATCATAGATGTGGGTGAGCTCGTGCAGCACGGTGGCCAGCAGTTCTTCCCGCACCGTGCCGTGGGGGCGATGGGTTTTTTCCGTGGCGGCACTGCCATCGGCTAGCCCTGGTAGCAGGCGGCTATTGAGATCTAGCGTCGAGACTGGCGAGGCCTGGCCGTAGGCATCGGCGGGCATCTTGTCGGTCCAGCCGACCTGGATACGGCGATCCAGGCGTTGTTTGAAGGAGGGGGGCAGCTTCGAAAGCGCCTCATCCAACAGCTGCTGGGAGGCCTGCTGCTGGCGAGCGTCCAGGCCGACAGTCTGCAGCTCGAGCTGCAGGTCGGCCAGGGCGGGCGTGCCGAGCAGCGTCAGGGCGCAGCCGAGCAGCCAGGCACGCACGCGCTTCACAGTGACAGGATGGCTTCGGCCAGTACCTGGTCGCTGGCGTCACGCGCTTCAGGCACACGCTCGCGCAGGGTGTCGAATGCAGCTTCGAGCTGGGCGCCACGGATATCGCCATTGCTGGCGACGAAGCTGGCGGCGTCGTCGCGGGCCTCGCGCACGACCTTGGAGTCGCGGATCGAGGTGGTGGTGTCGGATGTGAAATCGATCGAGCGGCCAAAGGCGCGAACGATGATATTGCTGGTGGCCACCAGGGTTTGCGCCTGGGCCAGGTCGGCCAGCAGCAACATGCCGAGGGTAGCGGCGATCAGCGGTTTACGCATGGAGCATCTCCGAAAAATACAGGGAGTCAGGTGTGATCATTGGACGAGAATTGCTTCTGCCAGTTCAAGGTCACCGACGGACTGACGCGAATAGATATGGCGCAGTTCCGTCAGTGCGGCTTGCAGCCGCGCGCCGCGAATCCGGCCGTCACTGGCGACGAATGCGGCCGCATCATCATGGGCCATGCCGACGATCTTGCGGTCGAACGGCGCAGTGGTCACCTGGCTGGTGACATAGCCGGTCATGACCGGAAACTGGGTCGTGACATCCATGGCATGGGCGCTTCCCATACTGGCAATGGCGAGCAGCAAGGGCACAAGGTAACGCATGGGTTTGGACAACGCTCTGTCGGCAGGGTGAATGCTGTTCCCGCAGGCGACGGGGGCGCCGTGGCCTGTGGGTACGATGGTTGGCGTCAGAGGGCCAGGATGGCCTGTGCCAGTTGTGCGTCACTGGCTTGCAGTGCAGGCATCTGCTGGCGGATGTGGATGAAGGCACTTTCCAGCTTCGCCCCACGAATATCACCTTGGCTGCCGACGAAGCTGGCAGCGTCGTCACGGGCGGCCTGGACGATCTTGTCGTCACGGAACGAAGAGGAGACGTCGGAGGTGGCGTCGGTGGACGCGGCCACTGCACCAACCACGGCATCGGTTGTGACGACGAAGCTGGTGGCGTGGGCGGTGCCCGCCAAGCTCAGCAGCATGGCAGCGCCAAACAGGTATTTACGGGACATGGGGGACTCCTGCGGGGGGTAGTTCTGATTATTCGGACGCTCGCACTGCTCGTCACGGTACTTTAGATAATAGGCAGCGCGTTTGACCAAGCTAACAGGCCGTTGTCGCAAGCGTATCACGTGGCTCTGTTTCCAGATGTGAAGGACGAGACCAGACGGAACTGTTACGGTCTTTTTTTAATTTCTGGAAATTGTACTGCTTCTGTGTTGAGCTGCTCAACTGCGCGGGTTTGAAACAAAAAAACCCGTCGCAGTTCCCTGCGACGGGTTTTGAGAATTCGCGGTGCCGGCGTGGTGCCGGCAAGCCGGAGCTTAGCGCCAGAAAGGCTTGCTCAGCTCTTGGTAGCGCTGGGACTCGCTGATACCGGCGTCGGCCAGCAGGCGGGCATCCAGGCGAGCCAATTGACGGCGGCTGGCGATGCGACGCTGCCACAGCAGCAGGGTCGACAGGGCGCGCAGAGGAGCCGAGGCTTTGGATTCAACGTTGTTTTCGAAAACCAGACCGGAACTGAGGGTACGTTCCATGATGTGTCATCCTTCCGCTTGTGGCGGGATTAGGTAGTGATTTAACTGATGCCAATGATCCTCCTCTGTCGTCCATAACAGTAGATACAGTTCACCAGTATTGCGATGGGCCAGTTAACTGTTAAACGCTACTGTTGCACTCCGAATTGGCATAACTGTACTGGTCTGCACTGTTTTCGTGCATTTTCGCTGCGTTTTAAAATATCGGCGGGGTTGATGCGGGGATTTTAGCGGTACAGTAGTACAGTTTTATAGATTTAACCTTTTAACTGTTTTATCGAGGCAGTCTTAATCGAGGGCTTGTTCCGCGAACACCGGCGTAGCCGGTACCATGCATCGCAGTGTTCCTTTCGCGGGCAAGCCCGCTCCCACAGGGGCCTGAGCTGCTTTGTAGGAGCGGGCTTGTCCCGCGATGGGCTCAGAAGACCGATACAGCTGGCCGATCAGCCAGCCAGCATCCGCCCGCTTTCTTCCAGGTTTTCGTGCCAGCTCAGTGCTTCGCGCAGGATATGCGGGGTGTGCCCGCCTCGCTGGCAGGCGCGGTCGAAGTAGTCGTTCAGTGCGGCGCGGTAGTCCGGATGCACGCAGTTGTCGATGATCGCCCGGGCACGTTCGCGCGGTGCAAGGCCGCGCAGGTCGGCCAGGCCCTGTTCGGTAACCAGGATGTCCACATCATGCTCGGTGTGATCGACATGGCTGACCATCGGCACCACGCTGGAAATCGCACCACCCTTGGCAATCGACTTGGTCACGAACACCGCGAGGTGGGCGTTGCGGGCGAAGTCGCCAGAACCACCGATACCGTTCATCATCCGGGTGCCGCACACGTGGGTGGAGTTGACGTTGCCGTAGATGTCGAACTCCAGCGCGGTGTTGATCCCGATGATGCCCAGGCGACGCACCACTTCAGGGTGGTTGGAAATCTCCTGCGGGCGCAGCACCAGTTTGTCCTTGTAACGCTCGAGGTTGCCGAATACGTCGGCATTGCGGCGGGTCGAGAGGGTGATCGAGCTGCCCGAGGCGAAGCGCAGCTTGCCGGCATCGATCAGGTCGAACGTCGAGTCCTGCAGCACTTCGGAGTACATGGTCAGGTCTTCGAACGGCGATTCGATCAGGCCGCACATCACGGCATTGGCGATGCTGCCGATGCCGGCCTGCAGCGGGCCAAGGCTGTTGCTCATGCGTCCGGCATCAACTTCCTGCTTGAGGAAGCCGATCAGGTGGTTGGCGATGGCCTGGGTCTCGTGATCCGGTGGCAGGACGGTGGATGGCGAGTCTGGTTGGTCGCTGATGACGATGCCGACGATCTTCGCTGGATCGATCGGGATCGCGGTGCTGCCGATGCGGTCATCGACCTTCACCAGTGGAATCGGCGTGCGGGTCGGGCGGTAGGTCGGGATATAGATGTCGTGCAGCCCTTCGAGGTTGGGGTTGTGCGACAGGTTGATCTCGACGATGACCTGCTTGGCGAAGATCGCGAAGCTGGCCGAGTTGCCCACCGAGGTGGTCGGCACGATGTGGCCCTGTTCGGTGATCGCCACCGCTTCGATGACTGCGATGTCCGGCAAGGTCAGCTGCTTGTTGCGCAACTGCTCGACGGTTTCCGACAGGTGCTGGTCGATGAACATCACCTGCCCGTCATTGATGGCCTTGCGCAGGGTGCTGTCCACCTGGAAGGGCATGCGCCGGGCGAGTACACCGGCCTCGGTCAGTTGCTTGTCCAGGTCGTTGCCGAGGCTGGCGCCGGTCATCAGACTGATCTTCAGTGGCGACTGCCTGGCGCGTTCGGCCAGGGCGTGCGGTACTGCCTTGGCTTCGCCGGCGCGGGTGAAGCCGCTCATGCCGACGGTCATGCCGTCCTCGATCAGGCCAGCGGCATCGGCCGCACTCATTACCTTGCTGTGCAGGGAGGACAAGCGGATACGATCACGGTACATGGATTGTTATCTCGGGCTACTTGGGCTACTGCAGCGCAGTCTAGAGATTTAGCCCGATGCCGTCCCGCGACCATGGTCGTATGAGAAGCCTGGAAATAGAGCCGTTGATCTGGATCAGCAAAACGACAAGGCCCCAGGAAGAATCTTCCCGGGGCCTTCTAAAACAGTGTCGTCCAGCTCGGAAAAGGACTACTCCACGGCCTTGACCATGTCCTCGATGACTTTCTTGGCGTCACCGAACACCATCATGGTCTTGTCCAGATAGAACAGTTCATTGTCCAGGCCCGCATAACCGCTGGCCATGGAGCGCTTGTTGACGATGATGGTCTTGGCCTTGAAGGCTTCGAGGATCGGCATGCCGGCAATCGGCGACTTGGGATCGTTCTTCGCTGCGGGGTTGACCACATCGTTGGCGCCCAGCACCAGCACAACGTCGGCCTGGCCGAACTCGGCGTTGATGTCCTCCATTTCGAACACCTGATCGTACGGGACCTCGGCTTCGGCCAGCAGTACGTTCATGTGCCCGGGCATGCGCCCCGCCACCGGGTGAATCGCATACTTCACGGTTACACCGTTGTGGGTCAGCTTCTCGGTCAGCTCTTTCAGGGCGTGCTGGGCGCGGGCCACCGCGAGGCCGTAGCCGGGAACGATGATCACGCTGTCGGCGTTGCTCAGCAGGAAGGTTGCATCGTCGGCCGAGCCGGATTTCACCGGGCGTTGTTCTTTCGTGCCGGCCGCTGCGCCGCTATCGGTGTCGCCACCGAAGCCGCCGAGGATGACATTGAAGAACGAGCGGTTCATCGCCTTGCACATGATGTACGAGAGGATTGCACCGCTGGAGCCGACCAGGGAGCCTGCGATGATCAGCATCGAGTTGTTCAGCGAGAAGCCAATGCCTGCCGCGGCCCAGCCCGAGTAGCTGTTGAGCATCGACACCACCACCGGCATGTCGGCACCGCCGATCGGGATGATGATCAGCACACCCATGACGAAGGCGAGGACCAGCATCAGGGTGAAGGCGCTGTAGTGTCCGGTGAAGGTGAACAGCAAGCCCAGGGCGAGGGTGGTGATGCCAAGGATCAGGTTCAGCTTGTGCTGGCCGGCGAACTGTACGGGTGCGCCCTGGAACAAGCGAAACTTGTACTTGCCCGACAGCTTGCCGAAGGCGATCACGGAGCCGGAGAAGGTGATTGCACCAATGGCTGCGCCAAGGAACAGCTCCAGGCGATTGCCGGTGGGGATCGGGTCGCTGATGCTGGCGACGATGCCCAACGATTGCGGCTCGAGCACCGCGGCGATGGCGATGAATACCGCGGCCAGGCCGATCATGCTGTGCATGAAGGCGACCAGCTCCGGCATCTTGGTCATTTCCACGCGCTTGGCCATGACCGAACCGGCGGTGCCGCCGATCAGCAGGCCGACGATCACGTAGCCAATGCCGGCCGTGGCCCCGCTGCTACCCACGGACAGTGCGGCGAGCTTATAGATGAGGCCGATGGTGGTGAGCATGGCGATGCCCATGCCGATCATGCCGAACAGGTTGCCGCGTCGGGAAGTGGTCGGGTGAGACAAGCCCTTGAGGGCCTGGATGAAGCAGACCGAGGCGACTAGATAAAGAAGGGTGACCAGATTCATGCTCATGCTTACTTCTGCCCCTCGTTCTTGGTTTTCTTCTTGAACATTTCCAGCATGCGGCGGGTGACCAGGAAGCCACCGAACACATTGACCGCGGCCAGGGCTACGGCGAGGGTGCCCATCAGCTTGCCGGCCGGGGTGACCGTCAGCGCTGCGGCGAGCATCGCGCCGACGATGACGATCGCGGAAATCGCGTTGGTCACCGCCATCAGCGGGGTGTGCAGCGCCGGGGTGACGTTCCAGACCACGTGGTAGCCAACGTAGATGGCCAGCACGAAGATGATCAGGTTGTAGATTCCGTGGGAAATCAGCATGTCTTCCATTGTCGTGCTCCTCAGCCGTTCTTGCGCACGACCTGGCCGTCGCGGCACATCAGGCACGCGGCGACGATGTCGTCTTCCAGGTTGATCACCAGCGCGCCGTCCTTGTCGAACAGCAGCTTCATGAAGTCCAGCAGGTTGCGTGCGTACAGCGCAGAGGCGTCGGCAGCCAGCTGGGCGGGCAGGTTGGTCGGGCCGACGATGGTCACGCCGTGTGCCAGCACTACCTGATCGGCCACCGTGAGCGGGCAGTTGCCGCCTTGGGCCGCCGCGAGGTCGATGACGACCGAGCCGGGTTTCATCTGCGCCACGGTCTCGGCGCTGAGCAGCGTCGGTGCCTTGCGGCCGGGGATCAGTGCGGTAGTGATGACGATGTCAGCCTGCTTCGCGCGTTCGTGCACCGCCTGGGCCTGGCGTTGCATCCAGCTGGCCGGCATCGGGCGGGCGTAACCGCCTACGCCTTCGGCGCACTCGCGTTCTTCATCGGTCTCATAGGGGACGTCGATGAACTTGGCGCCGAGCGATTCGATCTGTTCTTTCACGGCGGGCCGTACGTCCGACGCCTCGATCACTGCCCCGAGGCGCTTGGCCGTGGCGATGGCCTGCAGGCCGGCCACACCGGCACCGAGGATCAGCACGCGCGCGGCTTTCACGGTGCCCGCAGCGGTCATCAGCATGGGCATGAAGCGTGGATAGTGGTGCGCCGCAAGCAGCACGGCCTTGTAGCCGGCGATGTTGGCCTGCGATGACAACACGTCCAGGCTTTGCGCGCGCGAGGTGCGCGGAGCGGCTTCAAGGGCGAAGGCGGTGATGCCGTGTTCGGCCATCCTTGCGATGAGCTCGTTGTTGAAGGGGTTGAGCATGCCCACCAGGACACTGCCGGGATTGATCCGGGCCAGTTCCTGGTCGCTGGGCGCCACTACCTTGAGCACCAACTGCGCGCCCAAGGCATCGCCAGCGTCACCCAAGGAAGCACCTGCGGCCTCATAGGCGCTGTCCGGGATGCTGGCTTTGAGTCCGGCGCCCCGTTCGACAGTGACCTGATGGCCCTGGCCGACCAGTTTCTTGATGGTTTCCGGGGTCGCGGCGACCCTCGCCTCACCCGTCTGCGTCTCTAGAGGAACACCAATGTGCACGACTTTGTCTCCTGCGGTGACCTTGTCATTGTTGTTTCCAGCGCACTTCGGGTGGTGCTGCTGGAGCGGTCGTTGAGCAATGCATACCGCCGGTTCCGGGGCGGGCGAGGCATTTTGCAGACGAACCGCAGGTGCATCAACCGGTTCTGGAGCGAAACGAAGTTAAAACTACAAGTCACCCTGTGACCACATGTCGCAACCGTCCGCATCCAGGCCGTCAAGAACGCGCTATTGGGAGCTTAGGAGAAAAAATCGAAAATTTTTGGCGGTTTTCGTGCGTAGTTTGCTGGATGTCGTAAAAACAGCGGCAAACCCTCGCAGTTACTAGGGTTGATACGGTTTTTTTCGCTAATGGAACAGTTTATGGATTTGCGACAAATCCATATATCTGTAGGTGTTTAAAATAATTGACTACGAAGTCAGCTTTTAGGTTTCATACGCCTGCGGCGTAGTCGCGCGCCTGAATCACCAGCCAGTCGCGGAAGGCGCGCAGCGAAGCTGACTCCACCTTGCGCTCCGGAATCATCAGATAGTAGGCCTTGTCGCTCGACAGGGCATGCTTGTTTGCGACCACCAGTCGGCCCTCCGCCAGCTCGCGCTGGATGAGGAACGGCGGGATCAAGGCTATGCCCATTTCGTGCATTGCCGCCTGGCCCAGCATGGAAAACAGCTCGTAGCGCGGGCCGTTCATGTCGCGTTCCACGCTCATGCCCAAGCTGTCGAACCACTGCCGCCAGGCGTAGGGGCGGGTGGTCTGCTGCAGCAATGGCAGCTCGGCGATGTATCTGGCGTCTAGTGCGTCTCGTCCGTCGAGCCATTGCGGGCTGCACACCGGCACCGGATTTTCACCCATCAGGCGATGTGACTGGGTGCCAGACCAGTCGGCGTCGCCGAAGTAGATGGCGGCATCGAAGGTGGTGTCGGCGAACAGGAAAGGCCGCGTGCGGTTGGTGAGGTTGACCGTTACCTCCGGGTGGCGTTGCTGGAAGTCCTTCAGACGGGGGAGCAGCCACTGGGTGCCGAAGGTCGGCACTACGGCCAGTTCGATGACGTTGGCGCCCTGCTGGCGCATCACTGACAGGGTATCCCGTTCCACCGCGTCCAATTGCGCCGAGACCTGGCGGCTGTACGACAGACCAGCCTCGGTCAACTTCACACCCCGGCGCGAGCGTCGGAAAAGCTCCACATTGAGAAAGCCCTCCAGGCCACCGATTTGCCGACAGACGGCACCTTGGGTCAGCGCCAGTTCCTGGGCGGCCTTGGTAAAGCTCTCGTGGCGGGCGGCCGCCTCGAAGCAGACCAGGGCGGTGGTGCTGGGGATCTTGCGCCGCATGTACGTCATTCTCACTTATAAGAGGCGTTGGATAGGGATTTCGCTTATTACGGAGTGAGAAAATAGCACTAATAGGTGCGCAATCCTCGTTTGTCCGCCGACAGGTTCCGGCCTAGGATCAAGGCAACAAGAAATTTCGTCACATACCTTTCGAGGACTCTGCCCATGGCCGGTAAAGCAAGCTTCAACTGGATCGATCCGCTGCTGCTGGATCAGCAGCTCACTGAAGAAGAGCGCATGGTGCGTGACAGCGCTTATCAGTTCGCCCAGGACAAGCTTGCTCCGCGGGTGATCGAGGCGTTCCGTCACGAACAGACCGACCCGGCAATCTTCCGTGAGATGGGCGAAGTCGGCCTGTTGGGGGCGACCATTCCGGCGGAGTATGGTGGTAGTGGTCTCAACTACGTGTGTTATGGCTTGATCGCCCGTGAAGTGGAGCGGATCGACTCGGGTTACCGCTCGATGATGAGTGTGCAGTCTTCGCTGGTCATGGTGCCGATCAATGAGTTCGGCAGTGAAGCGCAGAAGCAGAAGTATCTGCCCAAGCTCGCCAGTGGGGAATGGATCGGTTGCTTCGGTTTGACCGAACCCAACCATGGCTCCGACCCAGGCGCGATGATCACCCGTGCTCGCAAGGTCGAGGGTGGCTACAGCCTGACGGGCAGCAAAATGTGGATCACCAACAGTCCGATCGCCGATGTGTTCGTGGTCTGGGCGAAGGACGATGCCGGCGATATTCGTGGCTTCATTCTGGAAAAGGGATGGAAGGGTCTGAGCGCTCCAGCCATTCATGGCAAGGTTGGCCTGCGTGCGTCGATCACCGGTGAGATCGTCATGGACGGCGTGTTCGTGCCGGAAGAGAACATCTTCCCCGAGGTACGTGGTCTGAAAGGCCCGTTCACCTGTTTGAACTCGGCGCGCTATGGCATTTCCTGGGGCGCGCTGGGGGCGGCTGAGGCTTGCTGGCACACTGCTCGCCAGTACACCCTGGACCGCAAGCAGTTCGGTCGTCCTCTGGCCGCCAACCAACTGATCCAGAAGAAACTCGCCGACATGCAGACCGAGATCACCTTGGGGCTGCAGGGCTGCCTGCGGTTGGGGCGGATGAAGGACGAGGGCACTGCGGCGGTGGAGATCACCTCGATCATGAAGCGCAATTCCTGCGGCAAGGCCCTGGAAATCGCCCGTCTGGCGCGCGACATGCTCGGCGGTAACGGGATCTCCGACGAGTTTGGGGTGGCGCGTCACCTGGTCAACCTCGAGGTGGTCAACACCTATGAAGGGACGCATGACATCCATGCGTTGATCCTCGGCCGCGCACAGACCGGCATCCAGGCGTTCTATTAATAGAGGGGCGCGGCCATGGGAGCACTGTCACATCTGCGGGTGCTGGACCTGTCGCGTGTGTTGGCCGGGCCGTGGTCCGGCCAGATTCTCGCCGACCTCGGGGCTGACGTGATCAAGGTCGAGCGCCCGGATAGCGGCGATGACACCCGGGCGTGGGGCCCGCCCTTCCTGCGGGACGCCCGAGGCGAGAACACCAGCGAGGCGGCCTACTATCTGTCGGCGAACCGGAACAAGCGTTCGGTGACTATCGACTTCACCCAGCCCGAAGGTCAGCGCCTGGTGCGTGAACTGGCGGCAAAGTCGGATATCGTCATCGAGAATTTCAAGGTGGGCGGGCTGGCGAGCTATGGGCTGGACTACGAACGCCTGAAGGCGGTCAATCCAAGGCTTATCTATTGTTCGATCACTGGCTTTGGCCAGACTGGGCCCTATGCCAAGCGCGCGGGCTACGATTTCATGATCCAGGGGCTGGGCGGATTGATGAGTCTGACCGGGCGGCCTGAGGGTGAGCAGGGTGCCGGGCCCATGAAGGTGGGAGTGGCGCTGACTGACATCCTCACCGGGCTTTATTCTACGGTGGCGATCCTTGCAGCGCTGGCGCATCGCGATCAGTCGGGGGAGGGCCAGCATATCGATATGGCTCTGCTGGATGTGCAGGTGGCGTGCCTTGCCAACCAGGCAATGAACTACCTGACCACGGGCACACCACCCAAGCGCCTGGGTAATGCGCATCCCAACATCGTGCCTTACCAGGACTTCCCGACGGCCGATGGTGACTTCATCCTTACGGTGGGTAACGACGGGCAGTTCCGCAAGTTCGCGGAAGTGGCCGGTCAGCCGCAGTGGGCAGATGATCCGCGCTTTGCCACCAACAAGCAGCGGGTTGCGCATCGGGCGGAGCTTATTCCTCTGATTCGACAGGCGACGGTGTTCAAGACCACTGCCGAGTGGGTGGCGGAGCTGGAAAGGGCTGGAGTGCCGTGCGGGCCGATCAACGACCTGGCGCAGATGTTCCAGGATCCGCAGGTCGTGGCGCGCGGCTTGAAGGTGGATGTTCCTCATCCGCTGGCGGGCAGTGTGCCTCAGGTGGCGAGCCCGATCAGGTTGTCGGAGACGCCCGTGGAGTATCGTCTGGCCCCACCTTTGCTGGGGGAGCATACCGAGGCGGTGCTGATGGATGTCTTGGGATTGGATGCAGTGGCTGTTCAGGTGCTGCGTTCTGCAGGGGTGCTGTGACAGCGTCTCAGCTATATAGAGAAGCGGGGGGGCCGGCAGGCCTCCCCGCTGTGTTTTCAGCGATCTGAAAGATTCTTGAAATAAAAGGTTGACGCCCTCTCAGATCCCCTTATAATGCGCCCCACTTCCGCAGCAAACGGAACGCAAAACTCCTTGTTAATCAACGAGTTAAGCGAGTTCGGTGAAGCGTGAAGGGCTTCGGTCACCTGATCGGCAGCGGTGAAAAAGGCAGTTGACAGCATCTTCGAGTGCTGTATGATTCGCCTCCCGCTACGAGAGATCGCAGCGAGTCAAGTGTTTGAAGCTAAACGAGTTTCTCGAAAAAAACTTCAAAATAAACGCTTGACAGCAAATGAGGAAAGCGTAGAATGCGCGCCTCGGTTGAGACGAAAAGCTCTTAACCAACCGCTCTTTAACAAATCGAATCAAGCAATTCGTGTGGGTGCTTGTGAGTACGGACTGATAGTCGCCAAGATTATCAGCATCACAAGTGACCATGCGAGAAATCACATAGTCATTTGAGATTGCTGAGCCAAGTTTAGG
>NZ_JAYFUI010000097.1:0-48737 GCF_034961125.1 Pseudomonas machongensis | reverse complement strand
CTGCGCGAGACGATTTCGCCGACACCGTCGACATGGCCGCTGACCAGGTGGCCGCCCAGGCGGGTGGTGGGGGTCAGGGCCTTTTCGAGATTGACGCGGCTGCCGCTCTTGAGCTCGACCATCGCGGTGCGCTTGAGGGTCTCGACGCTGACGTCGGCCCAGAAGCCATCGCCTGGCAGTTCCACGGCGGTCAGGCACACGCCGTTGACCGCGATACTGTCGCCGAGCTTGACGTCGCCCAGGTCGAGCTTGCCGGTTTCGACGTAGACGCGCACGTCACCGCCCTTGGGGGTCATGCTGCGAATGGTGCCGATGGATTCGATGATGCCGGTGAACATGGTGTTCTCCTCAGGTACGGGCTGCGCGAAGCAAGCCCGGCATTATACGCCGGGCGCGGGCAAGGGGATGGCCGTGACTCGCCAGTCATCGCCCACGGCGCGCATTTCGATGATCTTCAGCCGCGGCGCTTCGCTCATGTGCTCCAGCGGCCACTCCAGCAACGGGCGGGCCTTGGAGCCGAGGAACGTGCCGGCGACGAACAGCTGGTATTCGTCGATCAGGCGGTGGCGAGCGAAGGCGCCGACCAGACCGGCGCCCGCTTCGAGCAGGACCTCGCTGGCACCGCGCTCGGCCAGCAGGCGCAGCAGCGCAGGCAAGTCGACCTGGCCGTCGCTGCCGGGCAGCACCAGCAACTCGTGGCCGGCCGCGGCGTAGCACGGGTCCTGCGCGGCGGCGGTGACCACCAACGCCGGACCGGCCTGAAAGAACGGGGCGTCCAGCGGCAGGCGCAGACGGCCATCGATCAACACCCTCAGCGGCGGGCGCGACACGGCCAGCGCGGTCATTTCGTCGTCCAGGCCAAGCTCGGCGGCGCGCACGGTCATCCGCGCGTTGTCGGCCAGCACGCTCTGGGCGCTGGTCAGCACCACGCTGGAACGGGCGCGCAGGCGCTGTACCGCGGCGCGCGCAGCGGGGCCGGTAATCCACTGGCTCTCGCCGCTGGCCATGGCAGTGCGGCCATCCAGGCTCATCGCCAGCTTGGCACGAACGAATGGCAGCCCATGCTCCATGCGCTTGAGAAAGCCCGGGTTGAGCGCGCAGGCTTCGGCCTCGAGCACGCCACTGGCAACCTCGATACCGGCTTCGGCTAGCCGACACAGGCCACGCCCGGCCACCTGCGGGTTGGGGTCTTGCATCGCCGCCACAACCCGCGCCACACCTGCCTTGACCAGCGCCTCGGCGCACGGTGGCGTGCGGCCATGGTGGCTGCAGGGCTCGAGGGTGACGTAGGCGCAGGCGCCACGCGCACGCTCACCGGCCTGGCGCAGGGCATGCACTTCGGCATGCGGCTCGCCGGCACGCACGTGCCAGCCCTCGCCGACCACTTCGCCGTCGCGAACGATCACGCAGCCCACCCGCGGGTTGGGATGGGTGGTGTACAGGCCCTTGCGGGCCAGTTCCAGGGCACGGGCCATGTAATGGGCGTCAAGCAACGCGGTCTGGCTGGACATGCTTACTCTTTGGCTGGCTCACGGGCCAGGCGGTCGATTTCTTCACGGAATTCGTCGAGGTCCTGGAAGCGCCGATACACCGAAGCGAAGCGGATGTAGGCAACTTCGTCGAGCTTGCGCAGCTCGGACATCACCAGCTCACCGACCACCAGCGACTTCACTTCGCGCTCGCCGGTAGCCCGCAGGCGGCTCTTGATGTGCGCCAGCGCCGCTTCCAGGCGCTCGACGCCGACAGGGCGCTTCTCCAGCGCCCGCTGCATGCCGGCACGCAGTTTGTCTTCGTCGAAGGGCTGGCGCGTGCCGTCCTGCTTGATCAGCCGGGGCAAGACCAGTTCGGCGGTCTCGAAGGTGGTGAAGCGCTCGCCGCAGGCGACGCATTCGCGGCGGCGGCGGACCTGTTCGCCCTCGGCGACCAGTCGCGAATCGATGACCTTGGTGTCGTTGGCACCGCAAAAGGGACAGTGCATGGTGGCAGGCAACAAAAAAAGGGAGGGCCATGGTAGCGCATCCCACTGGCAAGACAAGCCAAAGGGGTTACCATCCAGAGAAATCTGCCTGTGAAGGATTACCCCATGCACCATCGAGCCCTCGTCGTCCTGTGCCTGGCCGGCCTGCTCGCCGCCTGCGGCAGCGACCGACCGAAGCCCGAACAGCCTGTGGCGCCCAGCGCGCCCAAGACGGTCAAGAAGAGCGACGAACCGGGCCCGCTGCCGGCCTACCAGCGCGAACTCAGCGGCACCCTGATGGAAATTCCCGCAGGCGCCGAAGTCGAGCTGGCACTGCTGGTGATCGACGAGCGCGGCCGCCCCCAACGCCTGCTGGCAAGCAGCGACCTGACCGGCACCGGCCAGGCCCTGCCCTATCACCTGCGTTTCAACCCCGAGGCCTTCCCTGCCGGCGCCCGGGTCGAGCTGCGCGGGCGCGCCAGCCGTTCCGGCCAACTGATCATGCACCTGCCGCCGCAGCGCATCGTCCAGGCCGAAACCCAGACCACCGGCCCACTGCGTTTCGAGAAGGCGCCATAACGTGACACCGCTACACCTGCAACAGGCCCTCAGCGGCCTGATTGGCGAAGCGCGCCTGGTCATCAGCGAATTGCCGGGCTGCGACCTCAAGCTGTGGCTGCTCGACGCCGAGAACATGGACCGGGCATTCAGCCCCGACGAGACCCGGCGCATCCTCGACGAGCCCCCCTACTGGAGCTTCTGCTGGGCCAGCGGCCTGGCCATGGCTCGCTACCTGGCCCAACACCCCGAATGGGTACGTGACAAGCGCGTGCTGGACTTCGGCGCAGGTTCGGGGATCGCCGGCATCGCCGCAGCCCGTGCCGGTGCGCGCGAGGTGGTCGCCTGCGACCTCGACCCGCTGGCCCTGGACGCATGCCGCGCCAACGCTGCACTCAACGGCGTGACGCTGGGCTACAGCGAGGATTTTTTCGCCGAAGCCGACCGCTTCGACCTGATCCTCGTCGCCGACGTGCTGTACGACCGCGCCAACCTGCCCTTGCTCGATGCCTTTCTCGGCCGGGGTCGCCAGGCACTGGTCGCCGACTCGCGGGTACGCGACTTCAGCCACCCGCTCTATCGCCAGCTCGGCGTGCTCGACGCCCTGACCCTGCCAGACCTGGCCGAGCCGCACGAATTCCGCCGGGTCAGCCTGTACCACGCCAGCCGCGAGCCTTTATAGTGGTGCCATTCCGAATGTGCGAAAGCTGCGAGAGTTGCGATGAGCCAAGCTTCTTCTAATACCGCCACGCCCTACATCTTCGACGCCACCGATGCCAACTTCCAGCAACTGGTGATCGAGAACTCCTTCCACAAGCCCGTGCTGGTGGACTTCTGGGCCGAGTGGTGCGCGCCCTGCAAGGCGCTGATGCCGCTGCTGGCGAAGATCGCCGAGGGCTACCAGGGCGAGCTGCTGCTGGCCAAGATCAACTGCGATGTCGAGCAGCAGGTGGTGGCCCAGTTCGGTATCCGCAGCCTGCCGACCGTAGTGCTGTTCAAGGATGGCCAGCCGGTCGACGGCTTTGCCGGTGCCCAGCCGGAGTCGGCGATCCGCGCCATGCTCGAGCCGCATGTGCAGATGCCTGCCCCCCCGACCGCCTCGCCGCTGGAGCAGGCCAAGGCGCTGTTCGCCGAGAGCCGTTTCAGCGAAGCCGAAGCGCTGCTGCAGGCGGTGCTCGGTGAAGACAACAGTAACGCCGAGGCGCTGATCTACTATGGCCGCTGCCTGGCCGAGCGCGGCGACCTGGACGCAGCGCAGCAGGTACTGGATGCGGTAAAAAGCGATGAGCACAAGGCCGCGCTGGCCGGTGCCAAGGCGCAACTGACCTTCCTGCGCCAGGCCGCCAGCCTGCCGGAGGCCGCCGAGCTCAAGAGCCGCCTGGCGCAGAACCCGCAGGATGACGAAGCGGCTTACCAGTTGTGCATCCAGCAACTGGCGCGCCAACAGTACGAAGCTGCGCTGGACGGGCTGCTCAAGCTGTTCCAGCGCAATCGCGCCTATGACAACGGCCTGCCGCAGAAAGCCATGCTGCAGGTGTTCGACCTGCTCGGCGGCGATCATCCGCTGGTGGGCGTGTACCGCCGCCGGTTGTCTTCCGCGATGTTCTGAGCCCCAAGCTGCCGCCACCTCCTGCAGGAGGTGGCATCCAGCCGCGCACCGCCCTCTAGCCTACCCAGCGATACACCGGCGCATCCGCACCGCTTTCCACCTTCACTTCACTGCTGTGGCGCAAACGCACCAGCAGCCGCTTGCCTGCCGCAACACTCCCGGCCAACCCTTCCAGCCGCTCCAGCAACTCTGGCCCACTGAGCGCTCCGGCCTGACGCAACACCTCGCGCGCCGCCGACCACTGGCTATCGTCCTGCCGCGCTGGCGCAGCACCAGGCGCGCTCGCCACCTCTGCCACCGCAGGCGCCTCTTCGAGCCTGCGCCCAAGCTGGGCCCACTCCGCCGGATCCAGTTCGATGGTCAGGTCCACCGGCCAGTCGCCGATCTGTCCTCGGATTCTCACGCTGCCTTCCTTCAATCGCGGATCGATGACGTGCATGCTCCCACGACATGAAACCTGCGCCAAGCGTCTGGCATCGACAAGAAAAGTTGTTATAACATTACCAAATCTTTCCCGTCCGCTTCCGGAGTCGTCCATGCGCCGCCTGCTCCTCGCCTTGCCCTTCGCCCTGCTGCCCCTGGCCGTTGCCCAGGCCCATGAAGAACACGACCACGATCATGCCCACGGCACCTTGCCTGCCCACGAGCACGGCGTCGCACGCCTGAACGTCGGCCTGGATGGCAATACCCTGGAGCTGGCACTGAAGAGCCCGGCAATGAACCTGGTCGGCTTCGAGCACATGCCCGGCAGCGATGCCGACAAGGCCAAGGTCGAGGCTGTGCGCAAGCAACTCGAACAGCCGCTCAAGCTGTTCGGCCTGGCCAGCGCGGCCGGTTGCAAGGAAGACCAGCAGGAGCTGGAAAGTCCGCTGTTCGGTGACGAGCCATCGGCCAAGGACGACGACGGTGACGACGATCACGACCACGACCACGACCACGCGCATGAACACCAGCACAGCGAGATCCACGCGCACTACCAGCTGACCTGCGCAGCTCCGGCCAAGCTGACCCAGATCGACCTGTCACCGCTGTACAAGGCGTACCCGCAAACCCAGAAGATCAATGTGCAGTTGGTCGGCCCGAACGGCCAGAAGGGCTTCGAAAGCACCCCGGCCAAGGCCGTGGTTGCGTTCTGAATGAGCCAGCCGCTGATCGAACTGCATGACCTGGTCTTCGCCTGGCCAGGTCAGCAGCCGTTGCTGAACATCCCCCAGTTCCGCCTGGAGGCCGGTGAGGCGCTGTTCCTCAAAGGCCCCAGCGGCAGCGGCAAGACCACCCTGCTCGGCCTGCTGGGCGGGGTCAACCTGCCCGACCAGGGCGAAGTGCGGCTGCTCGGGCAGAACCTGGCAGAGCTGGGCCAGGGCGCTCGCGACCGTTTCCGTGTCGACCACACCGGCTACATCTTCCAGCAGTTCAACCTGCTGCCGTTTCTCTCCGTGCAGGAAAACGTCGAGTTGCCCTGCCGCTTTTCGCGCAGCCGTGCCGAACGTGCGGCGCAGCGCCATGGCAGCATCCACCAGGCAGCGGCGCAGTTGCTCGCCCACCTGGGCCTGGGCGACCCCGATCTGCTCGCCCGGCGCGCCGACACCCTGTCGATCGGCCAGCAACAGCGGGTTGCCGCTGCGCGTGCACTGATCGGCCAACCGGAACTGGTGATCGCCGACGAGCCGACCTCCGCGCTCGACGCCGACACCCGCGAGGTGTTCATCCGCCTGCTGTTCGACGAATGCCGCGCCGCAGGCTCCAGCCTGCTGTTCGTCAGCCATGACCAGAGCCTGGCGCCCCTGTTCGACCGCGACCTGTCGTTGGCCGAGCTCAACCGCGCCGCCAAGCCTCGGGAGGCCTGATGTACCTGCTCCGTCTAGCCCTGGCCAGCCTGGCCAACCGCCGCTTCACTGCCTTCCTCACCGCCTTCGCCATCGCCTTGTCGGTGTGCCTGCTGCTGGCGGTGGAGCGCGTGCGTACCGAAGCCCGCGCCAGTTTCGCCAACACCATCAGCGGCACCGACCTGATCGTCGGGGCGCGCTCGGGGTCGGTCAACCTGCTGCTGTACTCGGTGTTCCGTATCGGCAACGCCACCAACAACATCCGCTGGGACAGCTTCGAGCATTACGCCAAGGACCCGCGGGTCAAGTGGGCGATCCCGATCTCCCTGGGCGACTCGCACCGCGGCTACCGGGTGATGGGCACCAACAGCGATTACTTCACCCACTACCAGTACGGCCGCCAGCAGCACCTGCAACTGAGCCAGGGCCGCCAGTTCGCCAACGACCCGTTCGAAGTGGTGCTTGGCGCCGAAGTGGCCGAAGCCCTGCACTACAAGCTCGGCGACAGCCTGGTGCTGGCCCACGGCATCGCCACCATCAGCCTGGTCAAGCACGACGACAAGCCCTTCACCGTGGTCGGCATTCTGCAGCGCACCGGCACCCCCGTGGACCGCACCCTGCACATCAGCCTGGCGGGGATGGAAGCCATCCACGTCGACTGGCAGAACGGCGTGCCAGCCCGCGGCGCCGCGCGCATCAGCGCCGACCAGGCGCGCACCATGGACCTTCAACCCACCGCCATCACGGCCTTCATGCTCGGCCTGAACAGCAAGATCGCCACCTTCAGCGTGCAGCGGGAGATCAACGAATTCCGCAGCGAGCCGCTGCTGGCGATCCTGCCGGGCGTGGCCCTGCAAGAGCTGTGGGGCATGATGGGCATCGCCGAGCAGGCGTTGTTCGTGGTGTCGCTGTTCGTGGTACTGACCGGTTTGATCGGCATGCTCACGGCGATTCTCACCAGCCTCAACGAACGGCGACGCGAAATGGCCATCCTGCGCTCGGTGGGTGCGCGCCCCTGGCATATCGCCGGGCTGCTGGTGCTCGAAGCGCTGGCGCTGTCGGTCAGCGGTATCGTCGCCGGGCTGGGATTGCTCTATGGGGGAATCGCCTTGGCCCAGGACGCGGTACAGTCCAACTACGGGCTGTTCCTGCCGCTGGCCTGGCCAAGCCCGCACGAATGGACGTTGCTGGCGATCATCCTCGGTGCGGCGCTGCTGATGGGCAGTGTTCCGGCCTGGCGTGCCTACCGGCAGTCGTTGGCCGATGGCCTGTCGATCCACCTCTGAGAGTTTGTCATGTCGATCCCTGTGGGAACGGGCTTGCCCGCGAAGAGAGCACTACAGATCCTCCTGCTGTTGCTGCTGGTGCTGATCATCCCGGCCTGGGCGGACGAGCCGCGCGAGCTGGACTGGCCGGCACTGATCCCCGAGGGCGCGCCAGTCATCCCCCCACAGCTCACCCCGCTGCATGACCTCTCGCAGATGGGCAACTCGCTGGGCGACGCGCTCGCGGCCGAGTCTGCCCCGGCAGCCCGCCAGCAGGCGCCCGACGCCCCCGTGGTGAAAGCGCTGGACGGGCAGCAGGTCAAACTGCCCGGCTACATCGTGCCGCTGGAAGTCAGCGAAGAAGGTCGCACCACCGAGTTTCTCCTGGTGCCCTACTACGGCGCCTGCATCCACGTGCCGCCGCCGCCGTCCAACCAGATCGTGCACATCTTCAGCGAGATGGGCGTGCGCGTCGAAGACCTGTACCAGCCCTACTGGATCGAGGGACGCATGCAGGTCAAGAACACCAGCAGCGAGCTGGCCGACGCCGGTTACCAGATGGAAGCCGAGAAAATCTACGCATATGAGCTGAAATGAGAACTGTGTCGCCCGTGTGAAGCCCGCTTCGTTGAGCTGAGTCAAACAATGTGTTTGGACGGCTCCTTACCATTGGACTACTCGATTACTTACGTCCTCTGGGAGCTTCCATGAACAAGACATTGCTCGGTGCCTCGCTCGTCGCGTTGGCGCTCGCAGCCCCCGTTGCCCACGCCCACCAGGCGGGTGACTTCATCATGCGTGCCGGCGCCATCACCACTGCGCCGAATGAAAGCAGCAGTGACCTCAAGCTCGACGGCGCCAAGGTCTCCGGCACCAAGGCCACCCTCGACAGCGACACCCAGCTGGGCCTGGCCTTCGCCTACATGCTCACCGACCACGTCGGCATCGAGCTGCTCGCTGCCACGCCGTTCAAGCACACCGTGGGCGTCAAGGGCCTGGGCGGCGGGCTCGACGGCAAGCTGGCCGACATCAAGCAACTGCCACCGACCCTCTCGCTGCAGTACTACCCGATGGAAGCCTCGTCGAAGTTCCAGCCCTATGCCGGTATCGGCATCAACTACACGCTGTTCTTCGATGAAGACCTCAGCAGCGCCCGCAAGCAGCAGGGCTTCAGTAACATGAAGCTGCAGGACTCCATCGGCCTGGCTGGCCAGCTGGGCATGGACTACATGCTGACCGACAACCTGCTGGTCAACGCCGCGGTCTGGTACGTCGACATCGACACCAAGGCCACCATCGACGGTCCGAGCGCCCTGGGCGTGGGCAAGACCAAGGTCAACGTCGATGTCGATCCGTGGGTCTACATGGTCGGTATCGGCTACAAGTTCTGACACGCAACGCACTCAGGCCCCGCCGTACAGCGGGGCCTCTGGCTGCCGCTCAGCCCTGGCGTTGCAGCCACCACCAATACCCCCACGCCAACGCGCTGACTCCAGCCCCAAGCCCACACACCGCGTCCCATCCCCACGCCCCGTAGACCCAGCTCGCCGTCACCGCCCCCGCCCCACTACCCACCGAATAGCAGCACATGTACGCGCCAATCAGACGACTGGCCATCTCGGCACGCCCGGCCAGCAGCAGGCTCTGGTTGGTCACATGCACTGCCTGCACGGCGAGGTCCAGCATCACCACACCGGCTACCAGCGCCAGCAGCGACTGCCCGACGAACAGGCTCGGCAGCCACGACAGTGTCAGCAGCCCCAGCGCCAGCCCTGTGGTGCGCTGCCCAAGGCCGCGATCGGCCAAACGCCCGGCACCCGATGCGGCAAGGGCTCCGGCGACACCGGCCAGGCCGAACAGGCCGATCTGGGTGTGGGTCAGTTGCAGCGCACTCAACGGCAGCACCATGCTGCTCCACAGCACGCTGAACGCGGCGAAGATCAGTAATGCGAACACACCCCGCTGGCGCAGCAGGCGATCATCGCGCAGCAGCACCGCCATGGAGCGCAACAACGCCCGGTAATGTTGGCGCTGCCCCAGAGGTCGTACAGCGGGCATACGCCAGCCGAGCAGCACGACCATCAGCAGCGCCAACCCGGCAGCAGCGAAATAAACCCCTCGCCAGCCAGCCAGATCAGCCACGACTCCCGCCACCAGCCGCGCCAGCAAAATCCCCAGCACGATGCCGCTGGTAACCGTTCCCACCGCCTGCCCCTGCTGCGCCGGTGTCGCCAGGGTGGCCGCCTGGGCGACCATCAGTTGCACCACCACGGCCATCAGCCCGACCATGCCCATGGCCGCCAACAGCGCCGCCCAATGCTGGGCCAGGCCGACCGCGACCAGCGCCAGTGCCGACAGCAGCAACTGCGCAAGGATCAAGCGCTTGCGGTCGAGCAGGTCCCCTAGCGGCACGATCAGCAGCAATCCTAGTGCGTAGCCTGCCTGGGTTGCGCCGACCACCCAGCCGACCTGACGACTCGGCACGCCCAGGCTCTGGGCCATGGACTCCAGCAGGGGCTGGGCGCAGTACACCGTGGCCACCGCCAGTGCGCAGGCTGCGGCCAGCAACAGGGTCAGGCCGCGAGTGAGTTGAAACGAAGAGGCATCGTGGGCGGATGACATGCAGACTCCTGGCAATCTGGTTTCAAAACAAAACCACAAGCTGGATTTCTAGCAAACCTGGTTTTAATCTGCAACCAAACTGACTCATGCGGAATGATCGATGCTCGACGAAAACAACCGCCGATGCCCCGTGGCCCGGGCACTCGAAGTGCTCGGCGACCGCTGGGCACTGATGATCCTGCGCGACGCGTTCGATGGGCTGCGCCGTTTCAGCGAGTTCCAGAAGAACCTGGGGCTGGCGAAGAACATCCTCGCCACGCGCCTGAAGCTGCTGGTGGAAACAGGGCTCATGGAGCTGCAGCCGGCGTCGGATGGCAGTGCGTACAAGGAATATGTGCTGACAGAAAAAGGCCGCTCGGTGTTTCCGATCGTGGTGGGCCTGCGTCAGTGGGGGGAGCGGTTTCAGTTCGAGGCGGGCGAGACGCGTTCGGTGTTGCTGGACAATGCCAAGGGCGAACCTGTGGCGAAGCTGGAAGTACGGGCGCGGGATGGGCGGGTGCTGGGACCGGAGGATTGTCGGCGGGCTTGATGGTGTTCTGGCCTGTCAGGGCTTGTTCGCGGGTACTCCACTGTCCTGGAGATCAGTGGAGTACCTGGAAGGCCAACGTGTTTGTCAGTCTTTGCCCAGCAAACGCGCCAGCCCCTCGGCGATCGGCGTCGCCTGGGGAAAATCGAAACGCGCCAACAGCCGGTGGTTGTCCGCCCGCGAGTGGCGGATATCACCCGCGCGCGCCGGGCCATGGCTGATCGTCGGCAAGCTGCCAACCACCTGCTGCAATGCCGCAAGCAAGTGATTCAGCGAAGTCGCCTGGTTCAAGCCGATGTTCACCGCGCCCTCTTCCACCTGCGGCTGCTCCAGCGCCTGCACCATCACCTGCACCAGGTCGCCGACATAGAGGAAGTCGCGGGTCTGCTCGCCATCGCCGAACACGGTGATCGGCAAGCCCTTGGTCGCTCGCTCGCAGAAGATGCTGATCACCCCCGAGTACGGCGACGAGGGATCCTGGCGCGGCCCGAAGATATTGAAGAAGCGGAACACCACAGGCTCCAGCCCATGTTGGCGGCGGTAGAAGTCCAGGTACTGCTCGCCAGCCAGCTTGTCCACGGCGTAAGGCGTCAGTGGCGCCTTGGGCGTGTCTTCGGTGATCGACTGGCCTTCGCCATTGTTGCCGTAGACCGCCGCGCTCGAGGCGAACAACACCCGGCGCACACCATTGATGCGCATCGCCTCGCAGACATTGAGAGTGCCGATGAAGTTGCTCTGGTGGGTCTTGACCGGGTCGTCCACCGACGCTTGCACCGACGCGACTGCAGCGAGGTGGACCACCGCCGCGCAACCGGCGGCTGCACGGGTAACCAGTGCAGTGTCGGCAACATCACCTTCGATCAGTTGCAGGCGTGGATGATCGATCTGCAGGTTGCTGCGCTTGCCGGTGGACAGGTCATCGAGAATGCGCACCGCATAGCCTTTGTCCAGCAGCGCATCGCACAGGTGGGAGCCGATGAAACCAGCTCCGCCGGTAATGAGGATGGGGGCATCAGCCATGACGATAGAAACGGTCCAGTAGGGGCGGCAAGCCGGCGCGCCAGGCGCGGGGCTTGATGCCGAAGGTATGAAGGATCTTCTTGCAGGCCAGCACCGCGTGCTGCGGCTCCTCGCTGGCATCCGGGCGCGCGGCGTGGGCCTGTGCGGTGGGGGCCTGCACGGCCAGCTTGTGCCACTGCGCTGCCTCGGAAAGGATAGCTTGTCCCAGCGCCAGCGGTGTGGTCGCCTCGTTGCCGGCGTAATGGTAGGTGCCCCACAGCGGCGCATCGCAGTCCAGCTGCTTGATCACCGAGAGGATCACCCGGGCGGCATCGTCGACCGGCGTCGGGTTGCCGCGGCGGTCATCGGCCAGCAGCAGCTCCTGCGGTTGCTCGGCGCGCGTCAGGAAGCGCCCGAGTGCGCCATCGAGGCTTTCGTCCAGCACCCAACCGAAACGCAGCAGCACATGCTGCGGGCAGGCCGCACGCACGCTCTGCTCGATGCGCCACAGCGCCTGGCCACGCAGGCCCAGCGGCACCGGCTCGTCCTTCTCGCTGTAGGAGGTGGCGCGCGAGCCGTCGAACACGCGATAGCTGGAAGGCTGGACCAGCGTGATCTCGTGGTGCTGGCACAATTCGGCCAGACGCTCCACGGCACGTTCCTGAAGGGCCAGGCGCTGTTCGCTGACCGACTCGGCCTGGAACCAGTCGAAGTAATAGGCCAGGTTGACCAGGGCATCGGGGCGGTGATCGTCGAGCAACTGGGTGAGGCTGGCCGGATCCCAGCCCTCGTCCGGCGGGCGCGGTGCCAGAAACGCGATGTCTTCCTCGGCCCCGAGACGAATCAGCGCTTGCCCGAGGGCATTGCCACCACCCAACAGCATCAGGCGCATACGCATAGAGTCAGCAGGTCCGCTCAGATCGATTAGGGAAAGGGGTCATTTTGCGGTTTCCGCCAGGGGAAGTCCAACCCTAGGGGCTTCCCCGTCTGTACGTAGGAAGTTTCCAACAGGCATCGAAGCTTTCTCTGTCGCTCACATAAAACCGGTCTTGCACCACGCCAGACGAAAACCTTGAACTAATAGCAGAGGCCGGGGCATGGCAGCCCCGTATGCGCACCCGATAACCAGGAGCACCACCATGACGCGCCGGCTTCGATCTTCACAACGTTTCACGGCTGTGAAATTTTCCACCCCCTCTTTTGCACCTTCGGAAACTACCCGATACTGCGCGGCAGTTGGCCACTACCGTCTGGAGTCTCCCCAGTCAGGTCAACTCACTCCAGCTGTCGGCCGGCACGGAACGCCAACACAACAATAACAAGGAAGGTTTCCCATGCAGGATTCCGAAGTCGCGTACCTGGAATTTACCCAGGATCAAGCCGATGCGCTGTTCGTCGCCAGCCAATCCCTCGCCCGACTCGGCGGCCCGGAAGTCTTCGGGGCGGCCGGCAAGGCACGGCAATGCGCCGAAGCGCTGACAAGATCGCTCGATGCCCAGCAACAAGCGACACTGCGGCGCTTCGCCGACGGCACGCTGTCTGCACTGATGTACCGCGGCATGAGCTGCCCGGAGCACGATCCCATCCCCGAAGACCTGCCTGAGCTGCAGGGCCTGGAGCACGATCCCCGCTGCATCTACCTGGCCTCACGCAACCAGATCCTGCTGGAGCTGGTGCGCTACCGGGCGTTCGCCTTCGATATCGACAACGAAGGCAAGCAGGTGCGTCTGGTCGGCAACTTCAAGGGTGGCGGCAGCCAGCCGCGTCCGCAGGAAACCCGCGACACCCGCGTGGAACTCAGTTCCCACGCCGGCCTGCGCCTGGGCCCACACACCGAAGCTCCGTACAACTGCTCGGTGATCGCTCGCGATGACCATTCCCCGGCGCCCTCTGCGCTGATCCTCACCGCGCGCTGGAACCCGGCGAACGAGCCGACCCACGTCATTCCCATGCGCGAGGTCATAGAAGGCTTGGGCAGCCTGCACGCGCTGGCGCTGACCTCAGCGTCGTTCGACTTCACCCGCAGCGACTGCTTCGTCGCTGGCAGCGGTGAACCGGAGCAGGCCACCGCGATGCTGCAGTTCGACGCCAACGGCGGCTTTGCCCTGCGTTACAACTCGTACCGGTTCTCGCTCAACGACCAGGCCAGCGACCTCGCCGCCCAGGCCTTCGACGCTTTCCAGCAGCGGGTCGCCGAAACGCGGCCACGGCCCTTCGTGCTGCAACCGGACACCGCCCTGGTGATCAACAACAACCGCGCCCTGCATGGTCGCGACATCCTCCAGGACAACCGTCGCCTGCTGGTGCGGCTGTTCGGCTACTCCCCCTTCGCCCAACCTCGGGTGATCACTCCGGATCCGCTGCTGGTGCGCGGCTGAATAAAAGGAACGTGCGGTAATGATGGAAATCGATGTCTCCCTGCTGCTGACCCTCGCGTCGGTGGCGCTGATGGCCGGCTTCTTCGACGCCATCGCGGGTGGCGGCGGGCTGATCACCCTGCCGGTACTGTTCGTCGCCGGCATCGACCCGTTGGCGGCCATCGCCACCAACAAATTCCAGGCGGCCTCGGCGACGGTGTCGGCCACCGTCGCCTTCGCCCGCAAGGGCATGATCGACTGGCAACGCGGCCTGCCCATGGCCGCCATGGCCTTCGCCGGCGGCGCCCTCGGCGCGCTGTCGGTGAGCCTGGTGCCCAAGACGTTCCTGCAAGCCTGCGTGCCGGTGCTGCTGATCCTGGTTGCGGCCTACTTCGCTTTCAGCCCCAAGCCCGACGAGCACGAGCGCAAGGCGAAGATCTCCAACGCCGTGTTCTGCCTGACCGCCGCCCCGCTGATCGGCTTCTATGACGGCGTGTTCGGCCCTGGGGTGGGTTCGTTCTTCATGCTCGCCTGCGTAATCCTGCTGGGTCAGCACCTGCTGCGCGCCGTGTGCAACAGCAAGCTGCTCAACGCCGCGTGCAACCTCGGCGCCCTCTCGGTATTCTCGCTGAGCGGGGCGATCATCTGGCCCCTGGCCCTGGCGATGGCCTGTGCCGCATTCATCGGTGCGCAACTGGGCGCACGCTGCGCGGTGCATTTCGGACCCAGGCTGATCAAGCCGTTGCTGGTCTGCGTGTGCTGCATCATGGCCCTCAAGCTGCTGCTTGGCGCAGGCAACCCGCTCGGCGAATGGCTGCAACATCAGTTCCTCTAGGGTCTGTATGAAAAGCCTTGAGACGAAGGTCAGGCAAGGCGAAAACAGCCGAGGAAGCGGAGTTTACGGGTTGTAAATGAGCATTCCGAGGCTGTTTTCAACGCAGCATCACCGAGTATCAAGGTTTTTCATACAGAGCCTAGGAGCGCCATGGACTTCGCGAACACCTCCGACCAACGCGGCAGCTGGCAATACGACGAACCTGCCCCAGGCACCGAAGGCTTCATCGACGAAGCATTCGACGGTTATCAACAGCAGGCACGCCTGCTTTTGCCGGACAGCGAGCGCGCTCCGCCACTGTTCGTGGTCGGCGGCGCACGCTCCGACTTCACCCGCCTCAACCCGCTGCTCTATCGCCTGCAACGCCAGGGCATCGGCACGCTGACCGGCAACCTGTCCGGCCACAGCCAGGCGAGCGAACCCGGCGCCAGCGCACCGACCCTGGCGATCAACCTGCAGGAGGCCCGGCGCTTCCACCGGCATATCGCCGAACGCTGCCGCACCCTGGTCGGCCACAGCCTGGGTGGCGCCATTGCCCTAAAGCTTGCGGCGCAACTGCCAGACATCGACAAGCTGGTGCTGATCTGCCCGGCGGTCTACCCCGATGACGCCCACGACGCGCCATTCGGGCCGGCCTTCAGCGCGGCGATCCGCAAGCCCTACGCCTTTCTCGACTGCGACAGCTATGCCTTCCTGCGCCAGTTCCAGGGGCGGGTACTGCTGGTGATCGGCGAGTACGACGGCCTCAACTCCCAGACCCACGGCCAAGGCCCCGGCACCAGCGCTGGTACCCGAATGCTGCGCGGTGTGCAGCGCTACAGCCCGATACCGGAGGAAGTCACCCATGCGCTGCTGCGCTCGGTGCCGGCGCCCCATGTGGAGTGCCTGTTGCTGACCGACTGCGACCACGGCATCGCCGCACACCTGCGCGATGCACCGGAGATTGCCGATCAGGTGGCGGATACGGTGGCGGCGTTCATTCTCGACCAAGGGTGACCGGTTCGGCACCCCGACTTGTCCCGCGAACACGGGCGTAGCGCGTGCCAGGGAGCGCGGTGTCTTTTTCGCGGGCAAGCCCGCGAAAAAGACGCCGCGCTGGTAGAGCCAAAACCCCTATTCGATCTCGAACAACCCATTGCTGATCGCCCCGGCACCGAGCCGGTCGCGTATGTCGTCGTCGATGCGCGGGTCGTCCGGGCGATAGAGCTTCACCTGGCGATAGGCGTTGATACGGTTGATCTCTTCACCAAGAAACTCCCACACCACGCGGGTGCAGGCAGGGTTACGCCGGTCGCCGCTGGAGACCCCGGTCTTGAGCCCGTTGAGGCGGGTGATACGGCTCTTGAAGCTGGGGATGAGCACGGTCTGGCTCATCTCGTTGAGGGTCAGCGACTCGTAGTCGATCAGGAACACCCGATCCTGCAACTGGAACGCTGCGCCCAGGTAGCGGCAACGCACCTCCGCATGCTGGCTGCCGGCACTGCTGCGCTCCTGGCGTTCCTGGCGCTCGAACAGGAAGCTGCCGCGCTCTTCCCACAGGTGCACCAGCGACACCAGGATCGAGCCCGGTACCGACATGCAGTTGGAATATTCGAAGTAGTAGCCGCAATAGCGCGACAGGTTGCCGGCCTGGGCATGCAAGGGCTTGAACAGCTCGCTGATCGGGTCGTCCTGCGGGCCTGACGACACCGAAGGGTTGCGCGCACCGATCAGCCGGGCGAACTGTTCCGGCGGCAAATTCAACTCGTAATCCTCGACCCCGAAGAAATCGCCGATGCGCTTGAGGTTGTAGGTCGTCGGCTGGCTCTGCCCGCTCAGGTACTTGTTGAATTGCGCGCGATTTATCGACAGCTGTCGGCAAACCTCTGAAATAGAGCGGTAGTGGCTGCAGGCGAGTTTGAGATTGGCGGCTAGAAAATCGGCCATGAACGGCGTTCCAGGTGATGCGAGTGGTGCAAGTCTAGCATCAAGTCGCACCAAAACAGAGCAACCCGCGAAATTGTAACCACAGGTGTCATGACCAACCATGCGCGCCAACGATAGCGCGCGTCTCTGTCGCCGCTGGTCACTCCACACGAAGAATAAGAATCGAGGTCATTTTCCAATGCTCGAAGCACTTAACGATTTCCTTTCAGGAAAACTGCTCATCGTCCTGATCGTCGGGCTCGGTAGCTACTTCACCATTCGTTCCCGGTTCGTCCAGTTCCGCCACTTCGGCCACATGTTCGGCGTGTTCAAGGAGTCCCTGCGCGGCCAGGCTGGCCAACTGAGCTCGTTCCAAGCCCTGATGCTGAGCCTCGCCGGCCGCGTCGGTGCAGGTAACATTGCCGGTGTCGGCATCGCCGTGACCCTGGGCGGCCCAGGCGCAGTGTTCTGGATGTGGGTCACCGCACTGGTGGGCATGTCCAGCAGCTTCTTCGAATGTACCCTGGCCCAGGTCTACAAGCGCGCCGATGGCGACGGCCTGTACCGCGGCGGCCCGGCCTATTACATTCAGCACGGCCTGAAGCTCAAGAGCATGGCGATCGTGTTCTCGATCCTGCTGCTGGTCACCTACGGCTTCGCCTTCATCGGCCTGCAGTCGTACACCGTGACCCATTCGCTGCAGAACGCCTTTGCCTTCGACCCACGCCACACCGGTATCGTCCTGGCAGTGCTGCTGGCCATCACCTTCATCGGCGGCATCAAGCGCATCGCCGCGGTGTCGGACCTGCTGGTGCCGATCAAGACCCTGGCCTACATCGGCGTGACCCTGTACGTGATCGGCACCCAGATCGAACACGTGCCTGCCATGCTGGAAACCATCTTCAAGAGCGCCTTCGGCCTCGACCCGGCCTTTGCCGGCCTGCTGGGCAGCGCCATCGTCATGGGCGTGAAACGCGGCGTGTTCGCCAACGAAGCGGGCCTGGGCAGTGCCCCGAACGTCGCGGCCGTGGCGGCAGTGAAGCACCCAGGCGCCCAGGGCGTGGTGCAGGCCTTCAGCGTGTTCCTCGACACCTTCGTGATCTGCACCTGCACCGCGCTGCTGATCCTGCTGTCGGGCTTCTACACCCCAGGCTTCGAAGGCGACGGTATCGTCCTGACCCAGAACTCGCTGGCCGCCGTGGTCGGTGACTGGGGCCGCATCTTCGTCAGCGTCGCGCTGTCGCTGTTCGTCTTCACCTGCATCCTCTACAACTACTACCTGGGCGAGAACAGCCTGCAGTTCCTGAGCCGCAACCGTGTCGTGCTGATGGCCTTCCGCGGCCTGGTGCTGGCGCTGGTGGTGTGGGGTTCGATGCAAGACCTGTCGACCGTGTTCGCCTTCGCCGACATCACCATGACCTGCCTGGCCTTCGTCAACCTGGTCGCCCTGGCCCTGCTGTTCAAGGTCGGGCTGCGCGTGATGCGCGACTACGACGCACAGCGCAAGGCCGGCATCAAGCAGCCGGTGTTCGACTCCAGCAAATTTGCCGACCTGGACCTGGACCGTGCCGCCTGGCCAGCCAATCCTCAGGCTGAAACAGCCACTGACAAAGCTGCTGGCGAACTTCAGCACCAGCGCTGATACCCTGCCCTGCCCGGCCGCCCCGCTCGTGGGCGGCCGGCTTTCCTTCGCTCCTCGCTTCGGAATCCTTCCATGGGTGCAGTCAAGAATCTCCTCGTTCTCTACACAGGTGGCACCATCGGCATGCTGCAGACCCCCGCAGGCCTGGCGCCGGCGGGTGGCTTCGATGCGCGTATGCGTGACCACCTCGCACAGCGCAATGACGCGCCGACACTGCAATGGACCTTGCGCGAGCTCAACCCGCTGATCGACAGCGCCAACATGCAGCAGGCCAATTGGCTGGCGATGCGTGATGCCATCATCGAGGCGGTCGAGCATGACGGCCATGACGGCGTGCTGGTACTGCATGGCACAGACACCCTGGCCTACAGCGCGGCAACGTTGTCGTTCCTGCTGCTCGGCCTGCAGGTGCCGGTCCTGCTTACCGGCTCCATGCTGCCGGCCGGTGCGCCAGACAGCGACGCCTGGGACAACCTGGTCGGCGCGTTGCGTCAGTTCGAGCAGGGCCTGGGCAACGGCGTGCAGCTTTACTTCCACGGCCGGTTGCTGCACGGCTGCCGCGCCTCGAAACTGCGCAGCGAAGCCTTCGATGCGTTCACCGTGATGGAACGCCACCGCGAAGGCGAGCGCGCTGCACAGATCCCTGCCAGCCTGGACTACCGCCAGGTGCGCCAAGCGGTGAAGCTGGCGGTGCTGCCGGTGTTCCCGGGGCTGTGTGCAGATTACCTGCGCGGGCTGTTCGACGCTGGGGTCCAGGGCTTGCTGCTGGAGTGCTATGGCAGCGGTACCGGCCCGTCCGATGACCAGGCACTGCTCGACGCGCTGCACGGTGCGCGTCAAAGCGGGGTGATGATCGTCGCGATCAGCCAGTGCCCCGAAGGCGCAGTGGTGTTCGACACCTATGCCGCCGGCAGCAAGCTGCGCGATACCGGGCTGGTCAGTGGCGGCGGGATGACTCGCGAAGCGGCGCTGGGCAAGATGTTCGCGCTGTTGGGGGCTGGGTTGGATGTGGAGGCCGCAGAGCGGTGGTTTGCATTGGACCTGTGCGGGGAGCGGGCTTAGGTTTCAGCCTGTCATGGCCTCTTCGCGGGCAAGCCCGCTCCCACAGGATTTCCACAGTTCTTGAGAATTGTGCTGTACCTGTGTGGGTAGCGGGCTTAGGTTTTAGCCTGCCATGACCTCTTCGCGGGCAAGCCCGCTCCCACAGGATTTCCACAGTTCTTGAGAATTGTGCTGTACCTGTGGGAGCGGGCTTGCCCGCGAATGGGCCTGGCGAAAATGGCGGAAGGCAGCGGGAGTCGAACCTGCCCGGGAACGGCTGCCGTCCCCAACCGGGTTTGAAGCCCGGCCGCGCCACCGGGCGCGATTGCCTTCCTTGAACTCAGGGCCTGGCCTGCTGCCGGGCCAGCGCGCTATCGGCGCGGATGTGACGTTGCTCGGCAACCCTGCGGGTCAGGCCAAGCCGGTCGAAGTACTCGAGAATCTGCACGCTGCGCTTGCGACCGATGCCCAACATATCGCGAAACGCCGCCACCTGCACTACCGGCGTGTCCTGTGTCTGGCGCAACAACATCTCGGCCATGCGCTGGATCGTCTCCTGCGGGTAGAACAGGTCGCGCACCACCTGGTGCAGCACTCCCAGCCGCGCCAGCTTGCGCATCAGCAGGCGCACCTGGGTTTCCTCCACCTGCTCGGCTGCAGCCAGGGTCCTGACCCAGGGCGGATCGAACGCACCTTCCAGCAAACGCGGTTGCAGACGCTCCCAGAGCGCAGTATCGGCGTCACTCAACTGCACCTTGTGATCCGGCAGGTGCAACCATGGGCCGCTGCTGGCGACTGCGCCCTCACCGAGCAACTCGTCCAGCAGGCTGACAAAGGCGTCACGCTCCAGCAGCAAGGCGCAGAAGCGGCGCAGGCGGTCGCGGTCGGGGCCAAGCTGGTCGGGCTCCTGCTCGTGGAACCGCGCCAGTTGCTCGAGCACTTCACGCCTGAGCACCTGCCATTGCTGACGATCGAACAGCAACGGCCCCTGGCGGGTGGCAATCACCTGGACGTCATCGGGCAATCGCCAACTGTCACGCAGACGGTTGAACTGTCGCTCCAGGCGCTGCGGGTCGAGCCCGGCGGGAGCCGCCGCCAGCAGGGCCGGCAGGGCCTGCTCCAGATCGCGGGCATCGCGCAGCACCTGCAGTTGGCGCAAGCGCGACTCGCTGCGCCGCTGCCTGCTGGGTGCGAAAGGATCGAGCACTCGGCCACCGCCGAGGGTGCGCTGGGCGCGCTGGTCGCGCAGCACCAGGCGGTCGCCATGCACAGCCTGCAACGGTGCGTTGAGCAGCAACTGAGCGAACATGCGTTGGCCTGCCGTCAGAGCCTCGCCCTCCAGCAGCGCTACGCGCGCCGTCACGTCCTGGGTACCGAGGTGCACATGCACCGCGCTGAAATGCTCGAAGGTGCGCGTTTCACCCGGCAACAATGACAACTCGATATCGATACGCGAACTGGGCGCATGCAGCCACTCGGGCACCAGCCAATCGCCACGGTGCACGTGCTCCACGGCCAGGCGCTCGGCACTGATGTTCAGCGCCACGCGTTGCCCGGCCTCGGCCACCAGCGCGGCCTGGTTCTGCGCATGCAGGCCACGCACCCGCACAGCTTTGCCAGCCTTGCCCAGCAACAGGGTGTCGCCCGCGCTCACCTGCCCGGCCAGCGCGGTGCCAGTCACCACCACACCGGCACCGGAAACGGCGAAAGCACGGTCAATTGCCAGACGAAAGCCTCCTTGGCTCCCGCGGCGCAGCACCTGCGTGCGTGCCTCGACCAACGCCTGGCGCAGCACTTCGACGCCTTCACCGGTCACGCTGGACAAGACGAACTGCCGAGCCCCGGCATAAGGCCCGGGGGCCAGCAGCGCTTCGACCTCGTGCTGCACTTCCAGCAGTCGCGGTGCCTCGACCCGGTCGCACTTGCTGATCGCCACCAGCGCCTGGGGAATGCCCAGCAGCTCGATGATCGCCAGGTGTTCACGGGTCTGCGGCATAACGCCGTCATCAGCGGCCACTACCAGCAACACCAGGTCGATACCATGGGCGCCGGCGAGCATGTTGTGGATAAAACGCTCGTGACCGGGGACGTCGATGAAACCGGTCAACGGCTCGCCTTCGGCCAGCGCCGCATAGCGATAGCCGAGGTCGATGGTCATGCCCCGGGCGCGTTCTTCCTGGCGCTGGTCGCCGGCCTGGCCGGTCAGGGCCTGGAGCAGCGCAGTCTTGCCGTGATCGATATGCCCGGCGGTGCCGACGATCACTGCACCGGCCCCAGCTGCAACGCCGGCAACTGCGCCAGCCACTGGGTTTCGTCATCCAGCTGACGCAGGTCAAGCCATAGCGCATCGTCATCGATGCGTCCGAGCACCGGCACCGGCAACTCGCGCAGTGCGCGCTCCAGCACCCTCAGGCTGCGACCACGCAGCTTCTTCGACACCTGTGGCCGCAAGCACAGCGCCGCGCTTGGCAGCCGCGCTACCGGCTGGCTGCCGCTACCGATCATGCCCAATGCGGGCTCGACCGCGACCGTCCACTGCTCGCCCAGTCGCCCGGCCAGTTCCGGCGCCAGGCGCTGGGCCTGGGCAGCGATCTCGTCCTGGGGCCGGGTCAGCAGGCGCAGGCTGGGCAAGCGTTCGGCCAGGCGATCGGGGTCGCGGTACAGCGCCAGCACCGCCTCGAGCGCCGCCAGGGTGATCTTGTCCACACGCAGCGCGCGTTTGAGCGGGTTCTTCTTGATCCTGGCGATCAGCTCCTTGCGCCCGACGATGATGCCCGCCTGCGGACCACCCAGCAGTTTGTCGCCGCTGAAGGTGACGATATCGGCGCCGTCCGCCAACGCCTGACGCACCGTCGGCTCGGCGGGCAGGCCCCAACGGGTGAGGTCGAGCAGGCTGCCGCTGCCCAGGTCTTCGAGCAGCGGCAGATCATGTTGATGGGCGATGCGCGCAAGATCGGAGGTCGGCACCTGGGTGGTAAAGCCCTGGATGCTGTAGTTGCTGCAATGCACGCGCATCAGCAGGCCGGTGCGCGGATTGATCGCCGCCTCGTAGTCGCGGGCATGGGTGCGGTTGGTGGTGCCGATCTCATGCAGGCGCACACCGGCACGGGCCATGATGTCGGGGATGCGGAAGGCGCCGCCGATCTCGATCAGCTCGCCACGGGAGATGATCCCTTCCTTGCGCGCACCCAGGCTGTTGAGCGCCAGCAGCACGGCAGCGGCGTTGTTGTTGACCACGGTGACTGCCTCGGCGCCGGTCAGCTCGCGGATCAGGCCCTCGATCAGGTCATCGCGGTCGCCGCGCTTGCCGGTGGCCAGGTCGAATTCGAGGTTGAGCGGATAACGGGCGGCGGTCTGCATCGCCTGTACGGCCTCTTCCGGCAACAGGGCACGACCGAGGTTGGTGTGCAGCACCGTGCCGGTGAGGTTGAAGACTCTTCGCACCTGGCTGCGCTGCTGGATCGCCAGGCGCTCGCCGGCGCGGCCAAGCAGGATTTCAGCAGCCAGTTCGACGGCGCTCAACTGGCCAAGGCGAGCGGGTTCGCGCAGGTCGTCGAGCAGTTGACGCAGGCTGGCCAGGGTGGCGTCGCGGCCATGGCGATCGAGCAAGGGCTGGCAGGCGGGGTGGCGTAGCAGGGTGTCGATGGAGGGCAGGCGTGGCGCTTGATTGGCGAGGCTTGACGACATGCGGTACTACCTTGGTTGATCCGGTGTCTGTAATGGCCCTTTCGCGGGCAAGCCCGCTCCTACAGGTTACCCGTCGTCCGCAAAGGTGGCGGGGTCATTGCAGGAGCGGCGGTTCGCCGCTGCGACTTGCCCCGCGATAGGGGCGGCTCGGTGTGCAGTGTAGACCCTCATCCTCCTCCAGGCGCCAACATCAGGTTCGGCGCCAGCCGATGAAAGCCCTCGTCGTCCAACCGGATATCCAGCGCCAGGCTGGCCAGGTCATCGGCCAACGCCTCGCCCATCGCGTCATTTTCCAGGTAGCAGTGCTTGAGGTAGGTGTTGCAACCAGGGCAGCACTCCGCTCGCAGCGGCGCCTTGCCCGGGGCATGGCGGTCATCCTCCAGGCTGGAGTAGCGCAAATCCTTGCTCGACTCGCAGTACACACACTTGACCCGCACCACATGCCACTCGCAGGCGCACAGCGAACAGGCCAGATACCGCAGCCCGTTGTGCTTGCCGCGGTTGCGCACCAGGCCCGTCATCGCTGGCGAGCCGCAGCACGGACACTGCGCGAGGCTGCTGCCGGGCTTGAGCTCATCGCTGGGCAAGGCCCGCCGCCAACTGGCCCAGGCCGCCTGCAACGCAGCGCCGATGAAAGGCACCAGCGCCGCGGGCAAGGCATCGTACTGACCGCTCAGCAAGGCGATACCCCAACCTTTACGCTGGCTCTCTTCGCTGCTGCGCAGAACCTTCAGGGCATCCGCCAGGGCACCCTGCTCCGGTACCTCGAAGCGATCCAGCAGCGCCTGCAGCCAGACCAACCACGGCCCTTCCCGCACCAGGCTGTCGGCCGCCAGCGGCGGCAGGCCGTGGCTGATGCACAGGCGCTGACGCTGCTCGGCGACCGGCACGCCGGAGGGTGGATTGTCGAGCAACTGCTGCTGCACCCGGCACAGGCGCGCAACCAGCCTCAGGTAGTCGCCAAGGGCATGGCCCTCGGCAAGCTGCTCCAGTCGCGCCGCGCGCAGTTCGAACAGGTTGTCGGCGGGCTGGTGGAGAAACGGCGGCATTACCGCCGACGCTTCGATCTGCCCGGGTTCGAGAATCGTGCTCAAGCGCTCATCCTTCTTTCCGTCCGGGGTTGTGCGGCGTCTTGTCGCCGGTCACGTCCCGGTACCACAGCTCATGATGTTTACGTGCCCAGGCACGGCTGACCCAGCCGTGCAGCATGGCGCCGACCGAGCCCTTGATCCAGATCCCGGCATAGATGTGCACGATGATGCTCAGCACCAGCACGAACGCCGCCAGGGCGTGCAGCAAGGTGGCCAGGCGAATCGCGCCGATGTCGAAGTACTGGCTGAACCAGGCGCGCCAGATCACCACGCCACTGACCAGCAGGATCAGCATGCACACCAGCAAGGTCCAGAACAGCAGCTTCTGCCCGGCGTTGTACTTGCCGATCGGCGGCACGCCTTCTTCCTCGTTGCGCATCACCCGATCCACACGGCGCAGCCACAGGCGGTCGTTGGCGGTGATGAAGTTGGCCCGCCAGAAGCGGATCACCAGCCCCAGGAAGAACACGAACATCGCCACTCCGAGGAAGGGATGCAGGATGCGTGTCCAGGGGCCGCCACCGAACAGGTTGCTGAGCCAGAACAGCGCCGGATGGAACAGCGCCAGCCCCGACAGCCCGGCCATGAAGAACAGGATCGCGACGATCCAGTGGTTGGTCCGCTCGTTGGCGTTGTAGCGCAGGATAGGCTTGTTGTCGTTCATGGCCGCTGCTCCCCTTGCCCGCCGGGCTTGCCCGGGTCATAGACATGCACTGCCGGATCCACCTGGTGCACGCTGGTATCGGTCGGAGCGGGATGCTCGTCCTCCTCGACCCGCTGCGGCCCGACCCGCACATAGTGGAAGAACCCGGCCAGGACCGCCGCGCCCATGGCCAGCAGCGCCAGCGGTTTGCTGATGCCTTTCCACAACCCTACCAGTGGGCTGATCACCGGCTGGTCCGGCAGGCCTGCATACAGCCTGGGTGTATCGGCGTGGTGCAACACGTACATCACGTGGGTGCCACCAACACCGTCCGGGTCGTACAGGCCAGCGTTCTCGTAGCCGCGCGACTTGAGGTCGACGATGCGCTCGTCGGCATGCACCTTCATCTCGTCCTTGCTGCCGAAGACGATCGCCCCGGTCGGGCAGGTCTTCACGCAGGCCGGCTCCAGGCCCACGGCCACGCGGTCGGAACACAGGCTGCACTTATAGGCCTTGTGGTCTTTCTGCGAGATTCGCGGGATGTTGAACGGACAGCCGGTGATGCAATAACCGCAACCGATGCAGTGGTCCTGGTTGAAGTCGACGATGCCGTTGGCGTGCTTGATGATCGCGCCGGGGCTCGGGCAGGCCTTGAGGCAGCCAGGGTCGGCGCAGTGCATGCAGCCGTCCTTGCGGATCAGCCACTCCAGATTCCCGTCGTCGCGCTCGTGCTCGGTGAAGCGCATCAGGGTCCAGGTGTCGGCGGTGAGGTCCTGCGGGTTGTCATAGGTGCCGTGGTTGTGGCCGACCTCGTCACGCAGCTCGTTCCACTCCGAGCACGCCACCTGGCAGGCCTTGCAGCCGATGCACTTGGTGGTGTCGATCAGCTTGGCGACCTGCTCCTGCTGGCGTACCGAAGGCGGTACGGTCGTGGTGGCCGAGCGGGCGATGATATCTTGCTGGGCCATCAGATTTTCTCCACGTTGACGAGGAACGACTTGGACTCCGGCGTCTGGGTATTGCCATCACCGAGGAACGGCACCAGCGTGTTGGTCAGGTAGCCATGCCGGGTCGAGCCGGTGAAGCCCCAGTGCAGCGGGATGCCGATCTGGTGCACGGTCTGGTTATTGACCTGCAGCGGACGGATCCGCTTGGTCACCACCGCTACCGCCTCGATATGCCCACGCTTGCTCGACACCCGCACCCGATCTCCCGCCTTGATGCCCTTCTCGCCGGCCAGCACTTCGCCAATCTCGACGAACTGCTCGGGCTGGATGATCGCGTTCAGGCGGCAGTGCTTGCTCCAGAAGTGGAAGTGCTCGGTCAGCCGGTAGGTGGTCGCTGCGTAGGGGAACTCCTCGTGCTTGCCGAGGGTGTCCCATACCGAATCGAAGATCCGGCCTGCCGGGTTACTGGTGGCCTTCTTGTTGTTCGGGTGCAGCGGGTTGATCCCGATCGGCGTCTCGAACGGCTCGTAGTGCTCGGGGAACGGCCCCTCGGCCATCTTGTCGATGGCGAAGAAGCGCGCCACGCCTTCGGGGTTCATGATGAACGGATTCATCCCCGCTTCAGGCGGAGAGTCGACCTTGAAGTCGGGCACGTCAGTGCCGCCCCAGGCCTTGCCGTTCCACCACACCAGGCGTTTCTTGTGCGGGTCCCACGGGTTGCCCTGCGGGTCGCTGGAGGCGCGGTTGTAGAGGATGCGGCGGTTGGCCGGCCAGGCCCAGGCCCAGTTCTGTACCTGGTGCATGCCGTAAGGGTCGCTGTTGTCGCGCCGGGCCATCTGGTTGCCTTGCTCGGTCCAGCAGCCGGCGAAGATCCAGCAACCGGATGCTGTGCTGCCGTCATCTTTCAACTGGCCGAAGCCCGACAACTGCTGACCGCCCTTGATGGCCAGGCCACTGGCATCGGTCATGTCGCTCACCGCCCAGCCGTTCATTTCCTTGGCGAGCTCTTCGGGGGAAGGCTCCTCGGGGATCTTGTACGGCCAGCTGATGTTGAGCATCGGGTCGGGGTAAGCGCCGCCTTCTGACTTGTAGCGCTCACGCAGACGCAGGAACAGCTCACTCATGATCTGCACGTCGGTGCGCGTCTCGCCCGGGCCGTCAGCGCCCTTCCAGTGCCACTGCAGCCAGCGGCTGCTGTTGACCAGAGAGCCGTCCTCCTCGGCAAAGCAGGTGGTGGGCAGACGGATCACCTCGGTCTGGATATTGGCCGTATCGACATCGTTGTACGGCCCGGCGTTGCGCCAGAACTCGGATGTCTCGGTGGCCAGCGGGTCCATGATCACCAGCCACTTGAGCTTGCCCAACGCCGCGGTGACGCGGTTCTTGTCCGGCAGCGCGGCGATCGGGTTGAAACCCTGGCACATGTAGCCGTTGACCTTGCCCTGGCTCATCATCTCGAACATGCGCAGCACGTCGTAGGCCGCCACATCGAGCTTGGGCAGCCAGTCGTAGCCCCAGTTGTTCTCGGCGGTGGCGTTGGCGCCATACCAGGCCTTCATCAGGCTGACATGGAACTTGCCATAGTTCTGCCAATACGAGAGCTGGCCCGGACGCAGCGGCTTGGAGGCGCGCTTGTCGATGAACGCGGCGTAGTCCTGCTCGGCATCGCCGGCCAGCGTCAGGTACCCCGGCAGCGAGTTCGACAGCAGCCCCAGGTCGGTCAGGCCCTGGATGTTGGAATGCCCGCGCAGGGCGTTGACCCCACCGCCGGGCATGCCGACGTTGCCCAGCAGCAGTTGGACCATCGCCGCACTGCGGATGATCTGCGCGCCGATCGAATGCTGGGTCCAGCCCAAGGCGTAGAGGATCGTCATGGTCTTGCCCGGCACGGCGCAGGTGGCGATCTCTTTCCAGACCTTCATCATCTGGTCCTGCGGCATGCCGCAGGTCATGCTGGCGATTTCCGGCGTGTAGCGGCTGTAGTGCTGCTTCATCAACTGGAACACGCAGCGCGGGTGCTGCAGCGTCGGGTCGACCTTGGCGAAGCCGTCCTCGCCCAGCTCGTAGCCCCAGCCGGACTTGTCGGCATAGATCCGCTTGGCCGCGTCATAGCCACTGAACAGGCCGTCTTCGAAGCCATAGTTCTCTTTGACGATGAACGACACGTCGGTGTAGTTGCGCACGTATTCGTGCTGGATCTGGTCGGTCGTCAGCAGGTAGTTGATCAGGCCGCCCATGAAGGCGATGTCGCTGCCGGTGCGAATCGGCGCGTAGTAGTCGGCCACCGAAGCGGTCCGGGTGAAGCGCGGATCGACCACGATCAGGCGCGCCTTGTTGTGCGCCTTGGCCTCGGTCACCCATTTGAACCCGCAGGGGTGGGCCTCGGCTGCGTTGCCGCCCATGACCAGCACCAGGTTTGCGTTGGCGATGTCAGACCAGTGATTGGTCATCGCGCCACGGCCGTACGTCGGGGCAAGACTTGCCACCGTCGGGCCGTGTCAGACACGCGCCTGGTTGTCGAACCCCAGCATGCCGAGTGAACGGATGACTTTGTGAGTCAGGTAGCCTGCTTCGCTGGACGCTGCCGACGCCGCGAGGAAGCCCGTGCTCAGCCAGCGGTTGACCGTCTGGCCCTGGGCGTTCTTCTCGATGAAGTTGGCATCGCGGTCCTGCTTCATCAGCGTGGCGACGCGGTCGAGCGCCTCGTCCCAGCTGACCCGCACCCATTCCTGGCTGCCCGGCTTGCGCATCTCGGGGTATTGCAGGCGGCTGGGGCTGTGGATGAAGTCGAGCAGCCCGGCACCTTTCGGGCACAGGGTGCCGCGGTTGACCGGATGATCGGCGTCGCCTTCGATGTGGATGATGTTCTGTTTGACGTTCTTGCCCGCATCGCCCTGGCTGTACAGGATCAGGCCGCAGCCGACCGAGCAGTAGGGGCAGGTGTTGCGGGTTTCTTTGGTGTGCGCCAGCTTGAAGTGGCGCACCTGCTCGGCGAACGCGGCTGTCGGGGCCATGCCCAACGCCGCGAGGCTCGAGCCTCCAAGGCCGACGGCGGCGACCTTGAAGAATTGCCGACGGTTCAGGTCCATCGTGCACTCCTGATCAGGTTTGGACGCACGGGACATTGCCGGCGCCTCTGGACTTCACGGTGGCGGTAGACAGATACCGCCAGCGTTAAGCCTAGACAAGATTCCGAGAAGTGCTATGACGAGGGTCAATGGATGCCGCGAAGGCACCTCGGCTTCCTGTGGGAGCGGGCGGGCCTCAGATTTTTGAGCAAGACAGAATCTCCTACAGGTGCCTCGCTGCCTTCACGAACTGTGGATGTAGCGCTGGCGGCCTACTTGAAACTCGTACGCAAATCCCTTCCCGTGCAAGGAAGCGCCCTTCCCTTCTGCCGTTCGCCTGGCTGTCGCTGTAGCTCAACACGCCGTTGACCCATACCCCTCAATACCCTCTGCTGCGCGCTGCGGGCATTGGAAGTCCGCCACGTCGCGGATACTCATCGGGTCGAACAACACCAAGTCTGCCCAATGCCCTACCCGAATCTCACCGCGTTCCTTCAAGCCAAAACGTGACGCGGACAACCCGGTCATCTTGTGCACCGCGGTGTGCAGCGGGAAAAGCCCCACGTCACGACTGAAATGCCCAAGTCCCCGTGGGAATGCCCCCCACAAGCGCGGGTGCGGGAATGGGTCTTCCGGCAAGCCGTCAGATCCGACCATGAAGAGTGGGTGAGCAAGGATGCGCCTTACATCCGCCTCGTCCATGCCGTAGTACACCGCGCCAGCCGGCTGCAAGCGCTGGCGGCCTCGAGAAACGACACGCCCCATTCAGCAGCGATATCGATCAGGTCACGACTGCCCACCTCGGGATGCGGCGTGGACCAGGTGATGGTGATGCGATGGGCGTCGGTGACTTGCTTGAGGTCCAGAGTCTAGGAGCTGGCGGCGTAAGGATAGCAATCGCAACCCACCGGGTGATCTTTCGCGGCATGCTCAAGGGCCGCCAGCAGTTGCGGGCTGCGCTCCCGTTACCGATACCGGCACACTTGAGGAGATTTCGCGTGCCGGCCGATCTGGAAGGCTTCGTCCATGGCCTCCAGTACCAGTTCGAATTCGCTGCGCGAATGGGTGGTGTAGACCGCGCCAAAACCGTTCAGCCTTACCCTGATAGCCAGATAGGTGGTGGGCAGTCTGGGGCATGGTTGACCGTAAAGCGTCACCAAACGCGGTGCGACTAGGAACAGCGCAAGCGCTGAAGGATCCAGTGGCTGTAGAGCAGTCTATGGCCGATCCGGCTCTACCAGTCTTGCTCAGCAGCGAGTCTTGTCTCGGGCCATTCCGATCCCTTGCCATGCCGGTTAGCGGCAGACGCTCATTGGCGGCAAGAGTATTGGCTGCGACCGGCGATGTTGAAACGGTGCGAGCGATCCTTGGGCATGCGTGCCTAGATCATAGCAAGGAGTACATGACCATCAGCCAGAAAACCGTCCAATAGGCTTATGAGGTACCCCTACACCAAATCGTATCTTGGCAGCTAATAATGGTCTTGACGGCCAGCTATCGAGCACTTATTGTCTCAATGCAGCATCTTATTAACGCCTTACGATATCCTTATTGGTGGCTTATTTTATGGAAAATTTTGATCTTCAATTTTTAAACGCTCGCCTTCACTCGTTCATTGACGCAAGCATCAGTCGAGTCGCACACCGGGGGTTTATGACCTACGATTTTCAAATTTCCGCCGAGGAAATCCGCCAAGCAACTGGTCGACAGCGCATGACACAGCAGCTAATACAAGGCTATGTCGGTTTTTTTGCACGTTACAACGTATCAGCTGAATATGATTCCACCTATGCGGCCTTCAGTGTCACGTTAGATCTGAATGTCTGCACTCTTACCCACCACCAAGCAGAATACCTGTCCGTTGCGATGGCGACTTATCGTTCAGAACACGGTTAAGTTGTCCGCCTGGACCTAAGACATCGCGCGGGTGTACGGGAAACGCCCAGAATGCTCAAGCCCCGCCGTCGAACGCTGGGCCGAGGCTGTAGGGGGGAAAACGATTAGCGGCGCCCAAGTCTCATCTCGGCAGGGAAATTTTCACATGTCTCAACCTCAACACACAGCACACCCCGGTGATGGCACATTTCTTGGCACCTTGGGAAGATTCGACCTTTATGTTCGCCCTCAAGGGCTCACAGCACCAACAGTGGTTGCGCGCTGGGGAAGTGGTGACAGATTTTACGAGTGGCCTGTAGATCGTGAGCCGCAGTCGACGATGCACCTTAGGACTTTCGACCATGCCGTCAGTCTTGGGCGTCAGAAGGGCTACTTGGACTGAAATAGGGAACCGCACCAGATACACCCTAGCCCCGGCCTGAATAACCAGGACCGACGATGTAGAAACTTGCCAATTTCGGCGATCAGATCCAGCGGGAAAACGTATGACTCTTTCGCACAATGATACTGAAAACGTTCGGCCAACACCTAGGGATGAGGATTGGAAGGCCGAGTTCGACCCTACCTATGACGATAAAACATCGGAAGGTGGCGTTTGGTATGGCAAGACCGATGACGAGATTGTTCTCATCCAAATCGAAGAATTCAATTGGGATGAGCATGAGGAAATCCATCGGAGATTAGATGATCTCGAAGGCGAGGACGAGTGAGGGAGGGACAGTCATGACGAAAAAGCCCCGGACGGTCCGGGGCTTTTTCAGTTCATCCGCCTGACCTCACCCGCGCATGACACGCCAGGCCGGCACATCATCGTTGGGCTTGTAGGTCAGATCGCTCTTGTCGGTCTTCTCCACCCCGATCGCCTTGAGCCAGGTGTCCAGGTCACCCGTGCTGATCTTGCCGTCGCGGCGATCGTTCTTCGCCAGGTTGTCGAGCTGATCGAAGAAGCCCTGGTTGTCGAGCAGGAAGCGCGCGGCCTTCTTCTCGGCGTCGCTGCCGTCACCATCGGCGATCTTTTCCAGATCCTTTCTGCTGACGATGTCATCCTTGCCGTTCCAGTCGTCCCAACGGTCGCGGATGGTATCGATGATGTCCTTGTGCTCATCGAAGAAACCGCGGCCGTAGCCATCCTCGTGGGCACCGACGATCTTGAGCCAGGTGTTGAGATCGTCGGTGCTCACCTTGCCATCCTGGCCACCCTTGCCCCACTGGGTATCGAGCTGATCGAAGAAGCCCTCGTGCTCGAGCAGGAATCGCGCCGCCGCTTTTTCCTGCTCGCTGCCGCCGCCCTCGGCGATCTTGTTCAGATCCTTCCGGCTGACGATGTCGTCCTTGCCGTTCCAGGCATCCCAATATTCACGGATGTCGTGGATCACTTCACGGTTGTCCTGGTAGAACGCCTTGTCGTAGGTGTTCAGGTGCTTGTCGTCGTCCAGGCGGTTGACCGACGAGCCGCCCTCCTGCGGCGTCTCCCTGAAGTGATCCCACTCGTCTTTCTGATAATCGAAGATGCTCTGCCCGTCAGGCGCATCGCGACCGTCGTATTCGTAGAAGCTGTAGCGGGCATATTCGAGCTTGTCGCCCCAGTCATCCTGGGTCAGGCCGATATCGGCGAGGTCCTTGAACCACTGACCTTCCTTGTCCGTGGCCTTCTGGCGCTTCTCGTGGTCGACGAAGATACCGATGATACCGGTGATCAGCCCAAGCCCGGCAGTCACCAGGAACAGCGGTCCGGTCACACCCGCCAGGGCGCCGATGTTGGCGACCAGACCAACCGTGCCGATCACCCCGGCACCGAAACCTGCCGCCCCACTGACCACCTGCAGCGCACCGTTGGCCTTGCCCAGGGCGCTGCCGCTCTTGATGGCGTCCTTGATCGCCAGGCCGCCGACAACGATGTCGGCAATGCTCAGCAGGTCCGGAGCCACGCCGAGCACTTTGGTCAGCGAGCCACCGATCTTCGCCGCAACGCCCGGCTTGACGGGTGGCTTGTCGGTGGTCGTGAGTGCGTCCTGGACGGTGCGGGTATCGATCACGCTCGGGGTCGACGGGGTGTTGCGGATGGACTCGTTGATCGGCTCGAGCGCGTCATCGATGACATCGGCCGGTGGCGGGGTGCGGTTGTCCAACTCGTACATCTCGTTGATGGATTCGCGATCCAGCTCGAAAGTGTCCGGGTGCGGGAGCTCCCCGCTACCCACCGAGGCACCACTGCCACGGTAGTTCTCGGGATCATTCCAGATCTGGTCGAAGGACTGGCGGCTCGGCGGCGTAAGATTGCGCGACTCGAAATACTCCACGACCCCTTCGTAGATCGAGGTGACGGTGTCGGAGGAGCTGATCGAGGGTGTGCGATGAGCCGAGTCCTGGACGCGCTCGGTGAACTCGAACACCGAATCGTCATCCGGCAGATCGCCCAAGCCATTGGCCGCACGGCGCTCGCTGATGCTGTCTCTGATGATCTCGTCGGTCAGTTCCACCCCCTGGTCCTGCGCCAGCTGCGACAGGGTCTGGTAGCGCGAGTAATCCGTAGGCGGCGTTCCGCCTGCGCGGGTGACGATGTCATCGAGCAATTCGCGGCTGCCGTTGTCCTCCAGCGAGCCGAGCCCCGAAGCTTCCCCGGACAGCCTGACCTCATCCAGCACGTCACCGCCGCCGCTGTTGTGCAGCGAGCCCAGCTCGATAAGGCTGCCGACCCGATCCGCCGCAGGCTCCGGCACCCCGGATATACCTTTGTCGTGCAGGGATTTCTCGATTCTCTTGCCGAGCGAGCTCTCTTTGCCCCAGATTTCCGGCAGGGTCTTGCTCAGCCCCAGCAACTTGGCGGTGTCGGTACCGGTCAACAGGTCGAAGACCTTGGTCTTTTCGAACTGCGCGCCAGCCCCGAGGAAGCCGATGAAATCGCGGGCGATGGCCAGACGCTCCAGCGGCTCGTCTGCCAACTGGCCGTTCTTCGCCGACAGCGCATAGATAGCACCGCCCAATGAGCCGAACGCCGAAACGCTGCCCAGTACGCCGTACTTGTTGAGCGTCCCTATCGCCTTGGTGAAGTCGTTGCTGCTGACATCCAGCGGCTTGTACTTGCCAGTGAGCTCTTCGTTGAACTTGTCCTGGGTGATCTCACCACTGTTCAGGCGCTCGGTGAGCTTGTTGAAGTCGTCGAGCTTGGTCTTGTCGTTGAGCAGCTCGTTGTAGAACTTCTCGATGCTGTCTGCGACCCGACGTGGAATGTCGGCCGACTTGAGGATCGTCTTGACCAGCGCGCCGAAGTCTTTGTAGGCCAACTCCTTGTATTCATCGGGAATCGCTCCCGGATCACCGAGCAGGGTGTCGATCTCGGCGACGATGCTGTTCTGCTGCAACTGGGCCTCGGCCTTGCGCGCGCGCTCAGGGTCGAGCATCTCGAGGCTTGAGGTGAGGCCGGCGACTTCGGCCTTGGCCTCGGACTCCATGCCGTTCTTCTTCAGATCGGCCAGGTATTTGACGTAGTCGGGGCTGGTCAGGGTGTCGTAGAGCTGGTCGGCCAGCTTGTCCTTGTCTTCGCTACTGACCTTCTTGATCGCTTCATCGAGTTCGGCCTGGTACTCCTTGCCGATCTTGTCCTTTTCGCCGTTGCCGTTGGTGAACAGCTCATTGAGCAACTTGTCCACGGAGTTGCCATTGAGGATGTCCTGCATGTCCTCCTTGCTCAGGGTTTCCCCGTCACCGAACTGCCGCCAGGTTTCGCCGCCGCGCGGATCCTCGATGTAAGGCGTGATGCTGTGCCCGCCCTCCATGGTCGCCTTGGCTTCGATGGCCTTGACCAGTTTGTAGACGTCGCTGTCCTTGTCCACCTTGCCGTCGTCGACCAGCTTCTTGTACTTGTCGAGCAGGTTCTTGGTGGCCAGTTCGACCACCGACATCGACTCCTTGTCGTCCTTGTCGGCCTTTTCACCGGTCTTCTTGTTGAGCAGGTCCAGGCTGTCGAGGTCGGGCAGGTCGTATTTGTCGCGCAGATCCTGGATCGAGCCCTCGCTCTTGTTGTAGTCGCTGCGCTTGGAGGCCACGCGATCGTACATTTCCTTGTTCTCGAACTCGGAGACGACGTATTTCTTGCCGTCCTTGGTCTCGAACTGGATCACGCCATTGCCGAACTCGTCCGGCCAGCCGAAGGTGGAAATATCGTGGTCGGCGACGTAGGTATCGGCGCCAGCGACTTCGCGGCCATCGTCGGCGCGCTTTTCCAGGGTGTAGCGCGACAGGGCCATGGGTTGCAACGAAGCGAAGAGCTCGGGTGTCAGGGCTTTCGACACCGTCACGGTTTCGCCGTCCTTGGTGGTGTAGGTGATGACCTCGGCTTTTTCCAGATCGCCCTTCCACTCGAACTGATCGTAGTCGCCCCACTTCTTCAATTCGGTATTGCGGTCGGCGATGGCATGATCGTCCTTCATCGCAGCGACCACCTGGGCCTTTTGCCCAGGCGATTTGTTCAGCTCGAAGAGATTGGCCAGGAACTTGTAGAGCTCGGGGTTTACCGAGCGCTCCACCACCACACCCTTGCCATCCAGCTCGTAGCGAATCTTGCCATCCAGTGCCGGCTCGACCTCGGTCTTGTCCACCGGCGGCCACTTCTCGTTGTCGGTGGCGGTACGGTCGTCGTTCGCTTTTGCATTCGCCTTGGCGTTGAGCACGACCCCATCGAATCGCTTGCCGTCGGTTTCGGATCTTTCGCTGGAGCTCGGGTTCAGTGGTTTCACGTTCACGGTGCGGTCCTCGCGTGGCGGTAGCGTTTGGCCAAGCCCTTTCGCAGATGCTTTCACGTTGTGCATCCGTGAGCGGGAGCTGTCCATCGTTAGCCCATGTGGCGTGAATTGCTGTGAAACGCTGAGAATCGATGTGAACGATGGGGAAATTGAAACATTTGTCGTTTTGGCGATGACGCGTCCTGTCTCTCACCTGTCCTGTGAAGAGGTAATAAAAAACCCGATGAATCAAAGACTCATCGGGTTTTTTATTACCGGGCTAGCCGATGCAACAGACGCGATCAAAAGGGGAAAGGATTCCTGAGAGACATCCTGTAAATTTTTTCGCCTTATCCCACAAGGGCCGGCTGTCAAATCATTGTAACATAACACCATAAAATGTAAAGAAAATCACACCACTCATCGGAAAATTTTACAACCCGAGGAGCGTTCAAACTGGCCTCCTACAAATTTGCAAACTGTCTGTAGAGTCGAACACCTCCACAGCCAACTCCTGCTTCGTCACCAATGCGGCATGGTCCGAGTCTCAACCAGTGCCACCATCGAAACGGCACGAATTCCTATCAGCTTGGCGAGCGCCCTGAGCGTTGAAAGGGATGGTGAGTTGTTCGAGCATCTCATGGGAAGACGAGTCGAATTTGATTTGATAGCCCGATTGTGAACGGCTAACCAACCGTCTACGTACCCACCAGACCTACTTTTCGTCGGTGATCGTCTCATCAGCGATAAGCTCTCTCAGCATTCCTCGCATTGCTTCTACATCGGTGGAATCTGCATCGACCTCAATGCTCAAGTCGATTGCTAGCTTCGCTAGGATACGAAGTTCAGCGTTGCTTACGGAATCTATGTGGTCCGCAAGCAAAGGATTTGCCGCAAGGATGATACGCCGTAACGCCTTTAGCCCCGAGTGGTCCGTGTCCATGGCCGGTTTCTCCAGATTTAGCCTGCTTAAGTTTAGCTAGCTGTTATGAGCCACAGGACGAGACCGGAATGTTTGAGACAGCCGGTAATGACGCAGAGATGGTTGACCTACGATCTAGCTATCGCTACCCGGCTATGCCGGGAGGAGCCCAGCGGATGCCTGGCATCGGCTCGATACAGAAAAGTCCCCTGAACGGCACAGAGCGCGTACACAATCACCTTCGTTTCTCTGATCTACGAAGAGTGTTGAGCGGCTATTGTGACATTTTCAACAAATAAGCAGCCCCTGCGCCTCTGAACCCCCCGAATTCCCTAGCCTGAGGCGTACGCGCTCGAAGAACGTACCGCACCTTGTTTACAAGGAGTATAAATAGCGCTGTGTGACATTCATCGAGAACGATCATGGCTGACAATGTGCTCATCGACCTTTTGAAGAAAAATGGTCCCATGCTAAGCAGCGATCTATCCAAGCTGCTTGAAACCAGCTGTGGGCTCACCCCTGAAGCGGCCAGGAAACGAGTCGAACGAGGCTGTGTTGGCATGACACGACTCAACCACATTATCTTCCCTCATCGAGCACGCTTCAGCTATCTGTGCGAGGACTACGGCTCTCCATTTTTCTTCGATAGCTTGATGGGGGCCCTGAAGAAAACACGGAGCACCTACTTCTCCGCATTACAGGCTCTCGCGCTTCGAGGAAACGTGATGCCCCGAACGCATTTTCTAATCGCCTGTGGTGCCCCTGTCGCCCAGAAAAAGCACATCGCAGCCGAAAGCCTGCTGGAGCGATTGATTAAGGCGACCCTCGTTAAGGAGGTAAACCTTCCTGGTGGGGAATGTTGCGTGGTTCGATGTGATCACCACCAAATGCTCGAAGTGACGTCCTTATGGGCAAAGATGAAAGGCAGACTGATCGCCGAGACGGTTACGCTTCTGGCGGTGAAGGATTGGTCGCGCAATTTGGGAATGGTCAGCTACGAGTCGGTGGCAACCCGTGAAGATGATTGCTCGAAAGGGCTGCCCAAGGTTGGGACCTTTAATTGGGACTTAGCGGGCCCCTCGTATCTATTTCCGATGCGAGAGTACACCAGCACCACCATCAAGCCTGGCTTCTTTGTATGCGACCTCGCCCTGAACGGCAGGGTGACAGCGGATCAACTGGCCGGTTTCGTCAACAAATGCGTCACGCTGCGAAACCTCAAAAAAGTAGGTAAATGCCTACAGGTGTTTGTCGCCGAAAGCTATGAAAGCGAGGCATTCGCTCTTCTCAAAGAAAAGGGAATCATTCCAGCAACAACTGAAAGCCTTTTTGGCCGTGATGTGGCATTGGCGCTCAAGAATCTCTGCACGGTACTGAGCGACACAGCGAAGCTCACCCAGAACCCTGAAGCTCTGGACAAGATCTTCAACGACCTTTCCCGAATTGAGGGCGCCGCATCAACACTACGCGGAAGCCTGTTCGAGTTTGCAGTTGCCCAAATCGCGAGGTCTACGTTCTTGGGATATCCCCAGGAGATGAACAGGATCGTCCGAGACTCTATTGGTGCTGAGGCAGAAATCGACGTTCTGGCTCACCGACCGAACCATGAGGTCATCTTCATCGAATGCAAAGGGATACATCCGATCAGTACCCTTAGTGACGATGAGGTGGAGAGATGGATCAACAAACGCATACCTGTCATCAGGGGCTTTGTGAAGGCGCATTCGGAGTGGACGAACATCTCCCAAAGATACGAGCTATGGACGAGCGGCAAACTGTCCGAAAACGCAATTGCGATGGTCAAGGATGCACAAATAAAGAACCCAAGAATCGAAATCCAGCTGCGAGATGCTGACTATGTCCTGGCTCAAGCGGTATCCAGCAACGAACCTGGCCTTCTGAAGACCTACCGCCAGCATTTTGTGACGCACCCAATGCAGGAATTTGAAGAAGCTCAAAAACGCCAGAGGCGTAAAGCCGAGAAAGCGAAGAACAGGTCAAAGGTTCCCGCTGTAGAGGCACCACCCCCTCCGCCTCAAACCTCTCCGCCAATTGAGCCCTATACGGGGTTCATGCATGGCTAGCTGCCCGAAGCTAAATGTTCCATCAGACACATACGCGAGTTGAGAGCAGATGGCTACTGATCCAAACTAAATCCGTGTCGTAGAAATCACCGTTACATAACGGTACTTTTTGCCGTACTTCTTCCGCGCTTCCATTTCGGCTACCAGTGCGCTCAACACTGGCGATTCGTAATGCACCACCTCGTAATCGCCTTCAAAAATGTTTGTGACATGAAGCTCTACGCGGAGCTTGGAGGAATACCCCGAAGGCGGCTTCTGCCGGGAAGCTGGGGCCATCGACTTGGGCGATTCGGCTATCGTGCTAGAGCCGCCGAAGAGCGCACGACGCATCTCTTCCTCAAGAGAATTAGTGCTCATTGAGACCTCTTTTATCTGATGACACGCAACCACTCGACAAGAACGGAGTAGCTGGTAGGAAGGAATATCGCTCGCTCTGGCTTGCGTATGAGCCCAGTCGAGGCTGGGTGTAGGAAATGTTCGACCAGGCTACTGAGCGTTGAGCGCCTACCGGCCTGTACGGAACTCTGCCGCGATGGAAATTTTTTTCACGCGCGCGCTTTTTATTTGAAATCAAAAAAAGCTATACCCCAGCTAACGCTGGGAAGAGAACCAGAGTTAGGTGTTCGCCTCACCGCCTCCAGCGGATTCAAGATCAAATGCAGTATAAAAAGGTTGTCAAGTTAAATCAATGAAAAATAAGGATTTTTTTTAAACCCCGTCGTTCCTTCCATCTCTGAGAGATGGGAAGAAGACATGTGGCAGAGTCATGGCCCTAGAAGGCCCAGCAAGGGCCATCAGCCAATGAATTGCCACTAAGGCGCCCCACCCTATATGGCGGCAGCCAAAAGCGCTTAAAGAGGGCCTGGGGGCGCCTCGTTCGCGATGCGTTCGTCTGACAGAACCACTCCTTCCAACGACGCGATTATTACCAGCACAGAGCCTTGGAGTTAACGGCTGAGCTGCTGAAGCTGGTAGCCAAGGTTTCTCAAGCTGTAAGGGTTACGGTCACGATAGAAGCGGCTTAAGCCGCTGACCAAGCCCTCAACATTCAACTCGCTCCACGGAGCGCTGCGGCTCTAAAAGCAGACTATCCGGACCGATGGCACATCACCCGATGGCTGCTGGGACCGCGTGCCGCGAAGGAGCCATGGATTGTTGGCTGCTGCCGTAGCCACTCCCGATCCTTGGTGTGCGAGGGTGCCCTTCGGAGATTGAGTCAGGCGAGGCTGGGAAACGGGCAGGACTACGAAAAGGCCATGTTGGCCAATGGCCATCCATTGGCTATAGTTTGCGCATCTATGCTGGGGAGCGACGGCAGTGAAGCTTGAGTCACGAATAGTCTTTCTTGATACAAATGTTTATATATCCAAGAACTATCAATTCCTCACACATAGCTTGGGCTCCATTAAGAAACTACGAGAGGCAGAGGAAATCCTGTTGATCGTCCCTGACGTCACAAACTCAGAGGTCAGATCTCACATATGTGCGGAGTCGGCCAAAGCCGCTTCCGCTTTAAAACATGTAAAAAAAGAGGCAATGGTAATCCGGAATTTACCGGCAGCACCTGCCCATGGAATATTTACGAATATCACTGCGGAACAGATTAAGCAGCATCTTATCGATAACTGGGAACATTTTTTGGGTGGCCCTGGAATCGAGCGAATAAGCGTAGATACAGTCGCTCCAAGCCGAGTCTTTACTCGATATTTCTCAGTTACTTCCCCTTTTGCCGCTGGCGGCAAAGAGAAAGAGTTCGCTGACGCATTTGTACTGGAGCGTCTAGCAGACTTGGTCAAGGAACGGCACCACCCGATCCATGTTATTAGCACTGACAAGGACCTGCAAAAATTCTGTGCCGAGGACAACGGACTGTTATTGAGTGAGTCCGTCGACGCATTTATAGATGCGGTAAACGTAAGCGTTTCAATCGAACCCGCAGCCTTCGCAGCAGAAGCCCTCGCCAAAATCAGAGATGATGTCATGAGCGTGGTAGAGAGTCGCTTGCCAGAGGTCGACTACGAAATCAAGTCTAGCGACTGGGATGCCGAACTAGAAGAAATCACCATCCGAAGCATCGACTTTGTAAGAGCTAATCTTGTCTATGTAGAGAGCGATCAATGCTTATATGAAATCGAGTATAACGTAACAATTGATACTGTCGAAACCATAAAAGACTATGATCGCAGCCCATTCGATCACGAGGATGATAGCTACCCGTTCGTCCTAGAAACCTTGGTTGAACGAACCTTTGAAAAAATCATCCCTATAGAAACGATGATTTTCTACCAAGACAAATTGCTTGACACAGTGAGCTTCGATATTGACATGCCATATGGAGTGCAACTATCGAACCCTCTCGAAGAATCAAGGAAGGAACTGGACATTAATGGCGATTAATCTCCTATTAAATTACGCCATTCCGGAACACTGGCGCTGTGCTAACCGATGACGCGTAACCGCTTGCGCGAGCGGCGAACTTCAAGTTCGCCTGCATTACCCAGCGGGACTCAATCGCCTGGCAAGGAACGACCGATTCCCTCAGCTATTTTCCCAAAGTAGTACTTAACCCGCTGTCGTAGCATTCCCCCAAAGGGAGCGACCTCTGCATCAACTATCACCAGAAGCTGCTTTCTTAATTCGTCAGTCCAGTCATATTCGTCCAAAAGTGCGTTTCGAACAGGGTGGTCGTGCTCGAAACGTTTAATCAGACTCGCAAAAAGATGGTCGTTCGAACATGAGTCTGTGATGAGCAGGGTAGCGAAGTCAGCGGCCTCAATGTGGTGAAGGAAGGCGACACCGCCGTAATTACCATCCTCTAAGCCGTATTCGTACAGTGAGGTGTAGCTACTGGGATCATCTCTCAAGCGAGCAATATAGCAATCTGCAACCTGTGCCATGCGCCTACGCCCCATTTCCTCACACGCAAGCTTGACCACCGAGTAAATCGCTTGGAATTCTGGGCTGCTGAACGATGAATAGCCGAGCCCAGCTGCGCCCGTGCCATCAAACCCAAATGCGCCTTTGTTGGGCTTCAGGGTATTTTGCTCAAGCTGCTTAGAGACGTAGCCAGCGAAATAGGACACGACCTCCACTCCTTGGCCAAGCAGCGGATCGCCATATTCTCGCAACGTCAGGATGATGCCTGCGCTGTGCAGGATCTCACCAGGATGGTTGTACCTTCCCTCGGCCAACGCTCTTACCAGCGCGGGGGCGGCAATGTCGTACTCCGTTTTTGACAGCTGAGTCCAATTCCATAGCAGCCTCCACGCAGGAACCTCAGCATGACCAACTACCTCCGGATGGCGGGCAAGGATGTCATTTATCTCCGACACCTCTATATTCCCGGTGAAGAACAGTTCGCTAAGGTGCTTCGGACCGATGATAGGGTCCGTCCATTGCACATCAGGATATCGGCTCGCCAGCAGCTCAAACGGCTGCTCCCCCGCCCCTTTTGCACCTTGAGCGCCAATGCGTGCAACGGCAAATCGGGTAGTCGGAAGATTTTGAAGGGTTTCCTTGGTTAATGTGCCGGTTCGCGACTCACTACCCGTGGCGATCATATATAGCAAAAGCTGCTTCAGAGCCTCAGGCTTCCCCTTTAGGCGCGGGTCAACGGCCTCGATCAGGCGCTCATAGTCACCAAGCACGGCACGCAGATTTCGAAAATTCGGCTTACCCGAAGCAGTGAATGTGCTCAGCAACGCCGACTGCTCACGCTCAACAACCTCCCGAGCAGTGCTCGAACTCAGACCTGCTCGGAGTTTTTCCAGGACCTCCCCCGGATCAGCCTTGACCGTGATCGTCTTGCCAATCAGCTTTTCTTTCTGCCTCGCGTACTCGTCACGCTGGCCATCGGGTATTTCTTCCTCGTTGACCAAAATGATGACTTTGAGGCGCTCATGCTCGACAAGTGTGTTGATGAATCCCATCACATCGGGAATCTTCATGGAGCACCGCTCCAAATCATCAATGACCAGAACCTTGCCTTCCAGCTTCAAAACCAGGTCCTGAAAAATCTGGCCACTATTCTTCGCCCCGGCGAATTTCTCCGCCAGGCTGCCTGCGATGGTGCCTATGAGCCGCGAGGCCTTTGAGGTCAGGTGGGGGTGAAGCTGCGCAAAGAACTGATCATTGATCGCGGAAGTGGACGTGATGCCGTACAGGCTTGCGTACAAGTAACACATACCTTCGTCACTAGACGTCCTCCTGGAACGCTCCTCAAGATACTTCTTAATGAAGTGGGTCTTTCCCGCCCCCCACGGTGCGCTCAGCATTACGGCATATTCAGCCTCGACCGCGTCGTCCAAGTAATAATCGAGGAACCGCGCTGCTTCAAGAACGTAGCTCTTTCCCATTCGCTTAAAACTCTGGCTGGACAGGGAGTGGATCTGGATCTTCACCCCTTTGGAGAGCGTTCGATTTCAGATCACATGCGAGGAAAGTATCTGCGATGACATGGCAATCCTCTAGACCGGCGATGATGAGCCTCAATTCCCCCTCCGGCATATCCGTCTCGATTTCCACTTCGACATCCGGGAAGTGCTGGTCTGGCAGAATGATCAGCCGCTGGAGAGGCCGCATACCTGGAGCCAGCACGAATTCAAAGACGTCTTGGATGGCATCTGCACGAAAAGAGAAGCAGGTCATTATTTACTCAACGAGTGGGAATTGCTGGGCTGTACGAAAAACACAACCCTCATGGGGTACGCTCACTCTAACATCACCTTGCCGAGAGAGCGCACCCAAGAACCCGGCACCCGCTGGGCAAATCCAGCAGCTTCTGCTGCTGGTCTTCAGTACCTAGGTCATGGTGCTTACAGATTGCACACTCCCTAGCCTTCAGGTCGCTACCTCCTGAGGTGCCGCTGGGGTTTACTTCAAGATCTTCGGCGTGAGAATGCTACTCAGCTGTATCTCGCTGACTTCGAGCAGTCCTCTCAGGCAAGACGCTGCCCAACCATAGCCCTGATTAGCCGACTCCATAATTTCCAGCTCGGTTTGTATCACCGGCTTCCAATCCACCAGCTTCTTCGCTGCTACACGGACGGCCACGGTACTGATCTGCACTTGAGTCGCAAGCTTGAAGGCTCGCGCATCTACACACATTTTTATATGGGCAGAGATGCGCCTCTGTTCGGGAACACTGAACGCTGACTCATTAAACCCAAGCTCGAACTGCGTTACCGAGCCCGCAGTATCGAATCGGGTTACGAGTTTCAATTTGCCCAATATCACATTATCAAACATTGGATGCAAAAGTTGGTAACCTACTCCATTCACGTGCTTACTTCCTCGCCTTTGATTGCACGAGATGCACGATGGTATTAGATTCCAGCTAAACACAGAAAATTCAGGAAAAGGCATTTTTGGCAGATAATGCTCTACCGTCCCAACCATTGAACTCCCACACATCGGACAAGACCAAATCAAGACATCCCTGAGTTTTGGAATCCAATCGAGCCCATATTTTTTTGCCCCACCATCGTATGCCTTATGCAAGCAAACTGTCTGCCCTAAAGACAATCCCACCGCCTTTAACTGTGGAGATCCGGCGCAGTTCACATAGGCCTTATAAGCATTTTCAATCACTGGAAAGCACCCGTACAGAAAGGGTATGCCTGTAGTCAATGCGTCGAGAGTGGCCAAATCGTCAATAACACTAGAGTGACTGAACGAACGCATAGTCAATCAAACTCCCTAGGTTTGCTCATGCGATCTTTTATTTCCATCAACATATCAATGTTGAAAATGTCTTGATAGGCCGCGACAACCTGCTCAAAGGACATATTAGTTTTAGCAATTGTCTCTGTGACCTTTCGATGATAAGCGTCAACGGTGCTATCACCAAATACGGCCAAAGAAATCTCCGCTACATTTGCCCCTAGCGTTTGAAGATATGGCCTGCTGATAGAGGCTGTTTGACCGGTACGTTCCAGAATATGTACGCAGTGAGTAGGGACTTCGCGCACGACATACGCCGAATGAGTCGCGACAATTGCGAGCGATGAAGTTCGCTCTAATATCTTGTACAGAAACATCATATAGTCAGATACAAGATTAGGATGCAGATAGGTCTCCGGCTCATCAATCAGCAGCAAAGTACCATATCCCGCCAAAGTTAGAAAATGCAGGGCGAAGTGAAACATGCTGCGCTGACCGCTGCTGAGTTCTATTACCAGCCTTGTATCTAAAGTTAAAAAACTTGGCTCTCGCTCTGTATCGATTGTTCCCAATATATCTAAGAAGCGCTGCTCCCCAGTCATCTGACTGGTAAAGCTCCAATTTCTACCGTCGCCGTCTTTTACACAGCAGTAATCAGGACAGTCTGCCGTGACAGGTATTGCTAGCAAATGCATCGGCATGATGCCCGATAGAGCGTCTGTTAAAATTTTACTTTTTGACTGATCAAACTTACTATCTGTATCGCGCAACAGTGTAACTAGGAGATAGGAGAGATTCTGATAGAACTGCTTGCTCTCTTTTTTGGCTGTCGTATTAAATGCATGATACTCGAATGCGCCCATGGTACTGAAGCGCGGCAAAGGTGATGAAGGGTCGGAAAAATAAGACACAACGCGATTGAATCTAAATCCCCCATCGGCATTAAACGAGGCACCATCAAACTGGCTAAGTACTTTATTCTCTGAGGAGATGAGTACCGGCGGACAACTATGAGCCGCATTGGAAGTAGACGCGAGCGTCACTGCGAGGCGAGCGAGAAGATTGGTTTTTCCTGTCCCGTTTACACCTATAAGACAGTGTACCCTGTCATCAAAGTACTGATGATGGCGATAGCTGACATCAAGGGTTACAGAGTTGAGCACACCAGGAAGGCCAGTCGAGAAACTGAACGCGACCTTGGCGTCGCCCATTGGAGGCTGTATATATGCGCCGCCATATCCGTTTATCAAAGATAGATATGCGTTATGACTTCGCAGAACGCCCAACCTAAAAGGCTCTGTTTGGATTATATGCTCATATTTCCCCGCACCTATATAGCGATCATACGACACATCATGCAGAGCCGTGAGCAGGTAATTCATCCTATCAAAAGGCATTTTTTTAGCTAGATGCTTGTATTGATCCGGATTTGCTAAAAGGCTTACAAAGAAATAGAGATCTCCATCAGGGGCATGTGAAAGATAAGAGAATGGCTTGATCTCCTTGACATTAACCGGGAGTAGGTACGCACTGAGGAATATCCACTCACCTGCGTAACTGAAATACACAGTTGCATGATAGTTATAGGTAAAATCATTCCAGTTAGGCTTTGAGCTACTTACTTCTAGCCATTCACCAAAGCCATCGGGAGCATCCTCAAGCTTAATTTTCCATGACATGCCTATCTCCTTGCAGACACGAGCCACTAGCAACCGTACTGGTCGGGATACTAGCACTTTGGCATTCAGGAATGGCGCACGCTTCGGATGAGCGATTGAGGCTTTGGAATCCGTAGTCGGCCCAGGGGGTCCATCAGGCTTGGCTCAATGCAACACAGGAAGGCACCTAGTGGGCCCTGGGTAGATCAGCCGGAACGGCTAATCGTAAACCTCTCTCGCGCACTCAACCCGAGTGGGTAGCTCGGGCATCGAGCGATTGAGGGACCTATACAGCGTCGAACGGTGCACACCGAGTAGGGACGCAATCTGCGACACCGGCTTACCATCCCCCACCAGTTGCATCGCGTGCTCAATCTGTTGGGCATTGAGGGAATGCTTAGGTCCGAATTTCACGCCTCTACGCATCGCCGCCTCTCGGCCCGTGCGGGTGCGATCAATAATGAGGGAACGCTCAAATGAAGCGATCCCGGCGAATATCGTCAGGATCATCTGACCCGCCGAGGTCGTGGTATCTAGCCAGGGCTCAGCAAGGGATCGCAGACCTGCGCCAACCTCATTTAAACGCTCTGCTATTGAAAGAAGATCAAGCGTCGATCTCGCAAGGCGGTCTAGTCGAGTAATCACCAGCACATCTCCCTCCCGGAGATGATCAAGCAGCCTGACTAGCTGAGGCCTGTCAATCTTAGCTCCACTGATCTTCTCCTCGAAAATCCGGGAACACCCGACCGAAATTAGCATCTCCCTTTGAATTTCAAGTTCCTGGCCTGTTGTCGATACTCTGGCGTAGCCAATGTTCAATTTATCACTCCTCACATGTCGCAATTATCGATTTTAGAATAGCACAACTTGCGACTAATTTACGCGACACCAGAAACCTAGAAACTTTGGACTAGGTACGAATGTCGCGTATCTTAAGACTTATGCGACACCTTTCCAAAAGTTGAAGACCAGAGACACAAGAGAGTGTGAGGAGTCCACGCCTACCTGCCGAACTTGTACTCATAATCAGTCGTAACCGGTATATCCTCAAGAAGCTCATCCAGCGCTAATGCGAGACGTGGCTCATCAAAAATCTCAAGCTCGGTAAAGCTCACCGCAACTGCAATCCGTAACTGCTCCGGTGTCAAGGTGTTCGGATCAAAAGCCCAGACCTGAAGCTTAATCACTGACGTGTCACGAAAATGAAACTCGTCAACGAATGTTGCCCCGCTTTCCACAGACTTCCACTGAGTGATATTGATCCCGTAGGTTTTCTGAGGCTGATCAGCAAGCATTGTGAATTTATCAAGATAGCTGTCCCCGACCTCGACCAACCCATCAATCGAGAAGTCTCTCACATACAAATCCTTGAGCCTTGGAGAGGACACCATGGAGCGGAGCAGAAAGATTGGGTATCCGAATTTAATCCTGGACCTTTCCGCCAGCAAAACCTTGATCTTATCAAGCAGGTGCTCATCTGTAACAGCCATGATACGAAACATGCTTCAGTCTCCCCTATGTTTATAAAGCATATTTTTTGCTGATATAGCTTCGAAGCCAGTCATATTCCATCGGCGAAGTCATATCGATTGGCCGCCGCGCACCCAATTCCACGATGCTAGTGAGCAGCCACAAATTCGACGCACTCGCATCATTTTTATGGATGCGAGCTGCGACCTGCATGATAGATGCCTGACGTTTTGTGGATTCCAGCTGTTCAGCTTCGACAGACTTAAGGTAATCTCCACCTACGTCATAGAGGACGACCCTTTCATTGTTGATCCAGTCTCCAGGTTGATCGGAATAGACTTCTACCGGCCCATTTCTCCAGATAGTGTAGATGTGATTTATATTCGCGCAGCCAGGATACACGTCGGCTACTTCCTCTATCTTCAAAAGCAAATGCTGTTCACGGCGCTCGCTAAGATTCATATGCCCTGGCGTATTCAGGTAGATGCTTGAGATCGAGGTTGATTGAAGCTTTGCGGAAAGCAAGAGCTGAAGTTCAGCGACATCACCGATCAACAGCATGTGCTCACCAACTGGCTCATCATCCTGCCACTCAACTTTCGTAATATAGAACCATTCGATATTGAGCGAGTGAAATACAAACCTCCACTCTGGCGCTTCATGCTCATCAAATAGGTTCATAACGCGAGCACCCATCATTGTATGAAACATACTGCCTCCAGAATTAAACTCGCGACTCAAACTCGCTGATGCACGCCTGACATACTGTTTTAATCCACCCGCCCTTCAACCGCTGCTTTACCCCCGGAGCACCACAGTTCTCACATACAATTGCAGAGAAAGCCTCCGCCATATCAATTGCCGCATTGATGTATTCATCACCACCCGAATAATAAATGCGGAGATCACCAAACTTTTCTTTCACCTGCTTAAAAACTACTTGCTCGATTTTCTGGTGATCTACGTGCGCCTGAACACGCTCGCATAGTGCTTCCAACAGCCCAAACCATCCGCTCCCGCACTCTATCCCCCAGTAATGGACTCCCAACGGGTTTTCTCGGGACTGGGCAAAAATCATGGGATAATTTTTAATAAAGTCCTCACTGGCGTTTATCATATTTACACTCTCCAGTTATTAAAATTTGGATGCAGGTCGCCGTCCCGGAAGCTCAGTAAATTGAGCACGTCCAAGATTCGGAAAAAGTCGAAGAAGCCGAAAATTCAGCAAGCGGCAGGATACTGCCTGTTCCTGCGAGCTGGCAATAGGTTCAATGCTTCCTTTTAGCCATCCAAGCGCTATGAACTATAAATTGGCATTTGGGGCTGTCTTCCGGCGACTTCGCCATCAGAGGGGGCTGACCCAAGAGCAATTCGAACCTGCGGCGACGGCCCGGTATGTGAGGAATCTCGAAAAGGGCGAATACTCGCCGTCGCTCAGCACATTTCGTGCGCTGTGCGATGTTTTGGAGGTCTCTCCAGTGACGCTGGCCTGCTTGGTCGAAGCCGAATTTATCGGTGGGGAAGCCAGGCTTCTGCTCAACGAAGCAGCGAAGGAGCTGAGAGAGGTTGACGAGTAAGTCATCCCTCCAGTCGTAGAGCGGATCAGCATAGGAGCCGCTCAGAGCGGTTTCTATAATCGATCTATAATCGCCTATAAAGTCCTATAAGCCGCATGAAATGCGGGTCTCAGTCAGCCCTTATCTCTCTCCGCTCATTGCTCAAGACCTGACCTGAAGACCTTTAGGCG
>NZ_JAYFUI010000096.1:0-18381 GCF_034961125.1 Pseudomonas machongensis | reverse complement strand
GGGGACGATTTCCATCAACTGCTGACCGCGCGCGATCACCCCGCCGTTGGTGAACACACTCAAGCCCACCACGGTACCGGCGACCGGCGCACGCACCTGGGTGTGGGCCAGGTCGAACTCGGCGCTGCGCAGGCGATTGCCCAGGTCCTCGGCGCTGGCCTGGGACTCGCTCAACTGCTGGCGCACCTCGTTCTGGAATTCCTGACGGCGCTGGCTGGCACGCAGTTTCAGCTCCTGGACCTGGCGCCGGGTGCGACCGATATTGCCAAGGTCTTCGGCAATCGAGCCGTTGACCTGCGCCAGCAGGCGCTCGCTGTCGAGCAGACGGTTGCGCGGAATGTAGCCGTCACGGGCCAGCTCGCGCAGGCCGCGCAGTTGCTCGTCCAGCGCCTCGCGCTGAGCCTGCTTGCTGCTCAGCGAGCCTTGCAGGCCACTGAGCGACGCCTCGGTCCCGGCGATACTTTCGCTCACACCCGCCAACTCCAGCTCCAGCGCCTGGGCGCGGCTGCTGCGCAGTTGTCGCTGGGTCTCCAGTACCGTCGCCACCCAGGGCGTGGCGGCCTCCTCGAGCAGGTCGGCGGCAAAGGTCACGCCGGGCGCTGAATCGCGCTCGGCCAGCAGACGTGCCTCCATGGCCCGCGCATTCACGTACTGTACCTGCAACGAACCGCGCTGGGCCTGGGCCTGTGTCGGGTCGAGGCTGAGCAGCACCTGGCCTGCCTGGACCTGATCGCCGTCGCGCACCGCAAGCTGCCCGATCACCCCTCCGGTGGGATGCTGAACCGCTTGCCGACTGCCAGCCACCACCACATTGCCGCTGACCGGCACGCCCTTGTCCAGCGGCGCCAGCGCGGCCCACAACAGGAAGCCGCCAAAGCCCGCCAGCACCAGCCAGCGCCCGGCCTTCGCCGGGCCTCGGGCATCGTCGCGCAGGTGATGAACCTTGTCAGACGCAGCGCCAGACGCGGGGGTAAACATCGGGTGCACACTCATGCTCAAGATCTCTGGCCGCCCTGGTTGAAGCTGTAGGTCACGCCGCTACGCGCCGCTGTTGGTGGTGGTGCGACACTGGCAGCTGCAGGACGGGCCGCAGCCTGAAGTACCCGTGCGGTCGGGCCGAACTGCTGGATCACGCCGCCGTGCAGCACCAGCAGCTTGTCCAGCCCCAGCAGCAGGCTCGACTTGTGGCTGATCATCACCAGCGTGCGCCCGCGCGCCTTGAGCTCGGCGAGTGCCGCCAGCAAGGCGCGCTCGCCGGCCTCGTCGAGGCTGGCGTTGGGTTCGTCGAGCACCACCAGCGCCGGCAAGCGATACAACGCCCGGGCCAGGCCGATCCTTTGCCGCTGCCCACCGGACAGCCCCGCGCCACCTTCGCCCAGCAGCGTGTCGTAGCCCTGCGGCAACTGCAGGATCAGCTCGTGCACGCCAGCCAACTGCGCAGCTGCGACCACCTCCGATGCGTCCACCGGGCCAAGCCGGGCGATGTTGTCGGCAATGCTGCCGGCAAACAGTTGCACGTCCTGCGGCAGGTAGCCGATGTGCTCGCCGAGCGCCTGGCGATCCCACTGGTCCAGCGCCGCACCGTCGAGGCAGACCTTGCCCGACTCAGGGTTCGCAGCCCCTACCAACAGGCGGGCCAGGGTCGATTTTCCAGACCCCGAGGCACCGATCAACCCCAGAGACTCACCGGCCGCCAGCTCGAAATCGATACCACTCAGGCAGACCCGCTGCCCGCCAGGCACCCGGGCATGCAACTGCTCGACCCGCAGCCGCCCCTGTGGCGCAGGCAGCGGCATCGCGCTGGTCAACGGTGGATAACGGCGTAACAGCAAGCCCAGGCGCTCTGCGCTCTGGCGTGCCGAACCCCACTGGCGCCACACGCCAATCAGCTGATCGATCGGCGCCAGCACCCGCGCCATCAGGATGGAACCGGCGATCATCATCCCCGGGCTGATCAGGTGCTCCAGCGCCAGCCAGGCCCCCAGTCCCAACACCAGCGACTGCAATGCCAGGCGCACGCTCTTGGATACCGCAGTGATTGCCGCGCTGCGCTCGCTGCCCAGGTTCTGCCGGGCCAGGAAGCCATGGTGCAGCAGGCTCCAGCGCTGGCGTACGGCACCGAGCATGCCCATGGCAGCGATCGCCTCGGCATTGCCCAAGTTGCCCGACGCCTGCTGCATCGCCTGCTGCGACAGCCGCCCGGCCTCGATGAACTCGCCATGGGTGAGGCGCTCGTTGAGCCAGGCAAGCCCGGCCAGCAGCAGCGTACCGACCACCGCCAGCAGGCCCAGCCACGGGCTGAACAGAAAGATCACCAGCAGGTACAGCGGAAACCACGGCGCATCGAAAAAGGCGAACAACGCCTGGCCGGTGGCGAACTGGCGCAACTGGGTCAGGTCGCCCAGCGCCTGCTGGGCGCTACCTTTGTGCCCGTCGAGGCTGGCCTGGTATGCGGCATCGAACACCCGAGGGTTGAGCTGCAGGTCCATGCGCGTGCCCAGGCGGATCACCACCAGGCTGCGCAGCCATTCCAGCACGCCCATGAAGGCGAACAGGCCCAGCACCATCAGGCTGAGCATCAGCAAGGTCATCTCATTGCCCGACGACAGCACGCGATCGTAGACCTGCAGCATGTACAGCGCCGGCGCAAGCATCAGCACGTTGGCCACGGCGGTGAACAGGGCGATATTGCCCAGCCCACCCCGGCAGGACTTGAGGGCCTGCCACAGTTCATCGGCGGCGGCGTTGCGCGGTGTACTCATCGCTGACCTCGAAAGGCGAGGCGGCGTCGCCATTGACCTGGCAGCCGCCACCTCGCAGAATTTCGCGGCACCCCGGCCTGGGCCCGACAAGACACGGGCCAGGGTGCATGCAACAGGGCCAATGACAGAGCGATCTGCCATTGGCCTTTTTCATGCCTGGCGTCAGGCAGCCAGGGCCAGGTCTTCAGGCAGCGCCTGGATACCCACGGCCTCGGCAGCCGCGACGTTCGCAGCACCACCACTCAGTGCCGCGGCGATGGCGTCGAAGGTGCTGTCGGTCGACACGCCGTAGCTGGCCAGCAGGTTGTCCAGCACGCCTTCCAGCGCCGAGGTGTTGCCCTGCATCAGGCCGTAGATCACGCCCTGTACTTCGTTGCCGGCACGACCGGCACCCAGCGCGGCATCCAGATCCAGGCCGTTGAAGCTGACCACGTAGTTGCTCAGGCTGAAGTCGCTGCCGCCGCCACCGCCGAGCACTTCGCCCAGGCTGACGTTGTCCAGCGAACCCCACAGGTAGTGGTTCAGGTTGTCGCCCGGCGCCTTCAGCGGATCGAAGACGTAGTGCAGGCCGTTGGAGGTGTCGGAGTCGGCGATGAAGGCGTAGTCCGAACCGTTGGCGCCGTGGGTGGCGTACTGGTCGCCATCACGGCTGCCGTTGCTGAAGCCGCCGGTGTTGCTGTAGCCGTGACCGGCAGTGACGAAACCTGCGCTCCAGAAGGCCAGGTAGTCGTCGACGGTGGCGCTGCCGAATGCTGGATCGTAGGTGACGGAAATAGTCATGACGGTTCCTCTGTGCTGCTTGGTTTGAACGAAGGCGTCTTGCCCTCGTGTTGCCCGGAGTGGGCGAACGCAGGTGTTTCAGAATCGGTATTCGAGCATGCCGCTCAGGGTCCGGCCGCGGGCCAGGGACAGGTTGTTGACGTCGCCCATGGCGACGAAATAGGCCTCGTCGGTGGCGTTCTCCAACGACAGCGCAAGGTTCAGGCTGGGGGTCATCCAGTAGCTGGCGTACAGGTCGTAGACCTTGTATTTGGGCCACATGGCCTGGTCGATCTGGCTGTAGCCGTGGGTGTCGAGGTTCTTGCCATTGCCCTCGCTGTAGCGCAGGCGCATGCCGACATCCAGGGTCTTGTCGAGAAAACGCATGCCCAGGGTCAGCGAGCCACGGTCGGCCGGCATATAGGAGGCGTTGCCCATGATGTCGCCGCAGCTGACGCGGTTGTTCTCGGTGGCATTGGCCTCGGCGCGCGAGACCCGCACCGGCAGCATGATGATGCGGCTGCCGACCTGCACCGGGCGCAGCACGGTACCGGCGCTGACCAGTTGCTGGGCGCCGCCGAGGTAGAACTGGTTGGAGCAGAAGTCGTTGCTGCCGATCATGTGGGTGTAGCTGAGCTGGCCGTAGTAATCGCCGGCGTCGTAGTCGAGGCTGTATTCCACGCCACGAAACTGTGTGGTTTCGAGGTTGTTCTGGTACACCGAGCGGCCCAGGGCGATGCCCGATACGCTGGAGCCCGGCAGGCTGGCGTTGGTGTCGAGAAACGAGAAGTTGTCGATACGGGTGTCGAAGTAGGCGATCTTGGCGGCGAAGCGGTCGCCACTGCGCAGCAGCGACTCCTTGAAGATGTTCAGCCCCAGCTCCCAGTTGTGCGATTCCTCGGCCTTGAGGAAGGGGTTGGGATAGACCATCTCGTTGCCCCCGCCATGCGGGCGGCCGCTCATGTACGCCTCGGTCACCGCCGGCGGACGCCAGCCACGGCCCCAGCGGGTATAGACCTGCAGCCAGTCCAGCCCCGGCTTCACGGCGATACCGACGGTCGGCGAGAAGCGGCCTTCCTCGCGATCTTCCTCGAACAACAGGTCGGTGCGCTGACGGCGCAGGTTGGTCTCGGTGACACCCTCGGGGTACATCCAGGTAGTGACGCCAGTCTTGCCGGTCAGGCGATAGCGGTCATAGCGCAGCCCGGCATCGACCACCAGCCAGTCGTCATGCTCGTAGCTGAGGTTGCCGAACAGGCTGGCCATGACCCGCTTGCCCTTGGGGTTCGCGCCCTGCACGTAAGGCAGCGACTCGGTTTCGTTGACCGCGGCGACGCGGTTGGTGCTGGGGCGGAAGGTGTCCTGGAAAGCCTCGCTGCCATAGTTGAACGTGAGGCTGTCGGCCTGGAACAGATGCCAGCGCGAGGTGTTCTGCAACTGCAGGCCCCAGGTGTCGGTCTGGTAGCGATCGGTGTAGTCCTCGACACGGTTGCCGCTGTTCTCGGACGAGGCGTTGTTGGCGTTCCAGCGATCCTGGCGGGTGGTGACGTAGTAGAGCTTGGCCTTGAAGTCGATCAGTTCGTTGGGGTTGAAGCTGTAGTCCAGGGCCGCGTTCCTGGCGTTGATGTCGTTGGTGCCAGTGACGCGGTAGTAGTAGTCGTGGCTGCCGGAGTCCTTTACCGTCCAGGCGTCCTTGCTGTCGGTGTCGGTCTCGAAGTAGCTGAACTGCAGACGCTGCTCATCGGGCAGGTTCAGGCCGAGCTTGAAGATCTGCGAGCGGGTCACGCTGTCCATGCCGCCGACCTCGCCGTTGAGCCAGCTCTTCCAGGCCTGACGGTCTTCGAGCTTGCCGCGCATCTGGGTGCCGAGGTTGCCGGCGTTCTGCGTACCACTGCGGTAGTCGCCGAAATGCCGTTCGCTGTGGCCGACCAGGATGTCGCCGACCTCGTTGCCCACGGCGAACAGCGCACTGCCGTTGAAGTAGGTGCCGTTGCCCAGCTCGCCGATACCGTGCCCGGCGCGCAGGCGGCCGCCGATTTCCTTGCCAGGGGCGAGCAGGTCGCGGGCGTCGAGGGTGGCGAAGCTGGCGATCCCGCCGATCACCCCGGCGCCGCCCATGCCGGCGGAGGTGCCCTTGTCGATCTCGACGTTCTGCACGAACTCGGGGTCGATGAACATCACGCCGTTGCGCTGCTGGTGGCCATTGACGCTGAAGTTCTGGCGCATGCCATCGATGTTCATGTTGACCCGGCCATAGTCCTGCACGCCGCGAATGTTCACCGAGAGCCCGGGGTCGCGCTGGTTGACCGCGGTGTACACCCCGGCTGTCTGCTCGAGCATGTCGGCGGCGTGGCGCGGCGGGCGCTGGTCGATCTGCTTGCGGGTGACGACGCTGACCGAGCGCGGGGTCATGTAGACCCAGTCGCCGTCACGGGTCGACTCGACATGCGTAGCCCCCAGCTCCAGCGCCTGGCCATCGGCCTCCACCCGCTCCAGCCCTACCTGGCCGGCGGCACTGAAGCGATAGCGTACCGGGGTGCCCTGCAGCAGTTGGCGCAGGCCGTCTTCAGCAGCATGCGCGCCGTGCAGACCGGCGCTGTTGAGCCCGGCCAGCTTGCGGCTGTCGAAGAACACCTGCACGCCCGACTGCTCGGCGTAGGCCAATACGGCACTGTCGAGGGCCTGGGCCGGGATGTCGAACTGGATCATCTGGCGGCTGGCGGCATTGGTCGCTGGCGCGGCGTGGGCTATGCCGATCCCCATCGGCAAGGCACAGGTGCCCAGGACCAGGCTGCTGGCCAGGGCGAGGCGACCGAAAGGTCGAAGGGTCTGTTGTCGTGGCGTGGTCACTGCGAAGGCTCGTCTGTTGTTGGCGTTTTCTAGTAATGAAAATCAATCTCAACAATCAGACGTGCGGGGATGGAAAAGTCAGTAAGGGGAAATGAAAAAAGATTTTGCGGGGGCGGAAGGGGTGCGCGCTCACTGGCATGGCTGGTGCCGTCCACCGTGGTGTTCTTTTCGCGGGCAAGCCCGCTCCTACAGAAATCAGTGGAGTACCTGTAGGAGCGGGCTTGCCCGCGAAAAGCCCACCACCGAGCAAAGATCAATAGATCAAGGTCAACCCAGGCAGCTCGAGCCGCTGCGCCTGCAGCTCATCGCTCAACACCCCGCCAACCGCCGCAAGTTGGTCAAGACGAAACACCCCGCTTACCTCGCGCTGCGCCAACTGCGAATCCACCACCATCAAGCGCCCCGGACGATAGCGGTTGAGCCGCGCCACCACCTCGGCCAGCGGCTGACGCTCGAACACCAGCACCCCACGCTCCCAGTCGGTGGCGCGCTGCAGATTCTGCTCCGGCCAGGGCCGCACACCAGTGGCCTGGTCATAACGCACGCTCTGCCCCTGCTCGACCACCTGATCGGCACGGCCACGCGCTGGCGGCGTCAGCAGATCGACGGCCACGCGATGCTCGAGCATCCCGACCCAACCGCCCTCGCCCGCCTGCCCCACCACGAAGCGCGTGCCCAGCGCACGGGTGGTCGCCCCGGCATACTCGACCACGAAAGGTCTGCGCTCCTGTGCCGACACCGGCGCGGCGCTGAATACCGCCTCCCCCGCCAGCAGGCGCACACGCCGCTCCCGGTCGTCGAAGGCCAGGGCGATGGCGCTGCGGCTGTCCAGGTCGACCAGGCTGCCATCGGGCAACGTCACGCGGCGTACTTCGCCGGCCACGGTGATGTAGTCGGCACGCCAGTCCAGCAGCAACTGCGGCGCCTGCGCGACGCCAAACGCCACCACCAGCAGCGCAGCTGCTGCGGTCATCGCCCGGCGCAGGCGCGAACGTCGAGGCACTGGCCGGGCCAGGGTGGAGGGCGATGCGCGGCGCACAGGCGGCGCGATCTGCGCCAAGGAGCCCAGGTCAGCCCAGGTCGTGCGGGCGAACTCATAGGCCTGGGCATGCCGCGGATCGGCGGCGCACCACTGCTCCAGCGCCCGCTGCTGCTCATCGCTCAAGGGGCCGGCACTGTCGCGCACCGCCCACTCGGCGGCCTGCTCGCGAATCGCTTGCTCGGGCTGGTTCTCGCTGCTCACACGGTTCTCTCGCGATCTGGTTATGTCTGGGCTGACGTCTGAAGGGGCAATTGTCAGTAAACCGCTCGTCATCCACCGTCCTGCAGGCACTGCATCACATAGGCCAGGGCCTTGGCCAGATGCTTCTGCACGGAGCTGTCGGAAATCCCCAGGTGGCGGGCGACCTCGGCGTGGGTCATGCCTTCCAGGCGGTTGAGACGAAACACCTGCTGGGTGCGCTCGGGAAGCGCTTCGAGCATCGCTTGCAGGCGACGCAGATGCTGCTCGCGCGCCGCCTGCTCCTCAAGCCCTGGGCGTTCTTCGACGATGCCTTCGAGAGCCTCGTGGGGCACCGGGTCGGTCTTGCGCCGCTGCTGCTGGCGCAGGTGGTCGATCATCAGGTTGTGCGCCGTGCGGTACAGGTAGCCCGGCGTGTTTTCGATGGTTTCCTGGCGCTGCTGTTCGGCTAGGCGCAGGAAACTTTCTTGCACCAGATCGGCAGCGAGCTGCGGATCGCGCACCTTGCGCGTCAGCAGCCCCTGCAGGGTTTTCGCATGCTTGATGAACAAGCGCTTGAGGTCGGACTCCGCCACACGCACTCCAGCTGGTGGTCGCAAGGTGGCGGAATGCTACTCGCTACTGAGAATCACTTGCAAGAAGTGCGATCACTCGAACAGTGCGTCCAGGGCCTGCTCCAGACGCGTCACCGCAATCACCTGCAAGCCTGCCGGCGGTTCCTTGGGGGCGTTGCCCTTGGGCACGATGGCGCGCTTGAAGCCATGCTTGGCCGCCTCCTTCAGGCGCTCCTGGCCGCAGGGCACCGGGCGCACCTCGCCAGAAAGACCGATCTCGCCGAACACCAGCAGGCCATGGGCCAACGGGCGGTTGCGCAGGCTCGACATTACCGCTGCCATCAGCGCCAGGTCAGAGGCGGTCTCGAGCACCTTGACCCCGCCGACCACGTTGAGGAACACGTCCTGGTCATGGGTGGGAATGCCGCCGTGGCGGTGCAACACCGCCAGCAACATCGCCAGGCGGTTCTGGTCCAGGCCCAGTGTGACCCGTCGCGGGTTGGCCAGATGGCTGTCATCGACCAGCGCCTGCACCTCGACCAGCATCGGCCGGGTGCCCTCCCAGGTGGCCATCACCACGCTGCCCGGCACCTCTTCCTGGGTGCGGTTGAGGAAGATCGCCGAAGGGTTGGACACCTCCTTCAGGCCACGGTCGGTCATGCCGAACACACCCAGCTCGTTGACCGCGCCGAAACGGTTCTTCACCGCTCGCAGCAGGCGCAGGCGTCCGTCCGATTCGCCCTCGAAATACAGCACGGTATCGACCATGTGCTCGAGCACCCGCGGGCCTGCCAGCGAGCCTTCCTTGGTCACGTGGCCAACCAGGAAGATCGCCGTGCCGCTCTGCTTGGCGTAACGCACCAGCAGCGCCGTGCTCTCGCGCACCTGGGCCACGCCACCGGGAGCCGATTGCAGCTGCTCGGTGAAGATGGTCTGGATCGAGTCGATCACCATCACCCGCGGCTTTTCCACCCGCGCCGTGGCGATGATGGTTTCGATGCAGGTTTCGGTCATCACCTTGAGCTGGTCCTGGGGCAGGCCCAGGCGCCGGGAACGCATGGCCACCTGCTGCTGCGACTCCTCGCCGGTGACGTACAGCGCAGGCATCTGCGTGGCGATGTTGCACAGGGTCTGCAGCAGGATGGTGGACTTGCCGATACCCGGGTCACCGCCAATCAGCACCACCGAACCATCGACCAGGCCGCCGCCGAGCACACGGTCGAGTTCGGTGCTGCTGGTGGTGAAGCGCGGGATCTCCTCGACACTCACCTCGGCCAGGGTCTTGATCTGCGCCTGCTGCCCGGTCCAGCCCGCACGCCCGGCAGGCGCTGCAGCGCCGCCGCTTTCGATCATGGTCTCGACCAGGGTGTTCCAGGCGCCGCATTCGCCACACTGGCCGGCCCATTTGGGAAAGGTCGCGCCGCACTCGGTGCAGCCATACAAGCGCTTGGCCTTGGCCATCGGGTCAGTCTCCTGGGCAAAGACTGCCATGATAGCCCAAGCCCGATGTGCCTCGGGCGCGGCTGCGTGCGACAAAACTATTCGTTCTAATGGCAGTCTGTAGCCCTGAATGCAGCGCATGAAGCGTTTTAGTGGCTTACACTGCGTTTACCTCACCATTTGTTACAAAGGAATAAAACATGGGCGTGCTCAGCGAGTTCAAGGCCTTCGCGGTCAAGGGAAATGTCGTCGACATGGCGGTTGGTATCATCATCGGCGCGGCCTTCGGCAAGATCGTCTCGTCGTTCGTGGGCGACGTGATCATGCCGCCACTGGGCCTGCTGATCGGCGGGGTGGACTTCAGTGACCTGGCGATCACGCTCAAGGCTGCGCAGGGTGATATCCCGGCAGTGGTGCTGGCTTACGGCAAGTTCATCCAGACCGTCATCGACTTCGTGATCGTGGCCTTCGCCATCTTCATGGGCGTGAAGGCGATCAACCGCCTCAAGCGCGAAGAGGCCGTGGCGCCCACCACCCCGCCGGTGCCGACGCCGCAGGAAACCCTGCTGACCGAGATCCGCGACCTGCTCAAGGCGCAGAACCGCCAGCCCTGACCAAAACGTTCCGGGGCCGCGATACGGCCCCGGATAGCGTTCCTACCAGTAGTTCTCCACCGCCACCTGTCCCGGCCGCTTGCTCAGGCTCAGTTGCAGGTCGCGCGCCTTCAGCACCTTGCGTGTCTCGTCGATCATTTCAGGGTTGCCGCACAGCATGATCCTCGAATGCTCCGGCGAAAACTCAAGCCCCGCAGCCCGCTCCAACTCGCCGTTCTCGATCAGCGTAGTGATCCGCGCATTCAGTGCGCCAGGGTGCACCTCACGCGTGACCACCGGAATGAACTGCAGCTTGCCGGCGAACTCGGCCAGGTAGTCGCGCTGCTCAAGCCCGGTGATCAGATCCACGTACGCCAACTCCTTGGCTTCGCGCACCGAATACACCAGCTTGATGTTGTCGAAGCGTTCCCAGGCCTCGAAGTCCTGGAGGATCGACACGAAAGGGGCGATACCGGTGCCTGTGGCCAGCAGCCACAGGTCGCGGCCACCGACGAAACGATCCAGGGTCAGGTAGCCGAAGGCCTGGCGGTCGATCAGCAGGGTGTCACCCTTTCCCAGCCGGCTCAGCTCACTGGTGAACTCACCGCCCGGCACCACGATGGAAAAGAAATCAAGAAACTCGTCATGGGGCGCGCTGACCATCGAGTAGGCCCGCCACACCACACTGCCGTCGGCCTTGGCCACCCCAAGGCGCGCGAACTGCCCGGCACGGAAACGGAACCCCGCATCACGGGTTACGCGCAGGCTGAAAAGGTTCGGCGTCAGAGGTTGGACATCGAGCAGGGTTTGTGAAGTGAATTTGTCGGCACTGGCGGTCATGACGGACTCCCGAGGTGAATGCGCCAAGTGTGGCGCAAAGTGACGCCCAGGAACACCGAGGAGCTGTAGGGTCTCGTACAAAATCGGTACAACTAAATCTATATCGATAGCACACGCTATAGCGAAAAATTTCCAGCGCTTTAGTCAGCTTTTCCTACACTCGGATGGGTGCCACCAAAATTTGGATCCACTTGGAGCAACAACATGTCGCATTGGAAGCCGGAAAATCTCCAGATATTGCTGGGCGAAAGGCACCCCGAACGTATGTTCGACCACGCCATCGCACTGGTTCAGGAGATGGACATGGAGTACGTGGGGCTTGCCCTGCACCTGCATGTTCCCGCGCAACGTGCCCATGTAATCCTGTACAACAATTTTCCAAAAGAATGGAATGCCCACTACCAGGCGGATCGCAACTTCATCGAGCAAGACCCCATCATAGCCCTCAGCCGCCGCTCCACGGTCCCGGTGCTCTGGGAAGACAAGCTCTACGACGAAGCCCCCGAATACCGCAGCCTCGCTTGCAGCCATGGCCTGCGTCATGGGTGGACGCAGTCGCTCTACGACCACATCAACCACGCCAGCCAGCTCAGCGTGGCCCGCCCCGAGCACAAGGTCTCGACGCTCGAATTCCTGACCAAGAGCGCACAATTGCTCTGGCTGCACAACGTACTGCATGAACTGATCTGCGAACATCACCGCAGACTGATGGACCCAGCCCCTGCCCTGACCGACCGTGAGCTGGAAGTCACCAAGTGGACCGCTGACGGCAAGACCGCGTCCGACATCGCCTGCATTCTCTCGTTGTCGCAGAGTACCGTGAACTTCCATATCCGCAGTGTGATCACCAAGCTCGGCGTGTCCAACAAGACCGCTGCCGCCGCAGTTGCCGCCGCCCGCGGCTTGATCTGGAAGTAACTGCCCGCTATCGGCAAAGCCCTGTAGAATCGAACGCTTTGACGCCTGCGATCATCCACCGCAGGCAAAGCCGCATCGAGCCCGTTCCCCCATGCCCCTGCTGACCAGCCCATTCGCCGAACTCGACCTGATCCGTCAACCGGAGCAGAACAACGACCCCCTGCAAGCCTTCGACGCTGCCGACGAGTACCTGCTGAGCCACTTGGCAGCCCAGGCACCGCAAACCACGTGTCGCGTGCTGATCCTCAACGACAGCTTCGGCGCCCTGGCGGCCAGCCTCGCCGGCCATGTGCAGGTGACCAGCAGCGGCGACTCCCACCTGGCCCACCTGGCCCTGGAAAAAAACCTCGCGCGCAATGGCAAACCCTACGACGCCGTGCCCTTCATACCCTCCAGCGAGCATTGGCAAGGGCCGTTCGACCGTGTGCTGATTCGCGTGCCCAAGACCCTCGCATTGCTCGAGGAACAACTGATCCGCCTGCAAGGCAAGCTGGCGCCCGGCGCCGAGGTGATCGCCGGGGCGATGATCAAGCATCTGCCCCGCGCCGCCGGCGACCTGATGGAGCAGTACATCGGCCCGGTCCAGGCGTCGCTTGCGCAGAAAAAGGCGCGCCTGTTGATCGCCACGGTCGGCGAGCGACCTGTCGCCACCTCGCCCTACCCCACCCGCTACCGCCTGGACAGCCCAGCGCTGGAGCTGGTCAACCATGCCAACGTGTTCTGCCGCGAAGGCCTGGACATCGGCACCCGCGCCTTCCTCCCGCACCTGCCGCGCAACCTCGGCAGCGCCCGCGTCGCCGACCTGGGATGCGGCAATGGCGTGCTGGCCATCGCCAGTGCACAGGTCAACCCGGATGCGCACTACACCCTGGTGGACGAGTCGTACATGGCCGTGCAATCGGCGCGGGAAAACTGGCGGGCGGCACTGGGTGATCGCGCGGCGGACATCCATGCTGATGATGGTCTGGCCGGGCAGCAGAAGCAGTCGCTGGATGTGGTGCTGTGCAACCCGCCATTCCACCAGCAGCAGGTGGTTGGCGACTTCCTCGCCTGGCGCATGTTCCAGCAGGCCCGGGAGGCGCTGGTGGTCGGCGGCGCGCTGTACATCGTCGGCAATCGCCACCTGGGCTATCACAGCAAGCTGTCGCGGTTGTTCCGCGGTGTGGAGCAGGTCGCGGCGACGCCGAAGTTCGTGGTGCTCAAGGCGCGCAAGTGATCGTAGGGCCAACTGTCTTGTAAAAAATCCAAAGGCCAGCCCAATGCCGGGAAGGCTTAGGGTTTGAAACCAGCCAGTCTTCTGTGGGAACCAGTCTTCTGTGGGAGCGGGCTTGTCCCGCGATCACCGGCGAAGCCGGTGCCATGCACCGCAGTGTCCTTTTCGCGGGCAAGCCCGCTCCCACAAAAAATTCAGGCGCCGGATAGGACGTTTCTGAATCTGCAGCCTGCCAGCTTCAAGCAAATCTTCCTGGGAACTATCCTACGCACTTTGCGGAAGCGTCTTGATTGTCGGGGAAATGTCTCAGGGATACCGTCGCTGGGTCGTCGAGTTGGCGACCGGGCGTGAGAAACCCGAACGATATTGACCCAGGCTTGCAGTCATGGCGGCCGTGTATGGGCAGACTTCGGTCTGGCCGGGTTCCAGTATCCTCGGTTTTCTCACCCCATACGCGGCTGCCACCCTCATCTGGTGAGAAGGATGAACGGCGGTTTCATCTATCGATACTGGATATTCGCCATGAAAAAGATCGTCCCCGACCCACCCCGCTTCATCCCCAGCCCCGCTGATGCGAGGGCTCGAGCATGAGTGATCACCCCAACGACTACACCACCGCCGGCGTCGCAAGCTTCCTGGACATGTTCCGCGTGCAACCCGGCCTGTCACCGGAGCGGGTGCTGGAGGAAGTCTCGGTATTAGTGGGCTGCATTCGCGACCTGAGCGACCAGGAACAGGCCGCCCCGGCCTCCATCACAGCACTGCATTACCTCAGCGCACTGGCCAAAGGCCTGCTGAACGATCTGGAAATCGCCCGCAACAGCGTTCATTAAACCGGACGTGACCTCTGTGAGAGCGGCGGTTCGACGTCCCGACTGGTCCCGCGAAAAGGGCACTGCGGTGTCTGGCACCGGCTGCGCCGGTGATCGCGGGACCAGCCCGCCCCCACAAGGGCTGGGCTGGCCTTTAGATTTTGAACCAGGAAGGTGCCCCTACCCGGCTCAGTGCGTACTCAACCCCGCCGCACTCATGAACATGCGCATGCCATAGGCCACGATCCCCAGCGCCGCGACACTCAGCGCCCAGATCAGCACCAGCCAACCCAGGCGCTGCCACAACGGTTTCTTCTCCTCGATATCCATCGCCCGGCACTCCCTAGTGGTAGCCATCGTCGTGGGTCACCTTGCCGCGGAACACGTAGTAGCTCCAGAAGGTGTACCCCAGGATGAACGGCAGGATGAACAGCGTCCCCACCAGCATGAAGCCCTGGCTCTGCGCTGGCGCAGCGGCATCCCAGATCGAGATCGACGGCGGAATGATGTTCGGCCACAGGCTGATACCCAACCCGCTGTAGCCCAGGAAGATCAGCACCAAGGTCAGCAGGAACGGCGTGTAGTTGGCGTTGCGCGCCACCGCCTTGAGCAACCCATAGAAGGTCACCAGCACCAACACCGGTACCGGCATGAACCAGATCAGGTTGGGCATGCTGAACCAGCGATCGGCGATCTGTGGATAAGCCAGCGGCGTCCACAGGCTGACGATGCCGATCACCACCAGCAGCACCAGCGCCAACGGGCGCGCCAGGTCGTGCATCTGCTTCTGCAGCGGCCCTTCGGTCTTCATGATCAGCCAGGTGCAACCCAGCAGCGTGTACGCCACGATCAGGCCCAGGCCGCTGTAGATGCTGAACGGCGTCAGCCAGTCAAACGCGCCACCAGCGTAGTGGCGGTCGACCACCTTGAAGCCCTCGATGAAGGCCCCCAGCGCCACGCCCTGGAAGAAAGTGGCCACCAGCGAACCCCAGATGAACGCCTTGTCCCACAGGTGACGCTTGTCGTCCTTGGCCTTGAAGCGGAACTCGAAGGCCACGCCACGGAAGATCAGGCCCACCAACATCAGGATCAGCGGCAGGTACAGCGCCTCGAGCACCACCGAATAGGCCATCGGGAAAGCCCCGAACAGCCCCGCCCCGCCCAGCACCAGCCAGGTCTCGTTGCCGTCCCATACCGGGGCGACGGTGTTCATCATCACATCACGGTCACGCTCGCCCTTGACGAAGGGGAAGAGCATGCCGATTCCCAGGTCGAAGCCATCCATGACCACGTACATCATCACCCCGAAGATGATGATCACGGCCCAGATCAGCGGAAGATCGATACCCATGGCTCAGTTCCCCTTGTTCAGGCTGGCAGTATCGTGGTCCGCGCCACCATCGTCGGCAGCCGACAACGGCCGCGCTGGCGTGCGTTTCTGCCCCGGACCGCCCGGCGGCTGTGCGTCGCCCTCTCCGGTGTGCGGCCCTTTGCGCACCAGGCGCATCATGTAGCCCAGACCGGTACCGAACAGCGCGAAGTAAACCACCACGAACATCACCAGGGTGAAGCCGAGCTGCCCGTAGCTGTGGTTCGACACCCCGTCCGCCGTGCGCATCAGCCCATACACCACCCACGGCTGACGACCGATCTCGGTGGTGAACCAGCCCGCAAGAATCGCGATCAACCCAGACGGCCCCATCCACAACGTGAGGTGGAGGAACGGCCGCGAGGTATAGAGCGTGCCGCGCTTGCGCAGCCACAGGCTCCACAGGCCGACGAAGATCATCAGGAAGCCCAGCCCGACCATGACCCGGAACGACCAGAACACGATGGTCGAATTCGGCCGGTCCTCAGGCGGAAACTCCTTCATCGCCGGCACTTGCTTGTCCAGGCTGTGGGTCAGGATCAGGCTGCCCAACGCCGGAATCTCCACCTTGAAGCGCGTGGTCTCGGCTTTCATATCGGGGATGCCGAACAGGATCAGCGGCGTCGGCTCGCCGGGCTTGTTCTCCCAGTGCCCCTCGATGGCGGCGATCTTCACCGGTTGGTGCTTGAGCGTGTTCAGGCCATGGAAGTCGCCGATCACCGCCTGGATCGGCGCGACGATCAGCGCCATCCACATGGCCATCGACAGCATCTTGCGCACCGCCGGATTATCCCGCCCGCGCAGCAGATGCCAGGCCGCCGAGGCACCGACGAAGAACGCCGTGGCCACGAACGCAGCGGTGGCCATGTGCATCAGGCGGTAGGGGAACGAGGGGTTGAAGATGACCATCAGCCAGTCGACCGGCACCACCCGACCATCGATGATCTCGTGGCCCTGGGGCGTCTGCATCCAACTGTTGGAGGCAAGGATCCAGAAGGTCGACACCAGCGTGCCGAGCGCCACCATCACCGTGGAGAAGAAGTGCAGCCCCCGCCCCACGCGGTTCCAGCCGAACAGCATGACCCCGAGGAAACCCGCTTCGAGGAAGAAGGCAGTGAGCACTTCGTAGGTCAGCAAAGGCCCAGTCACGGCACCGGCAAAATCGGAGAAACGACTCCAGTTGGTGCCGAACTGATAGGCCATGACCAACCCCGAGACTACCCCCATGCCGAAGTTGACGGCAAAGATCTTCGACCAGAAGTGGTAGAGGTCGCGGTAGACATTGTTGTGGGTCTTCAGCCAGAGGCCCTCGAGGACCGCCAGGTAGCTCGCCAGGCCAATGGTGATGGCCGGGAACAGGATGTGGAAGGATACGGTAAACGCAAACTGGATTCGGGCGAGCTCCAAGGCCTCTAAACCGAACATAGTGCTTCCTCTTCAGGTAATCCGCGCGTTCAGGCTCGTGACCCTCGCGCTCACTGCCCCCACGGTAATCGAGTGCGCTGTTGTCGAATTGTTCTGTTCGATCGCAGGGATTCTGGCCAGGCGGCCAACTCGTTTCATCTGGAACGATTGATCCAGATCAACGGCTGTTGGGAAGCATAGTCCCGAATGCCAGGGCAGGCTGTGTGGTTGTTTGCCGCGTGACCGGTTGCCTCACCCTCTTTACTCGCGACGGGGTTGGTGGATCGCCCGATCAACCCCGATGGAACCCTTGGCCAATGGCCACAGTCCACCTTTCAGGCCCACCTTCCAGAGGCCTTCACCAGGAGACACCCATGAAAGGTACAGCGCTTTCCGCCCTCTTCGCGGCCGCCACCCTGCTGGCCTCGCCTGTATTCGCTGCCGATGACCTCTGCGCGATCAACCTGCAGAAGATCAACGACAGCATGGCCACCGCCGGCGCCACGTCCGAAGGCCTGGACAAGGCACTCACCGAGCATGTCGACAAAGCCAAGGCCGCCCAGGCCAGCGGCGACACCAAGGAGTGCATCGCCATCACCAGCAAGGTGCTGGAGCGTCTTGAGAAAACCGAGAAAGGCAGCGGCTCGGCCGGCGGCAGCGGCGCCTGAGCCGCTCTGTTGCAACGGGTGGCGGCACCAGCAGTCGACGCCGCCCGCGCAAAGGCGTATACTCGGCGGCACGTGTCGAGAGATACGTCAGCTAGAGCTGAGTGTGGGGCCGATCAGGATTCGACGCCGGTAGCGAAACTCTAGGTGCATGCCGAGTTGGTAACAGAACTCGTAAATCCACTGTTGCAACTTTCTATAGTTGCCAATGACGAAAACTACGAGGGCTACGCTCTCGCTGCGTAAGCAGCTGAGCCCGCTCTCCTGGTAGCTTCGGCTCCAGCAATCACTAGGGGATGCCTGTAAACCCGAAGTGATTGTCATACAGAACAGGATCGTCGTGTAGCACGTTGGGGGCAAAGCGACTAAAACTTACCCAACTCGTCCAAAGCACCCTGCCCGTCGGGCGGCTGCGGATTAACTCAATAGACACGGCTAAGCATGTAGTACCGACAGCGGAGTACTGGCGGACGGGGGTTCAAATCCCCCCGGCTCCACCAAATCCGAAACAGAAGAAGACGCCCTTGCAGACTGTGTGAAAACCTAGCAATCTGCCCCGCCCTTTAAGAGAATGCTCCGTATCGAAAGATACGGAGCATTCTTCGTTATGGCCTACATACAAGGAGAGTCCCGCAGCCAGACCAGCTTGTTCCCGGTCTCGCTGGAGGAATTGATCCCGGAAGATCACCTCGTACGGGTCATCGACCTGTATGTCGCCAAGCTTGATCTGGGTCAGCTCGGCTTTGAGAAAACTCAGCCCAAGGCCACCGGGCGCCCCGCGTACGACCCCGCCGATCAGCTAAAGCTCTACCTTTATGGTTATTTCCAGCGCATTCGCTCGTCCCGGCGCCTGGAAGCCGAATGCCAGCGCAACATCGAAGTGATGTGGCTGATCAACCGGCTCAAACCCGACTTCAAAACCATCGCCGACTTCCGCAAGAACAACAAAGCTGCGTTCGTCG